>NZ_JAESLN010000035.1:0-38684 GCF_017892645.1 Staphylococcus sp. GDY8P54P | reverse complement strand
TGAGTGAGGAAAGCGTGAAAAAGTAAAAGGAATGCATGAGCAAAAACTCATGCATAAGTACCGCTATCTCAATAAATTGAGAGTGGTACTTTACGAACGCTTGCCTGAAGTCAGAAAAGCTGCTTAGCGCCGAAGGTAGCTGACTTACGTTCCACAAGAGTAGGTAAAGAGGAATGCATGAGCAAAAACTCATGCATAAGTCACACTATTCTAATAACATGTAAATTCATAAGATATATAAGTGTGAAAGGTAAAAATTAAAATTAAGAAGTGTGGCTTTACAGGCAATCAAGACCCGAAAGGGTCTTTTTTGCATAAAAAGAATTTTAACAGAATGAGTTAAGTTCATGTATCAATATCATTAATTCATAAAGGCGTGATACTTTAAAACTATGGTTTTTAAGTGCACGCATTTTTTTATATTATTATGTTAAAATGTAGAAGATTACAACGTTATACTGTTTTATAAGGTAATGTTAATTTTATTATTTATATAGTGGAATTGTAATGAAACAAGAAATATTGAATTGAAAAGCGAGGATAAGCATGAGCAAATCGTTGTTACATAAATTGAAAGGACTATTAGCTGAAGAACCTATTTCATTACATGTACCTGGACATAAAAATATGACTATTGGGTACTTGAATCAATTAGATTTTAAAATGGATATGACAGAAATTACAGGGCTTGATGACTTACATTCTCCTGAGTCAGTAATAGCTGAAAGCATGAAGAATGTTGATAAACACCCTGATTATGATGCTTATTATTTAGTGAATGGTACTACTTCAGGAATATTGTCAGTGATTCAAGCGTTTTCCTCAAAAAATGGTGAATATGCGATAGCGCGCAATGTACATAAGTCTGTATTTCATGCATTAGATTTAATAAAGGCAAAGGCACAATTATTAAAAATGGATGTCAGTGACGCTACGAATCAATATCTAGGACCTGACAAAACGTCATTATATGATCAAGTAAAAGATAGTAAACTAGCAGTGTTTACTTACCCTAATTATTATGGTGAATGTTTTGATATAAAAACTGTTACAGAACTTTTAAAAACTTTGAAAATACCAATGCTAATCGATGAAGCACATGGTGCACATTTAGGATTTGAACATTTTCCAGAAACGGCATTGAACATGGGCGCGGATTATGTTGTGCAGTCATATCATAAAACACTGCCATCACTAACGATGAGTTCAGTGATATTTATTCATAAAAATGCACCTTGTCGAGAAGCAGTCATAAGATATTTATCCTATTTTCAATCTTCTAGTCCATCATATTTATTAATGAGTAGCCTAGAACTGGCACAAAAATTTTATGACGATTATCATAGCGAATACTTTTTTCAAAAGAGAGAACAATTGGTTCAACAATTGGAAAACAAAGGGTTCGAAATTGTGGAGGTTGATGACCCACTAAAACTAAATGTAAGATGCAGAGGGTATCATGGTTACGAATTACAATCATACTTTGAAGCACACCATATTTATGTTGAATTGGCTGATGACTTTCAAGTATTAATGGTCTTGCCGTTGTGGCATGAAGGTGATCAATTCCCATTTGATGAATTACTATCAAGGATTGAAAAGGTTCAATTAGTAGAAAGACAGCACGATATAAATGTCAGCGTACCGTATAGAACGGGGAGTAGTATGTATTATGGTGGAGAAATACATAATGTGCGGAAAATAGACATTAAATATGCAGAAAATAAAATATTAGCTAATCACATTGTGCCGTATCCTCCTGGTATTCCAATAATGTTTAAAGGAGAAAAAATCACAGAAGATATGGTAAAATTAATGAATTATTGGTGTGAACAGCAACAAAGAGTAGAAGGAATAAAAAATTTTAAAATAGAAATTAAGGATGAATAAGATGTCAGCTTTTATAACTTTTGAGGGGCCAGAAGGTTCTGGAAAAACAACTGTAATACAACAAGTTGCAGAAAAACTCAAACATGAGTATAATATCGTACTTACAAGAGAGCCAGGAGGCGTGAAGACAGGAGAGCAAATAAGAGAAGTATTGTTAGAGGGAGAAGATATGGATGACCGTACTGAAGCATTATTATTTGCTGCATCAAGACGGGAACACCTCGTAGGCAAAGTTATTCCAGCATTAGATAATGATCATATTGTTCTATGTGATCGTTATATTGATAGTTCATTAGCATATCAAGGGTATGCAAGGGGTATAGGTATAGAAGAAGTTAAATCTATTAATGAATTTGCTATTAATGGATTATATCCAGACTTAACAATCTATCTAGATGTTAGTGTCGAAGTTGGTAGAGAGCGAATACTAAAAAATCAAAGAAATCAAAATCGATTAGATCAAGAAGATGTAAAATTTCATGAAAAAGTAGTTGAAGGTTATAAAAAGATTATTCATAATGAGTCTGAGCGCTTTATTGTAATTAATGCGGATCAAAGTATAGATAAAGTAGTGAATGCTACGTATGAATCTATCACCAATTATTTAGAAAAATTATGATATAATATTCAAAAGAGGTGTTTAGTATGAAAATGATTATAGCAATCGTACAAGATCAGGATAGTCAGGAACTTTCAGACAAACTTGTTAAACATAATTTTAGAGCGACAAAACTTGCAACAACAGGTGGATTTTTAAGAGCGGGCAATACAACTTTCTTATCAGGTGTAGAAGATAATCGTGTCGATGAAATGCTACAGGTTATTAATGATACTTGTGGAAATAGAGAACAACTTGTATCGCCGATTACCCCGATGGGTGGAAGTGCTGATTCATATATACCTTATCCAGTTGAAGTGGAAGTTGGCGGAGCAACGGTATTTGTTATGCCAGTAGAAGCTTTCCATCAATTCTAAAAACATGGTTGCTGTATATGGTAACTTTTCGACTTACATGTTGCTATTTGATTAGTTAATGCTAAATGTAATTCGTAAAGGCACTATGTATTAGCAGCCTTTTTATATAAAGGAGCAACATTAACATGGATGAACTAGAAAGACTGACAAAAGCATATCAATCTAATAAATTATCGCATGCATATTTATTTGAAGGTGACGATGGACAGACAATGCAACAAGTTGCGATTGATTTTTCTAAAATGATTTTATGTGGTGGAGAGGATCAATGTCAGTTAAAAGTAGAAACATTTAATCATCCAGATTTTATGTATGTGTCTTCTGAGGAAACAACAATTAAAAAAGATCAAATAGAGCAATTAGTGCATCATATGAATCAATTACCTATTGAAGGAAATTATAAAGTCTATATTATAGAATCCTTTGAAAAATTAACCATTCAAGGTGAAAATAGTATACTAAAATTTCTTGAAGAGCCTCCAGATAATACCATTGCCATTTTATTAACTACAAAACCAGAGCAAATTTTAGATACGATACACTCAAGATGCCAACATGTTTATTTTAAACCAATTAATAAATTGAATTTTATAGATAGATTAGTTGAGCGAGAAATCACTCGACCTGTTGCGGAATTGTTAAGTGCCTATACAACACAGATAGAGACTGCAGTTGCGTTAAACGAAGACTCAGATTTAATGGCTTTGCGCAAAAGTATCATCAAATGGTGTCAGTTAATATTAAAAAACCGTTCAATGGCATTAATAGCAGTTGTCGATTTATTAAAACAAGCTAAAAACAGACGTTTACAGTTATTATCGTTGGCAGCGGTTAACAGTTTCTTTGAAGATATTATGCATGCTAAAGTAGGATTAGAAGAAGCAATGATATTCCAAGATTTACAGGTTGAAATTAAACAATACGCACAAGATTTATCATATAATCAGATTGTTTTAATCTTTGATCAGTTAACAGAAGCACATAAAAAATTAAATCAAAATGTAAATCCAATATTAGTATTTGAACAAATCGTCATAAAAGGGGTGAAATAATTATGCAAAATGTAGTAGGCATACACTTTCAACACTCAGGCAAAATGGAATATTATGCACCGCAAAATTTTGACTTAGGCTTGGGCGACTGGGTTGTCGTCGAATCAAAGCGAGGATTAGAAGTTGGACGAGTGAAGTATGAACCATTAAATGTAGCTGATGAAGATGTAGCGTTGCCATTAAAACAGATTGTTCGTAAGGCTACTGAAAAAGATATTATGCAATATGAACAAAATGAATATGATGCTAAAGATGCTTTGAATTTGTGCAAAGATATCATTCAACAACAGGATTTAGATATGCGTCTAGTGAATTGTGAATTTACTTTAGATAAATCGAAAGTTATTTTTAATTTCACATCAGATGAGCGTGTAGATTTTAGAAAGTTAGTGAAGGTTTTAGCTCAAAAGCTGAGAACAAGAATAGAATTAAGACAAATTGGCGTTAGAGATGAAGCGAAATTATTAGGGGGCATTGGACCTTGTGGTCGCTCGTTATGTTGCTCTACTTTTTTAGGGGATTTTGAACCAGTTTCGATAAAGATGGCTAAAGATCAGAATTTATCGCTAAATCCTTCAAAGATTTCTGGTGCTTGTGGCCGTCTTATGTGCTGTTTAAAATATGAAAATGATTATTATGAAGAAGCGAGAGCTCAGTTACCAGATGTTGGAGATGTCATTGAAACACCAGAAGGTAATGGTAAAGTTGTGGGCTTGAATATTTTAGATATCTCTATGCAAGTTAAAGTAGAGGGTCTTGAGCAACCATTAGAATATAAAATGGAAGAATTAGAAACATTAAAGTAGGAGGCCGTGACAACATTGAATCGAAGCGACATATTTGAAAATCTAGCTCATTTAGAGGAAAACATTAATCAAATTAATCGTGACATGTTAAATTTAAAAAATCTTACAGTAGAATTAATTGAAGAAAATGTCGCCTTACAAATCGAAAATGAGAATTTAAAAACATTAATAGATAAAGAAGAAAAAACTAAGAAAATAGAAAACGGTAAAAAAGATCAACCTAAACGCCCATTACGTAGCAAAGATAATTTAGCAATGTTATATAAAGAAGGTTTTCATATATGCAACGGAGAGCTATTTGGTAAACATAGAAAAGGCGACGACTGTTTGTTTTGTCTTGAAGTACTAAGTGAATAGTATCAATGTTTTTCATACAAATAAAAAATATGGAGTTGAGGATGAGAAAAGCGATAGGCTTCATTAGCGAAGCATCGTAGGCTCATCCTCTTTTTTGGAGGTTACAAAAATGTTATTGCAAAATGAAAGGTATGATTTTTTACTAAAAGAGAAATTAGAAATTATACAAAATGATGATGTCTTTTCATTTTCAACGGATGCTTTGTTACTCGCACATTTTACAAAAATAAAGAAAAAGGACGTTATTATGGATTTATGTTCCGGTAATGGCGTTATTCCTTTACTGTTATCTCATAAAGGTAATCAGTTTATTGAAGGTATCGAAATACAAGAACAATTAGTGCACATGGCGAAAAGAAGTATTGTTCATAATCATCTAACCGATAGAATTCATATGTATCATATGGATTTGAAGCAAGCACATCATACGTTTAAACCAGCACAGTATAGTCTTGTTACATGCAATCCGCCTTATTTTAAAGTCAATCAACAATTTCAACATCAAAAAGATGCACATAAAATAGCTAGACATGAGATAATGTGTACATTGGATGATTGTTGTTTTGAAGCACGACACTTATTGAAAGAAGGCGGAAGATTTTTAATTGTGCATCGTGCTGACCGTCTTATGGATGTCTTAAGCAGTATGAGACATTATCGCATAGAACCTAAAAAGCTTTATTTTATTTATAGTAAGCCGGGTAAAGTAGCACAAACAATTGTAGTTGAAGGACGAAAAGGTGGTAACCAAGGGTTAGACATACAGCAACCATTCTATATTTATAATGAAGATGGAACATATTCAGAAGAAATGAGAGAAATCTATTATGGATAAGCATTATATATATATCGTTAGATGTAAAGATGGAAGTTTATATACAGGTTATGCAAAAGATATAGAACAAAGAATAGCAAAACATAATAGCGGTCAAGGTGCTAAATATACTAAAATAAGACGGCCGGTAGAGTTAGTTTATCAAGAAATGTTTAATACTAAATCAGAAGCTTTGAAGCGGGAATATGAAATCAAAACATTTACCAGAGAGAAAAAATTACAGTTGATAAGTGAGGGGTAGAAGTATGGCGACATTGTATTTAGTAGGCACACCGATTGGAAATTTAGCTGATATTACATATAGAGCAGTTGATATATTACGTACAGTAGACTTGATTGCATGTGAAGATACACGAGTGACAAAAAAGCTTTGTGCACATTATGATATACATGCACCGTTGAAATCCTATCACGACCATAATAAAGCGCAGCAGACAGAATATTTAATCCAACAATTACAGGAAGGGATTGATATTGCGTTAGTGTCAGATGCTGGCCTACCTTTGATAAGTGATCCTGGATACGAACTTGTTGTAGCTGCAAGAAATAATGGAATCAGAGTTGAGACTGTACCGGGACCAAATGCTGGCTTGACTGCATTAATGGCAAGTGGATTACCTTCATTTACATACACATTTCTTGGATTTTTACCAAGGAAAGAAAAGGCAAAATATGATTTGTTAGAACAACGCATGTTTCAAGATAGTACATTGATTATTTATGAATCACCGCACCGTGTTAAAGATACATTAAAGGCAATTTATAAAATAGATGCGCAACGAAATGTGTCAATAGGTAGGGAATTAACAAAAAAATTCGAAGAAATTATCACGGACAAAGTTGAAAAATTACTAATGAAACTAGATGAAGGCGACATACTTACAAAAGGTGAATTTGTCATCATTATTGAAGGGGACATTGCAATAGAAGATACCTCTTGGTTTGAAGATATGTCGATACATGAACACGTTGAGCACTACATTAATAAAAATATGAAACCTAAAGCAGCGATTAAACAAGTTGCTGAAGAAAGACAAATGAAGACAAGTGAAGTATATGATATATATCACAATGTATAAAATTAGGCTAACAAATCTCAGCGTTAAAAAGAAAATAGAAGAATAGATTTTTTGAAATTTTATCAATAAAATCAAGTGAAAAATTCCCATAACAAGCTTGATTTATGGTAATGTAGATAAGATAGAGAGTATTTATCGTGTTGTAAAATGAGTGGAAATAGACGAGGGACAAATACTTAATTTTATACTACATTAAACGTATTAAAATGATTAATAAATATAAAATGAACACTTATCTGCTTCATTGAAAATAAAAATAAATTTAGATATATTTAAAGTGAGAGAAACGAGGAGGAACATTGATGGCGAAAGAAACATTTTATATCACTACACCTATATATTATCCGAGTGGGAATTTACATATCGGTCATGCATATACAACTACAGCTGGTGATGTCATCGCACGTTATAAAAGAATGCAAGGCTATGATGTTCGATATTTAACAGGAACGGATGAACATGGTCAAAAAATACAAGAAAAAGCGCAAAAAGCAGGGAAATCAGAATTGGATTATTTAGATGAAATGATTTCAGGCATCAAAGCGTTATGGAAAAAATTAGAGATATCCAATGATGACTTTATTCGTACAACAGAAGCACGTCACAAAGAAGTTGTACAACAAATATTTGAACGCTTATTGGCGCAAGGTGACATATATCTTGGTGAATACGAGGGTTGGTATTCTGTACCGGATGAAACGTATTATACTGAAACACAACTTGTTGATCCTGTATATGAGAACGGTGCAATTGTCGGAGGTAAAAGCCCTGATTCTGGACACGAAGTAGAATTGGTAAAAGAAGAAAGCTATTTCTTTAATTTATCTAAATATACTGATCGCTTATTAGAATTTTATGATGAAAATCCTGATTTTATTCAACCACCATCTCGTAAAAATGAGATGATTAATAATTTCATCAAACCAGGATTAGAAGATTTAGCAGTATCTCGTACATCGTTCGATTGGGGAATCCATGTTCAATCGAATCCGAAACATGTGGTTTATGTATGGATTGATGCACTAGTAAACTATATTTCATCACTTGGCTACTTATCAGATGATGATAGCTTGTTTAAAAAATATTGGCCTGCAGACATTCATATTATGGCGAAAGAAATTGTTAGATTCCATTCTATCATTTGGCCGATTTTATTGATGGCTTTAGACATTCCATTACCTAAAAAGGTCTTTGCTCATGGATGGATTTTAATGAAAGATGGCAAGATGAGTAAATCAAAAGGAAACGTAGTAGATCCTAATGTGTTGATTGATCGTTATGGCTTAGATGCAACACGCTATTATTTAATGCGTGAGTTACCATTTGGTTCTGATGGTGTATTTACGCCAGAAGGATTCGTAGAACGCACAAATTATGATTTGGCGAATGATTTAGGTAACCTAGTTAACCGTACCATTTCAATGGTTAATAAATACTTTAATGGCGAACTACCAGCTTATGAAGGTCCTAAGCACGAACTCGATGAAGAAATGGAACAATTGGCGCTTGATACTGTGAAAACATTCCATGAAAATATGGATAATTTGCAATTCTCAGTAGCGCTTTCAACAATATGGAAATTTATAAGTAGAACGAATAAATATATTGATGAAACGACGCCTTGGATTCTAGCGAAAGATGAGAACCAGAAAGAAATGCTCGGCAATGTTATGGCTCATTTAGTAGAAAATATTCGTATCATTGCAGTGTTATTAAGACCATTCTTAACAAATGCACCAAGACAAATTTTTGAACAGCTAAATATCAATTCACCTGAATTATATGAATTTAGCAGTATTAAACAATATGGTGCATTAACCGAGCCAATTATGGTAAGTAGTAAGCCACAACCTATTTTCCCACGCTTAGAAAGTGATGCTGAAATAGAATATATTAAGCAATCTATGCAACCAGATAAGGTGGAAGAAGCGAAAGCAGAAGTACCTAGTAAATCACAAATTGATATCAAAGATTTTGATAAAGTAGAAATCAAAGCAGCAACGATTATTGATGCTGAGAATGTAAAAAAATCTGACAAATTATTAAAAATCCAAGTTGATTTAGATAATGAACAACGTCAAATTGTTTCAGGTATTGCCAAGTTCTATCAACCCGAAGATATTATCGGCAAAAAAGTTGCGGTAGTTACCAACTTGAAGCCAGCTAAATTAATGGGACGAAAATCAGAAGGTATGATTTTATCTGCTGAAAAAGATGGTGTACTTACACTGGTAAGTCTTCCGAATGCAATTCCAAATGGTGCAGTAATTAAGTAATCATAGATAAAGGGAGCGATTTAATATGCTAATCGATACACATGTTCATTTAAATGCAGAACAATACGATGAAGATTTAGAAGCGGTTATTGAGCGTGCAAGAGATAATGGCGTAGATCGTATGTTTGTAGTAGGCTTTGATACACCAACCGTTGAACGTACGATGGAGTTAATAGATCAATATGACTTTATATACGGTATTATTGGATGGCACCCTGTAGATGCTATTGATTGCACAGAAGAAAGATTGGCATGGATAGAAAAGTTGGCAGCACATCCTAAAGTTATTGGAATTGGTGAAACTGGCTTAGATTATCATTGGGATAAGTCTCCAAAAGATGTCCAACAAGCCCTTTTTAGAAAGCAAATTGCACTAGCTAAGCGTGTGAATTTACCAATTATTATTCATAATAGAGAGGCGACACAAGACTGTGTGGATATTTTAAAAGAAGAGCATGCAGAAGAAATCGGCGGTATTATGCATAGTTTTAGTGCTTCTCCTGAGATTGCTGACGATGTCATTAATAAATTGAATTTCTATGTATCATTAGGAGGCCCTGTTACATTTAAAAATGCAAAACAGCCTAAAGAAGTTGCTAAACATGTACCATTCGATAGATTATTAGTTGAAACAGATGCACCGTTCCTATCGCCACATCCTTATAGAGGGAAGCGAAATGAACCAGCACGTGTAACTTTAGTAGCTGAGCAAATTGCTGAGTTACGTGAAGTTAGCTATGAAGACGTTTGTCGTCAAACGACTGAGAACGCTGAACGTTTGTTTAAATTAAAAGCATAAAGATATTATTTTAAAGGTATCGGTCTGAAATATGGCTTAGTTGGTCTAGTGAATACTAAGAGTAACCATAATTTATGCCGATACCTTTTTAATTTTTCTAAAATGAAGTAAAAACGAAAGGTGTCACAATAAATGAAGATAAATGAATTTATTGTAGTAGAGGGCAGAGATGATACAGAGCGGGTCAAAAGCGCTGTGGATTGCGACACAATTGAAACAAATGGAAGTGCAATTGACGAAAAAACTTTAAATGTGATTGCACAAGCATATGAAACTCGAGGTGTCATTGTTCTAACAGACCCTGATTTCCCAGGTGATAAAATTCGTAATACGATAAAAAAATATATTCCAGGGGTTAAACACGCTTATATTGATCGAGAAAAAGCTAAAAGTAAACGTGGTAAAATAGGTGTCGAACATGCGAAAATTGAAGACATAAAAGAAGCTTTGATTTATGTAAGTACACCATTCGAAGAGGGTCATGAAAGTATCAGTAAGGAAGTTCTGATTGATCTTGGATTAATAATTGGTAAAGACGCGCGTAGAAAAAGAGAAATTTTAGGAAGAAAACTTCATATCGGTCATTCTAACGGCAAACAACTACTTAACAAGTTAAATGCTTTTGGTTATACAGAAGAAGATGTTAGAAATGCCTTGAAAGATAATAAAGGAAGTGAAAAATAATTGGATATGAAAGATATTGCCACACCATCGCGAACAAAGGCACTTTTAAATCATTATGGTTTTAGTTTCAAAAAAAGTTTAGGACAAAACTTTTTAATCGATGTCAACATTATTCATAATATTATTGATGCCAGTCACATAGATGAACGAACAGGTGTTATTGAAGTAGGACCGGGCATGGGATCATTGACAGAACAATTAGCTAAAAGTGCAAAAAAAGTGATTGCATTTGAAATTGATCAACGCTTAATACCAGTATTGAATGAAACAATGGCACCATATAACAATGTTACAGTAATCAATGAAGATATATTGAAAGCGGATATTGCGCATTATGTGACACATGAACTAGCAGATTGTGACCAAATTTTAGTTGTTGCTAACTTACCATATTATATAACTACACCTATTTTATTAAACTTAATGCAACAAAAATTACCGATTGATGGTTATGTGGTTATGATGCAAAAAGAAGTTGGTGAGCGATTAAACGCCGAAGTAGGCACGAAAGCTTATGGCTCCCTTTCTATAGTCGCACAGTTTTATACAGAAACGAGCAAAGTGCTGACTGTGCCCAAAACGGTATTTTTACCACCACCAAACGTAGATTCAATCGTTGTGAAATTAATGAAACGTGATCAACCACTTGTCGATGTAGACGATGAAGATAAGTTTTTCAAAATGTCAAAAGCCGCATTCGGACAAAGAAGAAAAACCATTAACAATAATTATCAAAGTTTGTTTGTGGATGGAAAAGCAAATAAAGAAATCATTGTGAATTGGTTGGAAGCCAGTGGCATTAACCCTAAAAGACGGGGAGAAACACTTTCTATAAAAGAATTTGCAAAATTATATAATGAATTGAAAAATTTCCCAGAATTAGCATTTTAAATGATTGACAACTGAGTTTCACCTTGCTAAAATTGATGTTTATTTGACAAAATCGCGCTAAATGTGTTATTATACAACTTGTAGCGAGGTGGAGCAATATGCCAAAATCTATTGGAGACATCAAAAATTCACTTGATTGTCAATTAGGAAACCGTATTGTACTGAAAGCGAATGGTGGTCGTAAAAAAACAATTGAGCGTAGCGGTGTTTTAAAAGAAACGTACCCATCCGTTTTTATTGTTGAACTAGACCAAGATATTCATAATTTTGAGCGTGTATCATATACATACACTGACGTTTTAACAGAAAACGTACAAGTTTCTTTTGAAGATGATAATCATCAAGAAGCAATTGCACACTAAATAGCAGTAATATAAATTGAAATTTTGGTTAAAGCAACCATATTTTTATTTAAGACATTAATAATGAGATTGATTAGTAAAAGGTATGTTGGTGAATAATCATCAATATACCTTTTTCTTTTTGAAATAATATAAAGCGCATCAGAATTAAGGAGATATAGTTTTGTTACGTCAAAATATTAATGTAAAATAAGGAATTAACCGCTTATTTTATATGTCAGATTAATTTAAGTCATAAGTAAGGTAAATTGGATAAATAACTTATAAATTTTAAAAAAAGAATAACGCAAGTATAACAATATGTTAAAATCATTTTATTACCATATCGAATTGAAAGAGGGTGGGAATATGATTTATGAGACTGCGCCAGCAAAAATAAATTTAACGTTGGACACACTCTTCAAACGAGATGATGGTTTTCATGAAGTTGAAATGATTATGACAACGATTGATCTTAATGATCGTTTATCTTTTGAACTGCGAAAAGATAAAAAAATAGTTGTAGACGTAGAGCAAAGTTATGTTCCCTCCGATAATAAAAATTTGGCCTACAAAGCAGCAGCGTTAATGAAAGAAACTTATAATTTACAGCAAGGTGTGACGATTACGATAGATAAAGATATCCCAGTTTCAGCTGGCCTTGCAGGTGGATCGACAGACGCCGCTGCAACATTGAGAGGAATGAATCGACTTTATAAGTTAAATAGACCTTTAGAAGAACTATGTGAGTTAGGAATACAAATAGGCACTGATATTCCTTTTTGTATATATGGGAAAACTGCTTTTTGTAGAGGAAAAGGTGAGTTAATTGGGTTTATGAACAAACCACCGTCGGCATGGGTTATTGTTGCCAAGCCAGATATAGGCATTTCCTCCCCAGATATTTTTAAAAAGCTAGATTTAACTCAAGAACATGAGGTTTATACTGAAACTTGTAAAGAAGCATTGGATACAGGGAATTATGAATTATTATGTAATAGTCTTTCAAACAGATTGGAACCTATCTCTGGAGAAATGTATTCAGAAATCTATAAAATTAAAGAAAATATGCTTGAAAATGGAGCAGATGGTGCTGTAATGAGTGGGAGTGGTCCAACCGTATATGGATTAACGCAAAAAGAACGACAAGCCAGGCATGTATATAATGCAGTCAATGGTTGTTGTAATGAAGTCTATATTGCAAGATTATTAGGTTAGTGAGAAGGGATGAAGAAAATGCGCTATAAAAGAAGTGAACGTATTGTTTTTATGACACAATACTTGATGAATAACCCCAATAAATTAATACCTTTAACGTTTTTTGTACAAAAATTTAAGCAAGCAAAATCATCCATCAGTGAAGATGTACAAATTATTAAGTCTACTTTTCAAAAAGAAAAGTTGGGCACAGTAATAACGACCGCTGGAGCTAGTGGTGGCGTTACATATAAGCCACAGATGAGTAAAGCAGAAGCAAGTGAAGTCGTAGATGAAGTTATCGAACTTCTGCAAGAAAAAGATAGACTGTTACCAGGTGGTTATTTATTCTTATCAGATTTAATGGGGAACCCAACTTTATTGAATAAGGTGGGGAAATTAATTGCAACGCTTTATATGGATCAAGAGTTAGATGCGGTTGTAACTATTGCTACAAAAGGTATCTCATTAGCCAATGCAGTAGCTAATGTATTGAATTTACCAGTGGTAGTGATAAGGAAAGATAATAAAGTAACCGAAGGCTCTACGGTTTCGATAAATTATGTATCAGGTTCTACTAGAAAGATAGAAACGATGGTATTATCTAAGCGTACATTACCAGAAAACTCTAATGTCCTTGTTGTGGATGATTTTATGCGTGCAGGTGGTTCTATTAACGGTGTAATGAATTTAATGAATGAGTTTAAAGCACATGTTAAAGGGGTATCCGTATTAGTAGAATCAAAAGAAGTTAAGCAAAGATTAATTGAAGATTATACTTCCTTAGTTAGATTGTCTGATGTAGATGAATACAATCAGGAATTTAAAGTGGAAAATGGCAACAGTTTAACTAAATTTACTTAAAGGAGCGGATCAACATCATGAAAGTAGTCAACACATCAAAAGCACCGGAAGCATTGGGGCCATACTCACATGCAACGGTCATTAACGGACTTGTGTTTACATCAGGACAAATCCCATTAAATTTAGATGGTGAAATTGTTAGTGATGATGTGAAAGCACAAACGAAACAAGTTTTAGAAAATGTAAAAGTTGTATTAGATGAAGCTGGATCGGATATAGATTCAGTAATCAAAGCAACAATATTCATTGCTGATATGAATGAATTTCAAAATATAAATGAAGTTTATGGTGAATATTTTGCGAAACATCAACCGGCAAGAAGTTGTGTCGAAGTCGCAAGATTACCTAAAGATGTAAAAGTTGAAATTGAAGTAATCGCAGAAGTGAAGTAATTTAAGGGATTTATAATTTTTGATGAAATTGTTAAGCTTCTAACAAAGAGATACTAGGGGGGCTCACTACATGAAAGTGACAGATGTAAGACTTAGAAAAATACAAACAGATGGAAGAATGAAAGCTTTAGTTTCAATAACTCTAGATGAATCATTTGTGGTACATGATTTAAGAGTGATTGAAGGCAACTCAGGTCTATTCGTCGCAATGCCAAGTAAAAGAACACCAGATGGTGAATTTCGTGATATCGCGCATCCAATTAATTCAGAAATGAGACAAGAAATTCAAGATGCGGTTATGAAAGTTTATGACGAAACGGATGAAGTTATCCCTGATAAAAATGCTCAATCATCAGAAGAAACAAATGATGAAGCTTAATATAAAAGATGAATCAAATTAAAAAGGGCTTGGGACATAGATCTCAATCTTAATATAAAAAAGACCAATTCGTATGCTAACGGATTGGTCTTTTTGTGTCTTACTCAAAAATAAGAATATAAAGAATTGAAATAAATTATTATAATGAAAAGGTGACAAAAATATATTTTTTTGTTTTCAAATAAATCAAAAACTATTCTAAATAATTACAAGTTATTTTAATAATTGAAAAACTGACATTTAAATTAGTAACGGTGTGACATCTAAAATATATAATTTTTCACAAAGTATGAAATCAGTTTGTGAAAAACATTTTGTGATGATTTGTGTCAGTCAAAGATGACAATTATGAATATGTGAAGTTGATAGAAAATAACTTGAATTGTTTCCATTGTATAACATTAGGGTTTTGAGCCTTGAAAGTGGTACTAGCGTTAAATTATAATAATATAGAAGTGTATAATTTAATGGAGGGTTACACACATGCAAAGACATGCAATAGTACTTGCAGCTGGAAAAGGTACACGTATGAAATCTAAGAAATACAAAGTACTACATGAGGTTGCGGGCAAATCAATGATTGAACATGTCGTTGATAACGTTAAACAATCTGGAGTAGAAAATCTTGTGACCATTGTTGGCCACGGTGCAGAAAGCGTGAAAGAAACGTTAGGAGATACATCATTATATAGTTTCCAAGACGAACAACTCGGTACTGCACATGCTGTTGAAATGGCAAGTGAGCACTTGAAAGACGAACAAGGTACAACATTAGTGGTTTGTGGTGATACGCCATTAATAACTGGAGAGACACTTAAATCATTATTAGAACATCATGAGCACAATCAAGCTGATGCAACAGTTTTATCAGCGACGACGAGTAATCCATATGGTTATGGTCGTATTGTGAGAGATGGCAATGATCATTTAGTTAAGATTGTAGAGCAGAAAGATGCAACAGCAGATGAACAACAAATCAATGAAATTAGCTCAGGTATTTTTGCATTTGATAATAAATTACTTTTTGAAAAATTGAAATTGGTAAAAAATGATAATGTCCAAGCTGAATATTATTTACCTGACGTTTTATCTCTTATTTTACAAGCACAAGGAACGGTTGAAATATATCGTACAGATAATTTTGAAGAAATTATGGGTGTCAACGATCGTCTAATGTTAAGTGAGGCAGAGGCAGCTTATAGAAAACGTATCAATGACTTCCATATGAGAAACGGTGTAACACTTATCGATCCTGCTACTACATATATAGGTGCAGATGTAAAAATCGCCATGGATGTTACAATTGAAGCAAATGTGAAATTAGCTGGTAGTTGTGAAATTGGCGAAGATACCATTGTTGGCCAAAACACAGAAATTCTTAATAGTAAAATAGGTTCAAACGTTACAATTAAGCAATCGGTGATTAACGAATCAGTTGTAGGTGACAATACTACAATTGGACCGTTTGCTCAATTACGTCCTGGGGCAGACTTAGGTGAAAATGTTAAAGTTGGAAACTTTGTAGAAGTTAAGAAATCAGTCGTGAAAACAGGTGCTAAATTACCGCATTTAAGTTATATTGGTGATGCAGAAATTGGTGAACGTACGAATGTAGGTTGTGGTTCTATCACAGTAAACTATGATGGTAAGCATAAATCAAAAACAATCATCGGCAATGATTCATTTATAGGTTGTAACACCAACTTAGTAGCACCAGTTACTTTAGGTGATAGATCATTTATAGCTGCAGGTTCTACCATTACTGATAACGTGCCACATGATAGTTTAGCATTAGCAAGAGCGAGACAAACAACTAAAGAAGGTTATTTGAAAAAATAGACACGATTAGATTATGATTCTAATCACATAAATATAATGTAGATCTAAGTAAGACCTCAATCGACATTTTGTAGATTAATGAAATAAATATAACTTTGTCTATGAACGAAACTAATTGAATGAATTAATTGGAGGACTATAAATGTTAAACAATGAGTATAAGAATTCTGCTTTGAAAATATTCTCTTTAAAAGGTAATGAGCCCTTAGCCCAAGAAGTAGCAGATAATGTTGGAATCGAGCTAGGAAAATGTTCTGTAAAACGTTTTAGCGATGGAGAAATTCAAATTAATATTGAAGAAAGTATTCGTGGTTGTGACGTATTTATTATTCAACCTACTTCTAATCCAGTAAACTTACATTTAATGGAATTATTAATTATGATTGATGCTTGCAAACGTGCTTCAGCAGCCAATATTAATATCGTAGTGCCATACTATGGGTACGCACGTCAAGATAGAAAAGCGCGCAGCCGTGAACCAATCACAGCAAAATTAGTTGCAAACTTAATCGAAACTGCTGGCGCAGATCGCATGATTGCCTTAGATTTGCATGCACCACAAATCCAAGGGTTCTTCAATATGCCAATAGATCACTTGATGGGTGTTCCGATTTTAGCAGAATACTTCCAAAATGATACAGACATTGACCCAGAGGAATGTGTTGTAGTTTCTCCAGACCACGGTGGTGTAACGAGAGCACGCAAACTTGCAGATATTCTTAAAACACCAATTGCAATCATAGATAAACGACGTCCTAAACCTAATGTGGCTGAAGTAATGAATATTGTTGGTGAAATTGAAGGTCGCACAGCGATAATTATCGACGATATCATCGATACAGCCGGTACGATTACATTAGCAGCTCAAGCGCTCAAAGATAAAGGAGCAAAAGATGTTTATGCATGTTGTACACACCCTGTCTTATCAGGCCCAGCTAAAGAACGTATTGAAAATTCAGCGATTAAAGAGCTAGTCGTTACAAATTCAATTCAATTAGATGAAAATCGTAAACCAGCCAATACTAAAGAACTGTCAGTTGCAGGTTTATTAGCACAAGCTATTGTGCGCGTATATGAAAGAGAATCTGTTAGTGTACTATTTGACTAATTAATGCAATAGTTGTATAATTATTCCGTTCGTGATTTCAATTCACGATTAAATAAACACTTGCAAGCAACATTATGTTGATGGGCAAGTGAGGGGTTCTTATTATGATAATAAGAACAAAAAATGAAAGGTGGAAATAATATGGCTTCATTAAAGTCAATTATTCGTCAAGGTAAACAAACACGTTCAGACCTTAAAACACTAAGAAAAATTGGTAAAGTACCTGCAATCGTCTATGGTTATGGTACAAAAAATACTTCAGTAAAAGTTGATGAAGTAGAATTTATCAAAGTGATTCGTGAAGTTGGACGTAACGGTGTTATCGAATTAGGCGTAGGTTCTAAAACAATTAAAGTAATGGTTTCAGACTATCAATTCGATCCACTTAAAAACCAAATTACTCACATTGACTTCTTAGCGATCAATATGAGTGAAGAACGTACAGTTGAAGTACCAGTTCAACTTACTGGTGAAGCAGTAGGAGCTAAAGAAGGTGGCGTTGTTGAACAACCATTATTCGACCTTGAAGTAACTGCAACACCGGATAATATCCCTGAATCTATCGAAATTGACATCAGCGAATTAGATGTTAACGATAGCTATTCAGTGGCAGACATTAAAGTTTCAGGTGATTTCACAATTGAAAATGACCCTGAAGAGTCTGTAGTAACAGTAGTTCCTCCAACTGAAGAACCTACTGAAGAAGAAATCGAAGCTATGGAAGGCGAATCAGAAACTGAAGAGCCTGAAGTTGTTGGTGAAGATAAAGAAGACGACGAAGAAGAAAAAGAAGAAGAGTAATTTCTTCGATCCCTTTTTCAAACACGCGATTTCAATAAGAAAAATGATTTTAAAAAGCACCATGCTTAATTCGTTAAGCTGGTGTTTTTTTATGTTAATATAGTGAATGATATGAAAATATAAAAAGAAACTATAGAGTGTTGCGAAATAATAAATGTTTCTGAGTGAATACAACAATTGGAGGTAACATAATGAAATGTATTGTAGGTTTAGGCAATATCGGCAAACGCTTTGAGCTGACAAAACATAATATTGGTTTTGAAGTTATTGACTATATGTTAGAACAGAATCAATTTAAATTAGATAAACAAAAGTATAAAGGTGCCTATACAATCGAACATTTGGCTGGTGAGAAAGTGATGTTTATAGAACCAATGACGATGATGAACTTGTCTGGGGATGCTGTAGGTCCACTGATGAAGTATTATGATATTGATATAGACGATTTACTTGTACTATATGATGATTTGGATTTACCTCAAGGGGAAATTCGATTACGACAAAAAGGCAGTGCCGGCGGTCATAATGGTATGAAATCGATTATTCAAGCCTTAGGTACAGACGAATTTAAACGTATTCGTATTGGTGTTGATCGTCCGTCCAACGGCATGTCGATTGTTGATTATGTATTGCAAAAATTTTCAAAACAAGAAATGGAAACAATGAATAACGTAATAGAACATTCAGCACGTGCAGTAGAAGCTTATATTGAAAGTTCTCGTTTTGACCGTGTGATGAATGAGTTTAATGGTGAGGTCAAGTGAAATCAATAATTACAGAATACATTAAAGAAGATAAACGCTATCAAGAGTTGAATGAAGTATTTGGTGAAGCCAACGTATTGGTTACTGGGTTATCTAGTTCGGCAAAGGCAACAATTATAGCTGAAAAATTTATTCATAGTTCAAAGCAACTCCTTGTAGTAACGAACAACTTGTATCAAGCTGACAAACTAGAGAGTGACTTACAACAATATGTTGATACTGACGATATATACAAGTATCCAATGCAAGATATTATGACAGAAGAATTTTCCACACAAAGCCCCCAATTCATGAGTGAACGTGTACGTACTTTGACGGCACTTGCTCAAGAAAAGAGAGGGTTATTTATCGTACCGTTAAATGGTTTTAAAAAATGGTTAACACCCGTTGAAATGTGGAGGGAGCATCAACTCACACTTACCATTGGTGACGACATTGATATTGATGAATTTTTAAGCAAACTTGTAAACATGGGATATCGTAGAGAGAGTGTAGTATCGCATATTGGTGAATTCTCATTGCGTGGTGGGATTATTGACATATATCCTTTAATAGGCATGCCTGTAAGAATTGAACTATTTGATACAGAAGTAGATTCAATCCGAAACTTTGATGTTGAAACCCAACGTTCAGAAGAGAATTTAGACCAAGTAGATATTACGATAGCTAGTGATTATATTATTACAGATGATGTATTGAAGCATACTAAACTAAAATTAAAAGAAGCATATGAGTATACACGTCCCAAAATAGATAAATCTGTACGTAATGACTTGAAAGAAACATATGAAAGTTTTCAACTTTTTGAATCTTCTTTATTTGATCATCAAGTATTACGCAGACTCACTGCTTTTATGTATGAAGCACCTGCAACCATTATTGATTACTTCAAGTCTGATGCGATTGTAGCAGTGGATGAATATAATAGAATTAAAGAAACTGAAACAACACTGATTTCTGAAGCTGAAGAATTTATGCAAAGTTTAATTGAAAGCGGTAAAGGATTTATCGGACAGAATTTCTTACAATATGACGGATTTGAGTCACTATTAAATCGATATCCAGTTACGTATTTTACTTTATTTACGGCAACGATGCCGGTAGAACTCAATGAAATCATTAAATTTTCATGTAAGCCGGTACAACAATTTTATGGTCAATATGATATCATGCGTTCTGAATTTCAACGATTTATTCAAAATGACTATACGATTGTCGTATTAGCAGAAACTGAAGCGAAAAAAGAGCGTATTCAATCAATGTTAAATGAAATGCATATACCAACATTTATAGATACACCAAGCACACAAAGTGATGGTGGTAGTGCGATTATCACTGAAGGCAGTTTGTCAGAAGGTTTTGAATTGCCATATATGCATCTCGTTGTTGTAACAGAACGTGAACTATTTAAATCTAAACAAAAGAAAAAGGTAAAGCAACATAAGAAATTAACAAATGCAGAAAAAATCAAATCCTATCAAGATTTGAAAGTTGGAGATTTTGTTGTTCATGTTCACCATGGTGTAGGGAAATATTTAGGTGTCGAAACGCTTGAAGTTGGAGGCGTACACAAAGATTATATAAAATTACAATACAAAGGTACTGATCAATTATTTGTACCCGTAGATCAAATGGATCAAGTACAAAAGTATGTTGCTTCCGAAGATAAATCACCTAGATTAAATAAACTTGGTGGCACAGAATGGAAGAAAACGAAAGCCAAAGTTCAACAAAATGTTGAAGATATGGCCGATGAATTAATAGAATTATATAAAGAAAGAGAAATGTCAGTTGGTTATAAATATGGTCCAGACACCCCACAACAAAATGATTTTGAAATTGATTTCCCTTATGAGTTAACGCCAGACCAAGGCAAATCCATTGAAGAGATTAAACAAGATATGGAAGTAGAACGTCCAATGGACAGGTTATTATGTGGTGATGTAGGTTACGGAAAAACAGAAGTAGCGGTACGAGCGGCATTTAAAGCTGTAATGGAAGGTAAGCAGGTAGCGTTTCTCGTGCCTACCACAATCTTAGCGCAACAACACTATGAAACTTTGATTGAACGTATGCAAGATTTTCCAATAGAAATTCAACTTATTAGCCGGTTTAGAACGACTAAAGAAGTGAAAGAAGTGAAAGAAGGACTAAAATCAGGCTATGTTGATATCGTTGTGGGTACACATAAATTATTAGGCAAGGATATTCATTACAAAGATTTGGGCCTACTCATTGTAGATGAGGAACAACGTTTTGGTGTAAGACACAAAGAAAAGATTAAATCACTTAAGACAAATGTTGATGTGTTAACATTAACTGCAACACCTATTCCGAGAACGCTACATATGAGTATGTTAGGCGTGCGTGATTTATCTGTCATAGAAACACCACCAGAAAATCGTTTTCCTGTGCAAACCTATGTATTAGAGCAAAATATGAATTTTATTAAAGAAGCGTTAGAAAGAGAATTATCACGTGAGGGCCAAGTTTTCTACTTGTACAATAAAGTGCAATCGATTTATGAAAAAAGAGAACAGCTACAAATGTTAATGCCAGAAGCGAATATAGGTGTGGCCCACGGTCAAATGAATGAACGTGATTTGGAAGAAACGATGTTAAGCTTTATCAATCATGAATTTGATATTCTTGTAACGACTACGATTATTGAAACTGGCGTAGACGTTCCCAATGCCAATACTTTAATTATCGAAGATGCTGATAAGTTTGGACTGAGTCAATTATATCAATTACGAGGACGCGTGGGACGTTCAAGTCGTATAGGTTATGCTTATTTCTTACATCCATCTAACAAAGTATTATCAGAGACTGCAGAAGAAAGATTGCAAGCAATTAAAGAATTTACTGAATTAGGTTCTGGATTTAAGATTGCAATGCGAGATTTAAATATTCGAGGTGCAGGTAACCTTTTAGGCAAACAACAACATGGATTTATTGATTCCGTAGGTTTCGATTTATACTCACAAATGTTAGAAGAAGCGGTAAATGAAAAACGAGGCATTAAAGAAGAACAGCATGATGCGCCTGAAGTTGAAATTGAACTAAATATTGATGCTTATTTACCAGCTGAATATATTCCAAATGAACAGGCTAAGATAGAAATTTATAAAAAATTACGTAAAATTGAGACGGAATCACAATTGATGGATGTTAAAGATGAACTCATTGACCGTTTTAATGACTATCCTGTTGAGGTTGAAAGATTGCTTGAAATGATGGAAATTAAAGTGCATGCATTGAATGCAGGTGTAACACTTATTAAAGATGTAGGTAAAAAAATAGAAATTTATTTATCCGAAAAAGGTACTACTGACATCAATGGCGAAGCACTCTTTAAACAAACACAACCACTTGGACGCGCAATGAAAGTTGGTGTTCAAGAAGGTAAAATGAAAGTGACGCTAAATAAAGATAAAGTATGGTTGGACAGTTTGAAATTCTTAGTGAAATGTTTAGAGGAAAGTATGGTTATATCAGATGAACGTTAAATCTGATACAAAAAGTGTTTTTAATGGTGTTGTTGTACTAACAATAGCGCTTATTATCGTTAAAATACTCAGTGCATTATACCGTGTCCCCTATCAAAATTTACTGGGCGATGGCGGATTATATGCCTATCAACAAGTGTACCCCATAGTAGCTTTAGGCGTTATTTTATCGATGAATGCTATTCCTAGTGCGGTCACTCAAACTTTCAACGCAAACGGGAACCCCAATCAATATACGCGCGTGTTATTAAGGTTACAATTTGCTGGTGTTATCTTTTTCTTACTTTTATTTATGTGTGCACACTGGGTTGCCTTTCTTATGGGAGATGTCAATTTAGCACCTATGTTAAGGGCGGCAAGTGTTAGCTTTTTATTTGTTGGCATACTTGGTGTTTATAGGGGCTATTATCAAGCGCATCATGAGATGAATATACCCGCTATTTCCCAGGTTATAGAACAATTTATTCGTGTCGCCATTATCATGATTGCTATTGTGATGTTTACGAGTCAATCATGGAGTATATACCGTGCAGGTACATTGGCGATTGTTGGTTCAGGTATTGGCTTTTTCGCATCTAGTTTGTTTCTGATGCAGCGGAAACCTTTTAAGTTATCTAAAGCATATGCCAATGTGGAAGTGGCTTGGAAAAAGTTAACGTTAGGTATCGTTGTGTTCGCGGTAAGCCAATTAATTGTTATTGTATGGCAAGTCGTGGATAGCTTTACAGTAATACATGCGCTTCAAATGACTGGTTTAGATTTTGACGAAGCAACTATTTTTAAAGGTATTTATGATCGAGGTGCGTCTTTTATACAGATGGGATTAATTGTAACGACAACGTTCTGTTTTGTACTTATCCCATTACTAACAGATGCATTAAAAACAAAACAACATATACTGGTAAATCGTTATGCTAACGCATCTATAAAGATTACAGTTTTATTTAGTGTTGCAGCAGCAATAGGTTTAATCAATTTGCTACCTGTAATGAATAGCGTATTCTTTAAAAACGATAGTTTGAACGGTACGTTATCCGTTTATATGCTTACCGTCATATGCGTTTCTCTTATAATGATGGATATCGCCTTATTACAAGTGAAAAATCACGTTAAAATTATTTTGTGTGCATTTGGTATTGGGGTAGTGGTCAAAGCGATATTGAATATGGTTTTAATACCGCAATTTTCAATTTTCGGTGCCAGTGTAAGTACTGTGATTTCACTGTTCATCTTTGTGTGGATTTTACAGTATCAAGTCTTAAAGCTGTATCATTTTCAAACAATGAAAAAGTTCATTGTTAAGTTAGTAATTACAATGATGCTGTTATCAATTACAGTACAAATAGTTATGTTTCTTATTCCGGGAGAAGGTAGAATGCAAGGCTTAGTCGAATTAGCTGTAGCAGCAACTATCGGCGTTATTGTAGTGATTTTTTCTATCGTACGCATGCATTTATTAAGTTTTAGAGAACTTAAACACCTGCCTTTTGGAGATAAACTATTCCATATGAAAAGAGGGAAACATTAATGACAAATAAAATAACAATTGTTGGGTTAGGGAATTATGGTATAGAAGATTTACCCTTAGGAATTTATAAATTTTTAAAAAAACAAACACTCGTTTACACACGTACCTTTGACCATCCAGTTATCCAAGATTTAACTTCGGAAGGTATCGACATGGAAAGTTTTGATCAAGAATATAAACGCCATGACGCTTTTCAAAATGTATATGAAGCTATTGTGACAAAGTTGATTGATGCTGCAAGAGACAATGATGTTGTATATACTGTACCAGGGCATCCACGTGTAGCTGAAACGACAACTGTGTATTTAGAGCAGTATGCTCAACAACATTCTGATATTGAAATTGAAATATTGGGCGGCAAGAGCTTTATAGACGATATTTTTGAAGCGGTAAAAGTTGACCCTAATGATGGTTTTACGATGTTAGATGCAACAGATCTTCAAAAAGAAAAGTTGAATATGCGTACGCACACACTTATCACACAAGTCTATAGTGCAATGGTCGCAGGTGATTTAAAAGTGACATTGATGGAAAGCTATAGTGATGACCAACTTGTTTATATCGTAGATGGTGCGAGCAATAATCACGCCAATGTAATCAAAACACCGTTATATGAAATAGATCATTACGATGATGTTTTTAACAATATAACAAGTGTATTTATTCCAAAAGTGGAAACCGAAGAAGCATACTTTGGTGATTTTGACTATGCAGTTGGTATCATAAATCATCTTGTAGACGATGAAAAAGGTTGCCCATGGGATAAGGTTCAAACACATCATACGTTAAAACGCTATTTACTGGAAGAGACATTCGAATTGTTTGAAGCTATAGATAACGAAGACGATTGGCATATGATAGAAGAACTAGGAGACATCCTGTTACAAGTATTATTACACGCAAGTATTGGCAAAAAAGAAGGTTACATGGATATAAACGAAGTGATACAAAGCCTTTCAGAAAAAATGATACGCAGACATCCACATGTTTTTGGTGACACAAAAGCAGAAACTGAAGAAGATTTGAAAAATATTTGGTCCGATGCTAAGTCTAAAGAAGGTAAAGAACAGCGAGTGAAATTTGAGAAAGTATTTGCAGACCACTTCTTAGCATTGTATGATAAAACAAAAAATAAGTCGTTAGATGAAAATGCTTTAAAACGAATTTTAGAGCAAGGAGGAAAATAATGATGAGATTAGACAAATATCTCAAAGTGTCAAGATTAGTAAAACGTCGCACTTTAGCTAAAGAGATCAGTGATCAAGGACGTATTACTGTAAACGGTGTAGTTGCTAAAGCAGGTACCGATGTAAAAGAATCGGATGAGCTTGTTATCCGATTTGGTCAAAAAGTTGTAACAATCAAAGTTACGGGATTGAGTGAACATGCAACAAAAGAAAATGCAAAGGGCATGTATGAACTCATTAAAGAAGAAAAAGTAAGTGAAATATAGGAAAGGGAGGTGACAAGCAAATGAATAAAAAAGTTGAAAATATAGGCAATACGTATACTTCAGCAGAAAACAAAAAAAAGCAACACAAACAAATGAGGAAGCGTGTTGTTCGTAAACGTATCACTTTATTCGGTGGTCTTTTACTACTGATTATTATCATTTTATCCATCATGCTTGTCACTCAAAAACAAAGTAACAATGACGATGCAGTCGAGCGCCAACAAAAAGAACAAAAGTATCAAAAGCAACAAGATGAAGAATTAGCACTAAAAGAACAATTAAATAATCTAAATGATAAAGATTATATTGAAAAAGTTGCACGTGATGATTACTATCTAAGTAATGATGGGGAAGTTATTTTCAAATTGCCCGGAGAAAATAAATCTGACACCAAATCTAAGGCGCAAAATGATGATAAATAAGTGAATTTAATTTTTTGCATCATTATACCATTGTTAATTTATGCAAACAGGCATATAATAGGGTTAAAATCGAAACGAATCGGGAGGATTTATTTATAATATGTCAATCGAAGTAGGAAACAAGCTTAAAGGTAAAGTCACTGGAATCAAAAAGTTTGGCGCTTTCGTCGAACTTCCAGAAGGAAAGAGTGGCTTAGTTCACATAAGTGAAGTTGCAGATAACTACGTTGAAAACGTAGAAGATCACTTATCTGTTGGTGATGAAGTTGAAGTTAAAGTACTATCAATTGCTGATGATGGAAAAATTAGTTTGTCAATCAAAAAAGCAAAAGATCGTCCGCGTAGACCTCAAAACAAACCAAATCATAAACAAACTCAACCTAAAGGTGAGGACTTTGAAAAGAAATTAACAAACTTCTTAAAAGATAGTGAAGATAAATTGACTTCTATTAAGCGTCAAACGGAATCTAGACGTGGTGGAAAAGGCGCTAGACGCTAAAATATATAAAATAAGACTGTTCCAAAGAGAACTTAAATTAATTGCTCAAATACAACATTTAATATCATTTTAACGACGTGTGACTTTGACAATAAATGACTGTTTTCTTACTTAAGGAAA
The DNA here is from genome assembly GCF_017892645.1 of Staphylococcus sp. GDY8P54P. Taxonomy (NCBI): domain Bacteria; kingdom Bacillati; phylum Bacillota; class Bacilli; order Caryophanales; family Staphylococcaceae; genus Staphylococcus; species Staphylococcus sp. GDY8P54P. The sequence goes on along the minus strand of NZ_JAESLN010000035.1, from coordinate 11,824 downwards.
CAGTCTATTTTTTGTTGTTCACAGACATTACAAGGTGCATGTAAAAAAATTTCGTATTGTGACATAGGAGGTAAGCTATGATAGAAGTTAATGCTGATGGTTGGAATAAAGAACAACACATTGTGTTAGCCGTTTCAACCGGGATTGATAGCATGGTATTATTACACAACTTAATTCATCCATTATCCCAATCGTATAGAAAATTAACTTGCTTACATGTGAATCATAATATTCGTGATATTGCACAAGAAGAAGAAACATTTATAAGAAAATATTGTGAGTTTTATCAGATTCCGTTGTTCGTGCATCATTTAGATTTATCAGAAGTTATTGAACAGGGGAATAGCATTGAAAATATTGCGAGAAATGAACGATATCAGTGGTTTGATACTATGATGGTGGAGTTGGATGCAGACGTTTTATTAACCGCTCACCATCAAGACGATCAAATTGAAACTATCTTTTATCGATTGATGACTGGTCGTTCAACTCGAAGTAGTTTAGGTATGTCATATCTGACTTCACGAAGTGCCTATATGTTGTGTAAACCATTGTTAGAAACAACAAAAGCAGACATTCGAAACTATCAGCAAAGTTATGAAGTACCTTATTATGAAGACGAGACCAATGCTGAAAATCTTTATGTTAGAAACGATATTCGTAATCGTATTTTACCTGCTATTGACGACAACCGACATTTATCGACAAAACAGCTACTAAAATTGAAAGATTGGCATGATATACAACTGCAAGAATTACATGACCATGCGTTACATTTTATAGAAACTCATGTTCACGAAAATGCTGATAAAGATGAAATAGTCATTCCAAGAGTTGCATTTTCAAATTTGAACCATAATATTAAAATCATAATATTAGATAAAATATTTTCAAAATTACAGATAACAGCACCAATGACTGAAAAAATGTATGAATCTTGGTTTCAGCAACTCGAAAGCAAAGTTACTCAATGCACAATATATACAACGGATAAATGGAATATTTATATCGCTTATGATAAATTTATAATAATGGCAAATTATGATAAATTTCTTATGCCAACTAAAATTTTGCAGCCAGGTTTATATCATTATGGTCATTATAGAATTAGTATAACAGATAATTTTCCGGAAGATGATTATCCGTTAGTTATTAGAACTAGAAATAATGGTGATAAATTCAAACTAAATGGGATAAAAGGACACAAAAAAGTAAGTCGATTACTGATTGATCATAAAGTGATACAAACTGAACGTAACCAATTACCAATTTTAGTTAATGCAAATGAAGCAATTATTGCTGTAGGTACGTTATATTTAAATAATGAATATAAAGATACTATTTTCATACGAAATACGGGAGAGGAATGAAATTATGCGAGATGATTTAAAGGAAATATTAATAGATGAAGAAGAAATAGAACAAATTTGTAAAGACTTGGGTGCAAAGATTACTGAAGCATATGCAGGTAAACCACTTGTTTGTATAGGAATTTTGAAAGGTTCAGTAATGTTTATGACAGACCTTATTAAACATATTGGAACGCATTTAGCTATCGATTTCATGGATGTTTCTAGTTATCATGGCGGTACTGAATCAACAGGAGAAGTACAAATACTTAAAGATTTAAGCGCTTCAATAGAAGGGAAAGACATCTTGATTATTGAAGATATTTTAGAAACTGGGACAACATTAAAATCAATAACTGAATTATTGGAATCAAGAAAAGTCAATTCACTAGAAATTGTGACATTGTTAGACAAACCGAATCGCCGTAAAGCAGATATCGAAGCAAAATATGTAGGTAAAAAAATTCCAGATGAATTCGTAGTTGGCTACGGATTAGATTATGCTGAAAATTATAGAAATTTACCATATATTGGAACGCTTAAACCAGAAATTTATTCAAAGTAAGCAGTACAATTTAATCGTATGAAATATTGTTATATACTGTAAAACGTAATCATATTAAATGAGTCGATATACATAATATATTGATAAAATACGTGAACATATACGTAAATCATTTAAGGGATTAATCATAAAGTATATGTAAAATGTTTGTATATCAAAAATATAAAAGTATAAAAACAACAAGAACTGTAACGTACATACAAAAGTAGAATTACTAGCCCAAAACTTGTGTATTGTGTTACAATTTTTGTTAGTTTTATTATTGAAGTAGGAGGAAACGACGCATGCAGAAAGCCTTTCGTAACGTGCTAGTTATCGCAATCATTGGCGTTATTATATTTGGCTTGTTTTCGTGGCTAAATGGTAACGGAAATATGCCAAAACAGCTTACATATAACCAATTTGTTAAGCAATTAGATAAAGGTGAATTAAAATCCTTAGAAATTCAACCAGAACAAAATGTATATATGGTAAGCGGTAAAACTAAAAAAGATGAAGATTATTCTTCAACTATTTTATATAATAATGATAAAGAGCTTGAAAAAATAACAGATAAAGCACAAAGTCAAGATGGATTGAAATTTACAGTTAAAGAAGAAGAAAAGCAAAGCGTATTTGTAAGTATTTTAACGACGTTAATACCAGTTTTAATCATAGCCTTATTATTTATTTTCTTCCTTAGTCAAGCACAAGGAGGCGGCGGTGGCGGCGGTCGTATGATGAACTTTGGTAAATCCAAAGCGAAAATGTACGACAGTCAGAAAAAACGTGTACGCTTCTCAGACGTAGCTGGCGCAGATGAAGAAAAACAAGAATTAATAGAAATTGTTGACTTCTTAAAAGATAATAAACAATTTAAGCAAATGGGTTCTAGAATACCTAAAGGTGTTTTACTTGTAGGACCTCCAGGTACAGGTAAAACGTTATTAGCTCGTGCAGTAGCTGGTGAAGCTGGTACACCATTCTTCTCAATCAGTGGTTCAGACTTCGTTGAGATGTTTGTAGGTGTCGGTGCAAGCCGTGTACGTGACTTATTTGAAAATGCTAAGAAAAATGCACCTTGTATTATCTTTATTGACGAAATCGATGCAGTTGGTCGTCAACGTGGTGCAGGTGTTGGTGGCGGTCACGATGAACGTGAACAAACGCTAAACCAATTACTAGTTGAAATGGATGGTTTCGGTGAAAACGAAGGTATCATTATGATTGCTGCTACAAACCGTCCTGATATTTTAGACCCAGCATTATTACGTCCTGGTCGTTTTGATAGACAAATTCAAGTTGGACGTCCAGATGTAAAAGGACGTGAAGCAATTCTGCACGTTCATGCTCGAAATAAACCACTTGATGAAACAGTAGACTTAAAAGCAGTTTCTCAAAGAACACCTGGTTTCTCTGGTGCAGATTTAGAAAACTTGCTGAACGAAGCATCATTAGTTGCAGTACGTGAAGGCAAGAAGAAAATAGATATGCGTGATATTGAAGAAGCGACTGACCGTGTGATTGCAGGTCCTGCTAAAAAATCACGTGTCATTTCTGAAAAAGAACGTAATATTGTTGCACACCATGAAGCCGGTCATACTATTATTGGTATGGTGCTTGATGAAGCAGAGGTTGTCCATAAGGTTACTATCGTACCACGTGGTCAAGCCGGTGGTTATGCAATGATGTTACCAAAACAAGATCGCTTCTTAATGACTGAACCAGAATTACTTGATAAGATCTGTGGCTTGTTAGGTGGTCGAGTTTCTGAAGATATTAATTTCAACGAAGTATCAACAGGTGCTTCAAATGACTTTGAACGTGCAACACAAATCGCACGTCAAATGGTTACTGAATATGGTATGAGTAAGAAACTTGGTACTGTTCAATTCTCAAGTAGCAGCAATGGACAAGTATTCTTAGGTAAAGACATGCAAGGCGAACCAGAATATTCTGGTCAAATTGCGTATGAAATTGATAAAGAAGTTCAACGTATTATTAAAGAACAATACGAACGTTGTAAAGACATTCTTTTAGAACATAAATCACAATTACTTTTAATTGCTGAATCTTTATTAAAAGAAGAGACATTAGTTGCTGAACAAATTCGTTCATTATTCTATGATGGCGTATTGCCAGAAGTTGATTACGATGCAGCAGAAGTTGTAAGTGATCAAGAAAGTGAATTTAAAGAAGGTAAATATGGTAAATCATATGAAGATGTACGAAAAGAACAACTAGAAGTTGGTAAAAAACAACAAGAAGAAGACCAACAAGAGGAAAAAGATATCGATAAAGAAAGCAAAGAAAGTGAACATGACAATGACGACTCAGAAGAGACAGGTCATGAACAAGCACCAAATATCGATAAACCTAGCAACCCAAGTGATCCTAATGATCCAAGCAATAGAAATTAATAACTGAACAAAAAGCTTCTTTCTGCTATCATATTGATGTGGAAAGAAGCTTTTTTATTATTCATCAATCAATAAAATCACAAACAGATATGTAGCAATTTTTTGATTGAACACGTACAATAAATTGCATTGATAAAAAGTATTATAAAATTCTATATAGAAGTTAGAAGACAATTTAAACACTTACAATGAATAAAAGGAGAAATTAAAGAAATGACAAATGATTACATTGTTAAAGCATTGGCTTATGAAGGACAGATAAGAGCATATAGTGCATTAACTACAGAAAGTGTTCAAGAAGCACAAACAAGACATTATACTTGGCCGACAGCATCCGCAGCACTTGGCAGAACAATGACTGCAACGTTGATGATGGGTGCAATGTTAAAAGGCGATCAAAAACTGACAGTTACAGTTGATGGACAAGGGCCAATCGGAAAAATTATAGCTGATGCAGATGCCAGCGGTCATGTCAGAGGATACGTGACGCATCCACAAACGCACTTCCCTCTAAATAACGTAGGAAAATTAGATGTTAGTAGAGCTGTTGGAACAAATGGTGCATTAACTGTAGTAAAAGACGTTGGAATGAAAGATTATTTCTCTGGTTCAAGTGAACTAGTCTCTGGTGAATTAGGCGATGATTTTACTTACTACTTTGCAAAAAGTGAACAAGTACCCTCATCTGTAGGGTTAGGCGTACTAGTGAATCCTGATAACTCTATAAAAGCTGCAGGTGGTTTTATCATACAAGTGATGCCAGGTGCAGAAGAAAAAACAATCAATAAATTAGAAACAGCAATCAACAACATGACACCCGTTTCGAAATTAATTGATCAAGGTTTAACTCCAGAAGAAATATTATATGAAATACTTGGTGAAGATGAAGTTCAAATTTTAGAACAAATGCCTGTAAGTTTTGAATGTAATTGCGGTCACGAAAAGTTTTTAAATGCAATTAAAGGACTAGGCCAAGCTGAAATCGAAAGTATGATTAATGAAGATCATGGTGCAGAAGCAGAATGCCACTTCTGTAGAAATAAATATCAATATACAGAAAATGAATTACAGGAATTATTAGAAAAGATGTAAAAAATCCTTTAAAATGAAGTTTAAGTCACTATAAAGTATAAAAATATTGTAATTTTTAATCTTCTTAGTTGTATTCAAATCAAAATCTGATAAAATATAAAGTATATCCGATAGAAAAAGTAGGTTTTAAACTTTTTAATGAAAAGGAGCAATACTTATGACAAACAAACCAGTAAATAATGTCGTTGAAGTGATTGGCAATACGCCAGTAGTTAAGTTGAACAATGTGGTGGATGAAAATGCTGCAGATGTTTATGTGAAATTAGAATATCAAAATCCAGGTGGTTCTGTTAAAGACCGTATCGCGTTAGCAATGATTGAAGCGGCAGAGAAAGAAGGAAAAATCAAACCAGGAGATACAATTGTAGAACCTACGAGTGGTAATACAGGTATTGGTTTAGCTTTTGTATGTGCTGCGAAAGGTTATAAAGCAGTATTCACAATGCCAGAAACAATGAGTCAAGAACGTCGTAATTTATTAAAAGCTTATGGCGCAGAAGTTGTTTTAACACCAGGATCAGAAGCGATGAAAGGTGCAATTAAAAAAGCCAAAGAATTAAAAGAAGAATTTGGTTATTATGAACCACAACAATTTGAAAACCCGGCTAATCCACGTGTGCATGAATTGACAACTGGTCCAGAACTCGTTGAACAATTTGAAGGTAAAACCATTGATTCATTCTTAGCTGGTGTTGGCACTGGCGGTACATTAACTGGTGCAGGTAAAGTATTGAAAGAGAAATACCCTGACATTAATCTTGTAGCTATTGAACCTGAAGATTCTCCAGTATTAAGTGGTGGAGAACCAGGACCACATAAACTTCAAGGTTTAGGTGCAGGATTTGTACCAGATACTTTAGATACGAATATCTATGATGAAGTTATAAAAGTTGGTAATGAAACAGCGATGGATATGTCTCGTAAGGTTGCTAAAGAAGAAGGTATATTAGGTGGGATTTCTTCAGGTGCAGCAATTTATGCAGCTATAGAAAAAGCCAAATCTTTAGGTAAAGGTAAAACAGTAGTTACTGTATTACCAAGTAATGGTGAACGTTACCTTTCAACACCTCTATATTCATTTGAAGATTAAAAATATATTTATAAAACCGATTATGTGTAAGTATGATCAGTTTCAAATGTCGACAAGGTTTCTGACTTTGTCGACATTTTTTTATGACTTCTGTGAATGCTTTGTTTGTAGAGTTTTTAAAGACAACTAAAGCAATTGAAAAAGTACAATACGAAATGATTAAAATGTCTGAATACCAGCTATTAATTACAAAATGTGGAAATGGGTGAAATAAACGAGTTTACATTTTCCGACGATATGAACGTTGGTTACTGAAAAATTTATAAATTAGCGTTATTATAGAATAGTGATTACTAAGCTAACGATGAGTCATTTCATAGTGAAAGGAAGAAAGTAACGATGGCACATACAAAAATTATGGGCATATTAAACGTAACACCTGATTCATTTTCTGATGGCGGTAAATATAATTCAGTAGAAAAGGCTGTCAAAAGAGCGCAAGAAATGATTGAAGAGGGTGTAGATATGATTGACGTAGGTGGTATATCAACACGTCCTGGTTATGAGGAAATAAGTGTTGAGGAAATAAGTGTTACTGAAGAATTACAGCGCGTGGTCCCTGTTGTAAAAGCACTTAGCCGATTAGATGTTCAATTGTCTATTGATACATATAGAAGTGAAGTAGCAGAAGCAGCAATGAAATTAGGCGCTACAATGATTAATGATCAGTGGGCTGGATTATATGATGAAAAAATCTTTGACGTTGTATCTAAATATGAAGGTGAGATTATATTGATGCACAATGGTGATGGTCATAGATCAATGCCTGTTGTGGATGAAATGCTTGTGCATTTATTGAAACAAGCTAATAAAGCAGAAATGGCAGGTATCCCACAAGAAAAAGTTTGGATAGATCCTGGCATTGGTTTTGCAAAAACAAGAGATGAAGAAAAAGAAGTAATGGCACGCTTGGATGAATTAGTAGCTACAGATTATCCTGTGCTACTAGCGACAAGTAGAAAAAGATTTATTAAAGAAATGATAGATCGAGACACGCAAGCAATTGAAAGAGATGAAGCAACTGCAGCTACTACTGCATACGGTATAATGAAAGGCGTTAAAGGTGTGAGGGTTCATAACGTTGCGCTCAATGTCCGTTTGGCTCAAAGCATGGATTATTTAAAGGAGAATGAGGATGAAAGACACAATATTTCTTAACGGTATGAAGTTTTATGGCTATCACGGTGCATTACCAGCCGAAAATGAAATTGGTCAAATATTCATCGTTGATTTGACTATGAAAGTCGATTTAAGCCTTGCAGGTGAAACAGATCAAGTAACTGATACAGTTCACTATGGTGAAGTTTATGCAGATGTGAAATCAATCATGGAAAGTGAACCAGTGAATTTATTAGAGCATCTAGCTGAACGTATTGCAAAACGTATAAATTCACACTATAATCGTGTAATGGAAACGCAAGTTAGAATCACTAAAGAAAATCCCCCTATACCAGGTCATTATGAAGGTGTAGGTGTAGAAATAGTGAGGGAGAATTTATAATGTCATATGCGTACTTAGGTTTGGGAAGTAACGTTGGAGATAGAAAAGCACAGCTCGATCAATCAATTCGTATTTTAAATGAAACAGAAGGTATCAATGTAACACAAACATCACCAATTTATGAAACTGAACCTGTTGGATATGTTGAGCAACCGCAATTTTTAAATCAATGTATTGAAATAGAAACATCACTGACACCTCATGATTTATTAAAGGCATGTTTAGGAACAGAACAACAGTTGCATAGAGTGAGAGATATAAGATGGGGTCCTAGAACATTAGATGTTGATATTTTATTATTTGAGGAACAAATCATAGATGAAGATGATTTGATCATACCGCATCCACGTATGTTAGAGCGTTCTTTTGTGCTCATACCATTAAATGATATTGCACCAGATTTTACTGAACCTCATACAAATAAAAAAATTAGAGATTTAGTAATGTTAGATAATTCAGTGAAACAATATAAGGGGTAAGGAAACAAATGTGTGTAAATTTCATGATGAAGCGGAATAGCAAAGCGCTATACTTGAATGCGTATACTTTCAGTTTTATTATATAAAAACTGTAAAATTCATGTTGTTTCTTCAATCATATTGACAGGATAGTAACTTACCAAATAATAAATGAGTAACAATACCTTTCGTATTATCGTTAACTCTAATAAAATATTTAAGTAGATGTCAAAGGGAATACAATAGCATTATTTTATCTACAATTGATTAATAATACTGATATAACATTTTAAAGTTTAAATTACTTTATTACATTCATGACCTCTAGTAAAATTAAAAGTTGAAAAATTGGTACTAAGCACATAAGCAAATACCATCTTTGTATTTAAAAGATGGGGTGGTCATGGTAAAGTTAGAAATGATTGGAACAAATCAAAATACGGTAATCATCAATGATAGATATTCCTCGAATTCTAACAAAAAGGTTAATGCTAAAATTAAAATTGGATAAGATGTATAAAGGAGAGAAAGTTATGTCAGAAGAAATGAACGACCAAATGCAGGTGCGTCGTCAAAAAATGCAAGAACTATACGATTTAGGTATCGATCCATTCGGCGGAAAATTTGTACGAACTTCAATGGCTACACCATTGCATGATGATTGGGATCAATTCTCCAAAGAAGAATTACAAGAAAAAGAAGCAGAAAGTCATGTTAGCATTGCAGGACGTCTAATGACGAAACGTGGTAAAGGAAAAGCAGGTTTTGCACACGTACAAGATTTATCAGGCCAAATTCAAATTTATGTGAGAAAAGACCAAGTTGGAGAAGAACAATTTGAACTATGGAAATCAGCAGACCTAGGAGATATCGTAGGTATTGAAGGCGTTATGTTTAAAACAAACACAGGTGAATTGTCGGTCAAAGCAAAATCATTCACGCTCCTAACAAAAGCATTACGACCATTACCAGATAAATTTCATGGTTTACAAGATATTGAACAACGCTATCGTCAACGTTATTTAGATTTAATAACAAACCAAGATAGTACGCAAACTTTTATTAATAGAAGTAAAATCTTACAAGAAATGCGTAATTACCTAAACGATCAAGGATTCTTAGAAGTAGAAACTCCAATGATGCACCAAATTGCTGGTGGAGCTGCAGCGAGACCGTTTGTAACACATCACAATGCTTTGGATGCTACATTATATATGAGAATAGCAATAGAATTACACTTGAAACGATTAATTGTTGGTGGCTTAGAAAAAGTATATGAAATTGGTCGCGTGTTTAGAAATGAAGGCGTATCTACACGTCATAATCCAGAGTTCACAATGATCGAACTCTACGAAGCATATGCAAACTATCACGATATTATGGACTTAACAGAAGATATGATTAGACATATATCTAATAAAGTACTTGGTACTGCAAAAATTAATTATGGTGAAGAAGTTATTGACTTAGAATCAAACTGGAAACGAGTTCATATGGCAGATGCTGTCAAAGAAGCTACAGGCGTTGATTTCTTTAATGTTCAAAATGATGAAGAGGCAAAAACACTGGCTAAAGCGCATGGTGTTGAAATTACTGAAAATATGAAATACGGTCATATTTTAAACGAATTCTTTGAACAAAAAGTTGAAGAAACATTAATACAACCTACTTTTGTATATGGACACCCAATTGAAATATCACCATTAGCAAAGAAAAATCCAGAAGACCCTAGATTTACGGATCGTTTTGAATTATTTATTGTAGGCAGAGAACATGGTAATGCATTTACAGAATTAAATGATCCGATAGATCAAAGAGAAAGATTTGAAGCACAATTAGTTGAAAAAGAGCAAGGCAATGACGAAGCCCATGAAATGGATGAAGATTTCATTGAAGCATTAGAATATGGTATGCCTCCAACAGGTGGTCTAGGTATAGGTATTGATAGACTTGTTATGCTACTTACTGATTCAGCTTCAATTAGAGACGTATTACTTTTCCCATATATGAGACAAAAGTAATATAGCTCAACTTAATAATAAAGGATTAAATATTGTGGCTTACAAATAAAAGCCGGGATGTTTAATCCTTTTTATTTACAAATATAAACTATGCAAGAAACAAGGAAATACAAAAGGCTTAGAATTAAAATAGAAAATAATAAAAGTAATAAGATACAATTATGCATATTTATGCTATTTAAATATAAAAATATACTAAAAAAGGTATGGTAAACCTCGATTTCTTATGGTAAGATAATTCAAGTCGAGTTAAGTAAACGCAAATACATACGAAATAAATTTATGTTTAAATAAAAGTTACGAAAACTATTGACTTCAGCAAAAAAACATAGTATTATATAAAAGTCGTCGAAAACGAGCATTTACATATTAAATACTAAGTAAAGAACTTGTGAAATTCTTTAAGATAGTGTAAAATTAACTATTGTAATTGAATAACAAACAATGTATCATACATTGAGTAAGTTATTTTGTCTGGTGACTATAGCAAGGAGGTCACACCTGTTCCCATGCCGAACACAGAAGTTAAGCTCCTTAGCGCCGATGGTAGTCGGACTTACGTTCCGCAAGAGTAGGACGTTGCCAGGCTTTATAATAATCATGTGGAGGATTAGCTCAGCTGGGAGAGCATCTGCCTTACAAGCAGGGGGTCGGCGGTTCGAACCCGTCATCCTCCACCATTTAAAAATGAATAGCCGGCCTAGCTCAACTGGTAGAGCAACTGACTTGTAATCAGTAGGTTGGGGGTTCAAGTCCTCTGGCCGGCACCATTTCATGAGCCATTAGCTCAGTTGGTAGAGCATCTGACTTTTAATCAGAGGGTCAGAGGTTCGAATCCTCTATGGCTCATCCAGTTTCATTTTGCAGAAGTAGTTCAGCGGTAGAATACGACCTTGCCAAGGTCGGGGTCGCGGGTTCGAATCCCGTCTTCTGCTCCATTATTTTGCCGGGGTGGCGGAACTGGCAGACGCACAGGACTTAAAATCCTGCGATGAGAGATCATCGTACCGGTTCGATTCCGGTCCTCGGCACCATCATTTTAATAGAGCGCCCATAGCTCAATTGGATAGAGTACTTGACTACGAATCAAGCGGTTATAGGTTCGACTCCTATTGGGCGCACCATTTTTAGAATGAGTATTATAATAAATACGGGAAGTAGCTCAGCTTGGTAGAGCACTTGGTTTGGGACCAAGGGGTCGCAGGTTCGAATCCTGTCTTCCCGACTCTTATTAAAAGAATATGGGGGCTTAGCTCAGCTGGGAGAGCGCCTGCTTTGCACGCAGGAGGTCAGCGGTTCGATCCCGCTAGTCTCCACCATATATATTTAAATGAACATTGAAAACTGAA
>NZ_JAESLN010000034.1:832-3168 GCF_017892645.1 Staphylococcus sp. GDY8P54P | reverse complement strand
TCTAATCATCCACTTGCCACTGGTATTGTTGATTTTGCTAAAGGCAAAAATATTTCATATGCTACTCCTCAAGAAGTTAATAATATTCCAGGTGTAGGCTTAGAAGGCACAGTTGATAATAAAAAACTCAAAATAGTGAATGTTTCTTATCTCGATAAAAGCAATTTTGATTATAATAAAGAACAATTTACGAATCTCGCTCAACAAGGGAATTCTATTAGTTATCTAATTCATGACCGACAAGTTATTGGTATTATCGCACAAGGCGATAAAATTAAAGAAAGTTCAAAACAAATGGTTTCGGATTTATTATCGAGAAACATTACGCCAGTCATGCTTACAGGCGATAATAAAGAAGTGGCACAAACAGTGGCTGAAGAATTAGGTATTAGTGATGTCCACGCGCAATTGATGCCCGAAGATAAAGAAAGTATTATCCAAGATTATCAAAGCAATGGTAGCAAAATCATGATGGTTGGTGATGGTATCAATGATGCGCCAAGCCTTATTAGAGCAGATATTGGTATGGCAATTGGCGCAGGGACAGATGTAGCTATTGAATCGGGGGATGTCATACTCGTTAAAAGTAATCCTTCTGATATTATCAATTTTTTGTCCCTTTCAAAAAATACGATGAAAAAAATGGTTCAAAATTTATGGTGGGGCGCAGGATATAACGTGATTGCAGTTCCTCTTGCAGCTGGTATATTAGCTTCTATTGGTTTAATATTATCACCTGCTGTGGGTGCAATACTTATGTCTTTAAGTACGATCATCGTAGCAATTAATGCATTTACATTAAAATTAAAATAAAAGAGGTAAATATAATGTATAAAAAAATGTTCACAATTTTAATTACGTTATTTTCTATAATGTTTATGGTTCCTAATGATACTTTTGCAGAAGGTAAGCACAACATGATGGACATGAAAGAAAATGATCAAAAGCGAAATGATATGATGGATATGAAAAGTCATGACGAAAGAAAAAATTTGAATTCTTCACAAGGAAAAAATGAAATAACATTTCCCAAAGTTTTAGATCCTAAAAAAGATAACAATGGTTATAAAAGTTATACATTAAAAGCGCAGAAAGGAAAGACAGAATTTTACAAAGGTAATTTCTCTAACACTTTAGGATACAATGGAAATTTACTTGGGCCAACTTTAAAATTAAAAAAAGGAGATAAGGTTAAAATTAAGTTAGTCAACAACTTAGATGAAAATACAACATTTCATTGGCATGGGTTAGAAATAGATGGAAAAGTGGATGGAGGCCCTTCTCAAGTTATAAAACCAGGAAAAGAAAAAACAATAAAATTTGAGGTTAAACAAGAGGCTGCTACATTATGGTATCATCCCCACCCCTCCCCAAATACAGCTAAACAAGTTTATAATGGTTTATCAGGGTTATTATATATAGAGGATGACAAAAAGAATAATTATCCTAGCAATTATGGGAAAAATGATTTGCCTATAATAATCCAAGATAAAACATTTGTATCTAAAAAATTAAATTATACAAAAACGAAAGATGAAGATGGTACTCAAGGTGATACAGTCCTTGTGAATGGGAAAGTAGATCCTAAATTAACAACAAAAGAAGGAAAAATACGTTTGAGACTTTTAAATGGCTCCAATGCTCGGGATTTAAATCTTAAGCTAAGTAATAATCAAAGTTTTGAATATATTGCTTCAGAAGGCGGCCATTTAGAAAAGACTAAAAAGTTAAAAGAAATTAATTTAGCTCCTTCAGCAAGAAAAGAAATAGTAATAGATTTATCTAAAATGAAAGAAGAAAAAGTCAATCTTGTTGATAATGATGAAACAGTAATTTTACCAATTATTAACAAAGAAAAAAGTACTAACAAAGACACTACTCCAAAAGTAGATAAAAAAATCAAATTAGAAGGTATGGACGATAATGTTACTATTAATGGCAAAAAATTCGATCCTAACAGAATAGATTTCACACAAAAGGTAAACCGGAAAGAAACTTGGGAAATTGAAAACGTCAAAGATAAAATGGGTGGTATGAAGCACCCGTTCCATATCCACGGAACGCAATTTAAAGTTTTATCAGTGGATGGGAAGAAACCTTCAGAAGATATGAGAGGCAAAAAAGACGTTATATCTCTGGAACCTGGACAAAAAGCCAAAATAGAAGTGGTTTTTAAAAATACTGGGACATACATGTTCCATTGTCACATACTTGAGCATGAAGATAATGGAATGATGGGACAAATAAAAGTAACAAAATAATTTATAAGGAGAATTCAATATGATGAAAAAATTGAGCTCAATTATAGTAGCTTCAGGATTAGTATTATCAGCTTG
>NZ_JAESLN010000034.1:0-662 GCF_017892645.1 Staphylococcus sp. GDY8P54P | reverse complement strand
TATGCTTATGTCGTGAGTTACACACCTACAAATGGTGATGAAAAAGTTAATAATCACAAATGGGTCGTTAATGAGGAAGTTGCAGATGCCCCTGAAAATGGATTCAAGAAAGGTGATACAGTTAAATTAGAAGCTGACCATATGCCTGGTATGAAAGGTGCAGAAGCTCAAATTGATGATGTAGAAAAAACAACCGTTTATATGGTGGATTATAAATCAACAGAAAACGATGAGATGGTTAAAAATCATAAATGGATGACAACTGACGAACTAAAATCTCGTTAATGTCTATCATTTTAAAGCTTTAAAGTATTTAGTTAGTTATTCACAAATGCAATGAGAATCCCCTTTGTTAAATAGACAAGTAAACAAATAAAATTTATGGCCACTCTCATATCCACAATAATGAGAGTGGCCATTTGTTTAGAAAAATTAAATGATTTTAATGAAAATGAGGGGATCTTTTATAATTTATCAATGGAATTTCGAAAAATATAAAAAATGGAATAGTGAATGTATTGAGCTTTATCATTTATCAAGAAAAGTTATTCTAAATTAGCTTGTAAAGTCACATAAGAGGTTTTTCTTGAATATTTAAGTCTATAAACTTGTGTTATAATCAATGTATTATAAATATAAAAAAACACGAGTTTTAAGACGAT
>NZ_JAESLN010000033.1:0-16550 GCF_017892645.1 Staphylococcus sp. GDY8P54P | reverse complement strand
GTCATCACTGAATATGGCTTCGGTTTCTAATGTACTTTTGATTGTTTCCATGTAATATTCACTCCTCTAGTATTCTTCTGGTAATAACATGACGTAATAAGAAAGGTCTACATCATCTTCTCGGATAATGTAGACCTTATTGATATCGATAGACTGTTTGACATTTGCCTTATGCGTTTTGACATACTCAGGACGTTCTTGTTTGTGTTTGATATATAGTTGGTTATTGTGCATATTGAATTGGAATATATGAAAATAATCCAATGATTCCTTGCCTTTTGATTGTGTTTGTTCTCGTCGTGCTACGAGTTGCCACAATTGATGTTGTAAGGTGATAGGTAAGTTGTTATCGATACCGCGGGTAATATATCTATTCATAAGCGTTTTCCTTTCGTTCTGATTCTTTCATCCAAATGATAATTTCACTAAGAATTGTAATGACGAGTTGTGTAATTTTGATGTATTTATGCATATTATTGTCCTCCTGTTAGTAAGTATAGTTGATCCAAAAGGGGCATGACCGTGTTGTGTAGATATAAGAAATCCATATCGTGGTTTTCATCAATATAACCAATCGCAATAAGTTGTTTCTGATAGTAGAGGGTAAAGGGGTATATATGTCTTTCGTGAAGTGTATCAGAGTAGTAAGTATACGTATGAAGGATTTTATTGGTAAGTGGGCCAAGTCTTACATATTGGTCAGGAAGGATATTATCTGCCACTTCCTCGATAGATTCACATTCCCATTTCTCGTCCTTTGGTAGACTGAATAAGTTTGTTATATAGTACTTGAGTTGTTGTTCTAGTGTCATCATTATGACCTCCTAATGTATTTGATAGATGTATACATGTGATACATCATTTTGATAATATAAGTTTGAAATACCATTTGTTTCGCCTAGAAATCCCACTGAAATATAGAAAATATCCCAATCGAAAATGATCATAATTGTTGATATGAAAAGGAAATCCCATTATCCCGCTCATTTCTCGGGAAATATAGCGATATATTTATATATGATTTGAATTTGTAGATGTCAGTACGACTTACTTTTTCTTTTTATATTATTTATTTATAAATAATAATGGGATTTCGGGATTACGCTTGCGTAATCCTTCTCCTACATGTATTTATCAAATTCCATTGCTATCCCGTTCATATTTTATTTTGGGATGTTCTTTCGTCATACAATATAAGCTTCACATTGAGTTGTGACTTGTTAGTATGTTGAAAAGATTCGTTAGATGGGTGTTATTGAATGACGAAAGGACAGTACATAGATATTAGATTTGAAAGTAGAGTGTCTGAGGCAAAAACAAAGACGAAGTGCTGAGGAGCACTTCGTCTAGATTATTATTATTGAAAAGTTGTTTAATAATTTCATTATTAAGTTTTAGTGTAACGTAGAATTGCTTTTTATGATTCTCATCTTTACGAATGTCAATACGATCAATGACCGTAAGGTATAATGCCTTGAGTTGTGCTTTATCCATGGATTCTATATTTTGAAATATTCGTTGTAATAGGGCAGCGATTTGTTTCGTATCATAAGATGGTTTCTCTTGATTTTGTTGCTGCTTGAGTTGATTCATTTGGTTTGTAATGTCATTGAGTTGTGTTTCATATTGATGAATGGTTGGTTTGAGTGCAGATGTTAAGTCTGGATTGTCTTCGATGGTTTGAATTAGATTTTTTAGTTTAGTGTTTATTTCATCAAATTGTTGTTGTTTATAAGCAATATCATGATTGAGTGCAGCTACATCGACTTGATTCTCTTGATTGACACGTTCGACAACTTGTTTGATAACTTTATCACTTTTGACTATTTCAAGTATTTGATCCATAACATACTTTTCGATAACATCAGCTCTAACACTATTTGCAGAACAGACTTTTGAACCTTTGTTTCGAAAATTACTACACGAATAGTAGCGGATGCGTTTTTTAGTACCATCTTTAAGTGTATTAACTGTTATGCTCGCAGACATTGAAGCAGAACATTGTGGACACGCGATTATGCCAGTTAACAGATTTGTTCCTTTACCATGTACCTGTGGCTTTTTGTTTACTTGCTTCTTACGTGTTTGTACTTTATCCCATAAATCTTGACTAATAATAGGCGTGTGTTTGCCTTCAGCGATCACTGGCTTATCATTCAAGCCTTTACGACGTTTATCATTCCAATCTTTATATTTTGCGAATTGAATTTTACCAATATAGAATGGATTTGAGAGAATATAAGTAACAGCTGAAATACTAAATGGATTACCTTTCTTAGTGACATAACCTTTATGATTGAGTGCATTGGCAATTTTACGATAACCATGACCTTTAGCGTAAGATTCAAAGATATACTTCACAATATTGGCTTCATGTTGATTAATCATGAGTTCATGTTTATTGTAGGGTACTTTATCGTAAGCTAAAGGAAGGTTCCCCTGATAATACCCTTCTTGGGCTCGTATCGTTTGGCCCATAAAAATATTGTCCACAATATTATTTCGCTCAAATTCAGCGAAGCTCGCAAGTATCTGAAGCATAAGCTTACCACTACTTGTGTTAACTTCCATACGTTCAGATAGACTGAAAAATTCGACATTTTGTTTATGCAAATCTTCGACAATTTTGAGTAAGTCTGATGTATTACGCGCTAATCGGTTTGTTTTGTAGACCATGACACAATCGATATGACCATTTTTTGCGTCTTGTAACATACGTTGAAGTGCAGGGCGGTTCATAGATTTTCCAGAAATACCTCGATCAGCATATACATCTATGACTTTGAAGTTATTGAAATCACAGTATTCTTGAATCTGATTGACCTGCCCCTGTATTGAAAAGCCTTCTGAACTTTGAATTTCAGTCGATACACGTACGTAAATACCCACGCGCTTGTGTTTATATTCTTGCATGATTTTTCATCCTTTCTGATTAAGAAATCGTTGATTGCGTCGTTTGATTGACGATGTTTAAGGGTTCATTTTTGAAATAGATACCCGTAAGTGTTTTATTTTTGTTAATATGAATTTCATCAATGTAAGGGTACAACATGTTTAACGTGAAACGTTGTTGAATGATATTTTGAAAAGCCTTTTGAATTTGATACGCATTGATTGATAATATAGGTTTTGAATGTTGTCGCGATGATTGTGTTTGTTTTCTGAAAGCTTCTGCATCAATTTTACCTTGGGCTAATTTTTCTATCAGCTGCTCTTGATTGAGTGTAGTTTTAATTTCTACATCTATTTGTCTTTTGAGTCGTTGTTGAATAGTATGGTTTATTTTTGAATAGAGCTGTTGATTTTGAAAGAAGTCCTGACAAGTCGCTAAAACACTTGTTTCTAATTCTTGTGCGTTGATTCCTTTAAATTCACAAACAAAGCGAGCATTATTCATATTTTGCGGACAGACATAGTAACGCAATGAATGATCTGGTTTTCGGACAGTCATGTTTGTGAGTGTCGAATGACAGTAGGGACATTTGATTTTTTGTTTGAGTTGATTTTCTGACGGCTTACGTTTTACTTGTTTCTGAGTTCGGGTAACTTGAGCATCTTCGTATATCGTTGTACTGACAATAGCTGGAAACATGTTTTCATATTGTCCGTATTGATTGATAACACGGCCACAGTAATTAGGGTTAAGGATAATATTACGCACTTGATAGGGCTTGCGATTAATGAGCTTATCATCAGCTTCTAAGTATTGCGCAATTTTTTTATAACCATAACCTTGAAGGTAATAATTGAACACAGCTTTTACTGTTGGTGCTTTTACTGTGTCTATCGTGAAAGTACCGTTATGATAGTGATACCCAAAGGGTGCATGTGTTGTAATTAGTTTACCTTGTCTCGCTTTTTCTTTGATTCCATTTTTGACTTGTTCGCCTATATTATCAGATTCTAGTTCGGCCAAGCTGATGAAAATATTGAGTTTGAGCCGATCGAATGCTTTATCCATGTCGAAGTAGCCATCATGAACGCTTAAGATATGAACATGATACGTTTGACATAATTTCATGAGCTTTAATGCATTTTTTAGATTACGATGAAGTCGATTTAGACGATAGCAACATAGTACGTCACATTGTCCTTGTTGAATCAGTTCAGTAATTTGTTGGTAACCATTCCGCTTATCAGTGCGTCCTGATTGCTTATCGCTGTAAAAAGTGATTTGTTTAATACTGTGTTTTTTGGCTAGTGCTTTGATGGTCTGTTTCTGTGCTGCTAGAGATTGTTGTTTGAGTGTACTTTGACGTAAGTAACCAATGGCTTCTTCCATGTTATACACCTCCAAAAAGATAATATATATTTGTGAGCAAATTAGAATGAAAGGTCCAACGTGCTTTTAACACGTTGGACCGTAATGATTAATTATCGTTCTGTAGCTCTTCAACGACTAAATCAGCTAGTAATTCAATCAATTCATCCATTTTATCTACTCCAGTACTCATATCGATTTATGTTAATACTTTATTTAATTAAAAATCAGAATAATCTATGACATTAGACTTGATGAACTCTACATCTGGTATTGATTCTTCGAACTCTTGTTTAGTCTTATTTTGAACTCTTCCATTTTCTTTGTTTAGTCCAAGAATTGATGCATACTCTGAATCTAACTTTAAATGATAAAAGACAAGTGACTGTTTCTTGCCATAGTCATCTTTGACTGCTCTTTTCGTAGTTATTCGATCACGGTCAGATTCGATATATCCTTTATCCCTTAGTGCATTCACGACATTGTTGACATCTTGGAAATGATTCTCTATCAACATATTTTTAAATACAGATGCAATGATTTTGACTTCGATATACTCATCTTTTAAGGCAATTAGTCCATGGTTCTCCATCATATTCTTTAACGCTTTGTCATCAGAAAACTTACCACGGTTTTGTGCTACAAATTGCGTAATGACTTCGATCGCTTTATCTGCCAGTGATCGTTCAGAGACTGTATGAGCATGATAATCAATAAAGTAGTCTCTTATTTTAGCGATATCAATATCTGTAGGTAAAACATGACTGAGAATCTTGGCCGAAGTAGTGATAGCTGCATAGCGCTTAAACATACGAATACCAGTATTATTTATTTCATCCTTCAATTTATCTTTAAACCAATGATGTAATTCAAAAACGGATCAAAAAACAAAGGGCCCTAGAAACTAGGAGCACACTTACACAAGAACAATTGATAGATAAATTAGCTAAAGGAGCCATCGATGCAGAAACGTTCAGAAAACAATCTCAATCGTTACTTCAACAATCAAAACCAACACTATCAATAAATGAGCAACAAATTCAAAGGTCTTTTGAAAATGTAATTCAACAACACTTCACGTTAAGCATGTTATACCGATATATTGATGAAATTCATATTTCTAAAAACAAAAGCCTTGTGGGAATCTATTTCAAAAATGAACCGCTAAACATTGTAAACCAAGCTACGCAATCATCGATTGCTTAATTAATGAAAGGATGAAAAATATGAAAGAAATGAAAAGAAAATCTGTAGGATGTTATGTTAGAGTTTCAACAATTTCTCAAGACATTGATAAATTTAGTATTAATGGTCAAATTACACAAATAAAGGAATATTGCCAACAGGGAAATTATGAATTGCTATACTGATAATTAAAAGTACCCCCGATCGAACGAAAATATCTTTTTGATGACTATTAGTGATAATTGTAATTTTATCCATTAATAGATGAATGGATTGGAATAATACTAAGCCTATTGCTATTCCACCGAGTAAAATTACCCACCCGCCTAATTCAATACTTTCCGGAATCATTTCAAAAAATAATAAGCCAATTATAAGGCCTGCACATAATGAATAAATAAAGCCATGACCACTTTGAAAACCTTCCATTATCCAAGCGAGTCCACCGCCAACACCAATTCCAAGTGCGGAAGCTAACGCCCGATCATCCATACTGCACTCATCCCACTATTCTTAAAAAGGCTTTGTTTATTTTACTCTAAAAAATCAAAACAAAATATATGAATTCATATTAAATATTATTTGATTCTTTATTCAGATTGTTATATCATATATATGAACATATATTAATATATGTAGATAAATAGTGATTATTATATATAAGGTTTTGAATTGAAACCTAAAGTGAGGGAAGGATAATGGAAGAAAAAAAGGAATTAGAGGAAGTAAATAATAAGGACTTAGATGATGAAACATTATTTGTCGTATCGCAAACATTTAAAGCGTTAGGTGATCCTACGAGAATCCGGATTCTCCATTTGCTCTTTTATAAGGAGTATTCGGTAAACGGTATTGCTGAAACGCTACATCTTAGACAATCAACAGTTTCCCATCAATTGCGGTTCTTGAAAAATTTACGGTTAGTAAAATTCCGAAGGGAAGGCACAATATTGTTTTATTCCCATGATGATGAACATACTATGAATATGCTAAAACAGGCGATCGATCACGCCTGTCATCACTAGTATTCCGTAAACCAGTAATGAGTGTTAATAATAATTCACGTCATTAATATTGTTATATGATCATATAACAATATTATAGGCATATGAAAAGGGGATTTTGCAATGGATATGGAAAACAAAAAAACAGAATGGAAAGCGTTGTATGATATCTCGAAGGAAAGTGAGATGGGTGTAGCAGAGAGGGTTAGTGAATACGGTTGATAAATTCATAGGATGTATTATTGGATACAAAAAGTTTGGATGTGGTCAATTAACGTCCTGGTTTAGTAAAGCTTACTGCGAATATATTGGAACCCGATATATCATATTTATTTAGAAAGGTGATAGAAATGAAAAATATTCAAGAGCAACAAGCACACGAAAGTCATAGCCACGATCATAGTCATGATCATGATCACGGAAAAATGCCAATTATTTCATATTTTATTGGCTTAGTGTTGGCTATAATTGGGCTTTTTTTAAGTGATGCAAATTTATTAATACAAAACATCTTATTTTCAATTGCCACAATCACAGCCGGCTACCATGTAATTATTCTCGAAGGAATTGGAGAGACAGTTGAAAATACTAAATTAAAGGGAAAATTCACTCCTAATTCTCATATTCTAATGGGATTAGCTGCAATCGGGGCTTCTCTGATAGGGAGTTTTTGGGAAGGAACCCTTTTGATACTTATTTTTTCCGGCGCTCATTTTCTTGAAGATTACGCTGAAGGAAGAAGTAAAAGAGAAATTACTAAGCTACTCGAAATGAACCCAACGACAGCTAAATTAATCCTACCTGATGGAAACACAAAAATTGTTGATGTCAGTGAATTAAAAGTTGGAGATCAACTCCAAGTGCTGAACGGTGATCAAGTTCCAATTGATGGGATTATTTTATCCGGTACTACCTCAATTGATGAATCTTCTATTAATGGAGAAAGTATACCGAAAGAGAAGTCTAAGGGTGACGAAGTTTTTGGAAGTACGATTAATGGAACAGGTACTTTTACTATGGAAGTCACTAAGGAAAACAAGGATACTGTATTCTCTAAAATTTTACAATTAGTTAGTCAAAACCAAGATAATCAAACAAAAGCTGCCAGTATCATTCAAAAATTCGAGCCTAAATATGTTAATATAGTTTTAATCGCAATACCATTAGTAATGTTACTTGCTCCTTTTCTATTTGATTGGACATGGTCGCAAAGTGTTTACAGGGGATTAGTGCTTTTAGTCGCAGCTTCACCGTGTGCTTTGGCAGCAGCTACTGTATCTGTAACATTGTCTACAACATCTAACCTAGCTAAAAAAGGCGTGCTTTCAAAAGGAAGTACTTACCTATCACAATTAGCGGATATAGATGCAATTGCCTTCGATAAAACAGGAACCCTTACGAACGGAGAACCTAAAGTAACAAATTACTATTTCACTCATTCTGTGAACGAAGAAAATATTATTGATATTATAGTCGCCCTTGAAAAGGAATCCAATCACCCACTCGCTAATGCTATTTTAGAAAAATTTGAAGTTAAAAATAAAATAGACATCGAAGTTACTAATCAAATTGGAAAAGGTCTGACAGGAGATTATAATGGAAAAAATTATCGTATTGGTAAGCCTACTTCTTTTGAAAGTGCTTCTGAAGAGTATACCCAGTTCAATCATGATTGGGCATCAGAAGGAAAGACGGTTGTATACGTAGCAGAAAATGAAGAAGTTATTGGGATTATAGCTCTAATGGATATTCCGAATGAGCATGCTAAAGAAACAGTTAATTACTTTAAGAAACTTGGTATCCACACGACTTTAATTACTGGTGATTCGGAAATGACGGGAAAAGCTGTAGGCGAACAATTGGGAATAGACGAAGTTATCGCTAATGTAATGCCTGAAGATAAATCCAGAATTATAGAAGAACAAAAAGAAAAATTTGGAGTTACTGCCATGGTCGGAGATGGTGTGAACGATGCACCGGCCCTTGTTAATGCTGATGTTGGTATAGCTATGGGGGGCGGTACTGATGTGGCAGTAGAAGTATCTGATTTGGTTTTAATGCAGAACAATTTATCTAAATTAGTACAGTCTCATAAAATTTCCTCAAATATGGGTCGTGTTATTAGGCAAAATATTATTTTTTCAATGGCAGTTGTTGCCTTTTTAGTTGTCGTTAGTTTGTTAGGATTAACTGATATTACAATCAGTGTAATTGTTCATGAAGGAAGTACTTTAGTTGTTATACTAAGTGGACTTCGATTATTAAGATCTAAATAATGAACGAATCGATTGACATGAATGAACTTTGAAGTGTGGATTCTACAATGCTCCCATAACATTGGACACTAAAAAACAGAGCAATCTAATAAAGATGTTATGAGTAAAAACAATGCCTTGCATACCGTTTTTATCATACGGGCGGTCAAATAAGCAATTAAAGAGCATGGGAAGCATAAAATCATAAACAGTGACTTAAGGCAGCCAGTTTACATTCAAAAGTTAAATTGACTGTATTAAAAGTTTCGAAACGATTAATATCCGTATGGGGGCAAGCGTCGAGCCAAAGATAATGCCAGGACAGAGCGTCTTTTTCCGTTCTTTTAAGTGGGAAAGGTTTTACCTTCTCTAGGCCAAGACAGTCCCAGAGCTAAAAGGGCCAGTTGCTCTTTTTGGGCGTTTGTGAACGGTAATCGCAGGAAGGGGATTTTCCCAACCGCACCTGGTTTTCCATCACAATAAAGTTGGCGGCATTTGTTCTGATATTCTTGGGAATACTTACACTATGAATGGCCGTATTAAGTGATACAGGAGCTGCTATTATTGTAATACTGAATGCTCTCCGCCTTTTGAGGGTAAAAGAATAAAAGTAAGGATAACTAGGTAAAGCTGTTCAATCAAAAATTGAACAGCTTATTTTTCATCAAAATCAAAAACGTTTATTATAATACCTACACTTGTTCTGTTAAACGTACCGATTTTTTAACCTTATTGTATCAGTAATATCTTGAAACGAAGTAAGCGACTAAAATTTCTCTTTTATCATACGTTTATAAAAATACACTTTTAAGAACGGTTTGAAAATTTTTGAAATAGATCAAAATAATCTTCTGGTTAAAAAACCTGTAGATATGATTTCTCTCTTAAATTTTTGTTTGATTAGATTAGACCCTAATAAGACGCATTCAACATGTCTACACGTGAATTTAGTCTTTGAAAATGTAAGGACCATTATTATTATAAAAACCCTAGTATAAAACGATACGCTGAAGCATATCATAAATGATGCGGTTTTTTCAGCCGTTTCATAAAGGTATTTTAAACGTATCAGAACGTGTGAGGTTTATGAGAATTGCTGTTATGTTTTTGTGAAGCGTATCATAAATGATGAGGTTTTTTCAGCCGCTTCATAAAGGGATTTTGAACGTATCGGAACGTATGAGGTTTATGAGAATTGCCGTTATGTTTTTGTGAAGCGTATCATAAATGATGCGGTTTTTATAAGGTTCTTCTTATTGGTGAAATTGTTAAAAAAACAAAATGCAATGAACTGACAAATTAAAATCGCTTTAAGTCGTATTCTCAAAGAATCTATAAATCACTCGTATGTACACAGCCCCTTACTATCAGTTAAAGTGTCACTTTTCGGTTCTAATATTTATTATTCATAAGATATGCAATATATGATACAATTCATTCAAATGTATATTTGAATGAGGTGCTCTATGGTTCAGACTATTATAACTGCGGCAATACTTTATATTGCAACTGCGGTAGATTTATTAGTGATTTTATTAATATTTTTTGCTAGAGCAAAGACTAGAAAAGAATATAGGGATATTTATATAGGTCAATATTTAGGATCGATTATCCTCATATTAGTCAGTTTATTTTTAGCTTTTGTGTTACATTATGTTCCAGAGAAATGGATATTAGGTTTATTAGGTTTGATCCCCATCTACTTAGGTATAAAAGTTGCTATTTATGATGATTGTGAAGGTGAAAAAAGAGCAAAAAAAGAATTAAACGAAAAAGGTTTGTCCAAATTAGTAGGGACTGTTTCTTTAGTGACAATTGCAAGTTGTGGTGCAGATAATATTGGTTTATTTGTCCCTTATTTTGTAGCATTGGATATTATTGAATTACTGACTACCTTAATTGTATTTTTAGTTTTAATTTTCTTTTTAGTATTCACAGCACAAAAACTAGCTAGAATTCCTGGTGTGGGTGAAATTGTTGAGAAATTCAGTCGTTGGATTATGGCTGTTATTTACATAGCATTGGGCTTATTTATTATTATTGAAAATGAAACCATACAAACGATATTAGGATTTATATTATAAATTAAGGTGTGACTTAATATGAGTAACAATAAAATTTGTGACGTCATTTGTGTTCATGAGGAAAAAGTGAATTATGCTTTAAGATTTTTAAAAGAAGAAAAAACTCAACGGCTTATCAATACATTATTAAAGATAAGTGATGAGAATAAGCTGAAAATTATATTAGCTCTAATTAAAGAGAAAGAATTATGTGTTTGTGACTTATCTATAACATTAGGTTTGAGTATAGCTTCAACATCACATCATTTGAGAGCTCTGTATAAAAGAGACGTGCTGGATTTTTACAAGGATGGGAAAATGACATACTATTATATCAAAGATATAGAAATGAAATCATTATTAATAAAATGTATGACTTAAATATAAAGAAACGCTCACATTAAACGAGCGTTTCTTTGAATTCTTGTATTCTTTTTCCAATTTCATCTCTAACACGTTGAAATTCTGGCCATTCTTTTCCTGCTGGATCATCAAAGCCCCAGTGTTCTTTTTTAACATTAGGTGGTAATATAGGGCAATTATCGTCTGCATCACTACATAATGTTACGACCAAAGCTGACTGTTCTAAGATATCACTATCAATCAAATCTGATGTATGGTTTGAGATATCAATATCCACTTCTTTCATAGCTTCTATTGCTTTAGGATTAACACCATGTGTTTCAATACCAGCAGAATAGACATTCCAATCTTCACCCAATATTTCTTTTCCCCAACCTTCAGCCATTTGGCTACGACAAGAGTTTCCTGTACATATAAAATAAATTGTTTTCTTATCCATAATTAAAGCCTCTTTTCTTAAAATATGATTAGTGAAAGGTATAAACCTAAGAGTGTTACAAATAGGACCGGAATAGTAATGATAATTCCAGTTTTAAAGTATGTTCCCCACGAAATTTTCACACCTTTTTGTGTTAAGACATGTAGCCACAATAATGTTGCTAAAGAACCAATCGGTGTTATTTTAGGTCCTAAATCAGAACCTATGACATTCGCATAAACCATACCTTCTTTAATTGTTCCAACTACATTCGATTGTCCGATAGCAATTGCATCTATTAAAACTGTAGGCATATTATTCATAATTGATGATAACAAAGCAGATATAAAGCCCATGCCCATAACACTACTGAATAGTCCATAACTTGAAATATTGGATAATGCATCAGCTAAAATTGTGGTGATGCCTACGTTTTTCAAGCCGAATACGACTAAATACATACCAATTGAAAATAGGACAATATTCCATGGTGCACCTTTAATTACTTGTTTCGTATGCACAGCTTCGGAATTGCGAGCTAACAGTACAAAGATAATAGCAATAATACCAGCAATGATTGATACAGGGATTTGAATAAACTCACTAACAAGATAACCCACAAGTAGTATTGCTAATACAATCCATGAAATCTTAAATAATTTAGAATCTTTAATTGCATTTTTAGGATGTGAAAGATTTTCTGTATCGAACGTTTTAGGTATAGATTTTCTGAAATATAACCATAAAACGAGAATACTAGCAATCAGAGAGAATATATTAGGAATAATCATTCGACTAAAATATTCAATAAATCCAATATCGAAGTAATCTGCAGAAACGATATTAACTAAGTTACTTACAATTAAGGGTAGTGATGTAGTATCAGCGATAAAGCCACTGGCAATAATAAAGGGGAAAATCACTTTTTTATTAAACCCTAGATTTCTTACCATCGCTAATACAATAGGCGTTAAGATTAAAGCCGCACCATCATTTGCGAAAAATGCTGCTACAATTGCCCCAAGTAACATAATAAAAACAAACATTTTTAAGCCATTACCGTTTGAAGCCTTGACCATATGTATTGCAGACCATTCAAAAAAACCAATTTCATCTAATATTAATGAAATTAGAATAACAGCTACAAAAGTTAAAGTTGCATTCCAAACAATACCGGTTACTTCTAATACATCGGAAAAACTTACGACTCCTGTAAAGATAGCAACAACAGCTCCAATTAAAGCTGTAATACCAATATCTAAACCTTTTGGTTGCCATATCACAAAGATTAAAGTTAACAAGAAGATTATAATTGCTAAAATGGTCATCAACAGTCACCTGATTTCACATTTTTACATACACATCTTTGATTAGATGTATTAATGATGTTTAAGTTTTGAATAATATCATCTAAAATAGCATGATTAAGTTGATACCAATGTTTGTTGCCGTCTTTTCGTGTTGTAACTAATTCGTTATCTACTAATGACTTCATATGATGACTTAGTGTAGGTTGTGAGAATTGAAAGTGTTCTAATAAGTCACAAGCGCATAGCTCACCACAAGAAAGTAAATCTAATATTTCTAACCTGCTTGGATCTGATAAAACTTTTAATATTGCTGATAATTCTTTATAAGACATAAATAATACCTCCTTTTCATTACATAGATTAACATCTATATAGTTTTATGTCTATGTAGTTTTTTGACTAATTTTAGTATTAGATTAGAATGCGTCCTAAATAACTAGTTTTATTATCTTGCAAAAGTTGAAATAATAATTTATATTTAATACATCAAAAAAAATTGATGTATCATTTTAGTATTTTATAAAGGAGTTCGATTTTATGAGAATAAATCATGCAGGTACATTATCTGTTGATTATTTTGTTAGCTACTTAAATCTAATTATGATATCAAGAGAAGTTTCTTTAAAAGAAGCTATATCATATATGAAAAATGAATTCTTTAAAGGAGAACCTGACATGTATGGTAAAATAACAGAAACTCATTTTAATCAAGCAATACAAGAACTCAAACAAAAATAGAAATATCTATATATAAGAGAGGTGATTATTTAATGGAAATTATTAAGTCCAGTCCTAATAGAAGTGAGGAAGAAAAATTAGACTTTTATGAACAGATGTTTAATGCGCTAGCTGATAAAATCAGGCTTAAAATTCTACAATCAATACGTCAAAGCGATTCAAAATCTTTATGTGTTTGTGATCTAGAAGAATTATTAGCGTTAAAACAATCTAAACTTTCCTATCATTTAAAAAAATTAGTAGATGCAAATATTCTTATTGCTGAAAAGCATGGCACATGGAATTATTATAAAATTAATGAGCAACAAATACAGGTGGTTTTAAATGAAGATACTTGCTGTAAGATACTTTAAGTATCTTCTTTATAACATAGAATTAATCAAATTTTTTTGATTAATACATCAAGAAAAGTTGATTAAATGAATTCGGAGGCGTTATACTAATGATAGATTCAATTATGGAATTCATAAAAACATTTCTGATGTTATTTTTTGAATTATTATTACTATTTATAGTAGTGAGTTTTATAGTAAGTCTGATTCAACAAGTTGTTTCAGAAGAAAAAATTAAAAAGCTTTTGAGCAAACCTAATAAAGCTGTCAATTACATATTAGGTATGGTGTTTGGTGCTGTTACACCATTTTGTTCTTGTTCAACTATTCCAATACTTGCAGGTCTATTAAATTCCAAAGTTCCTTTTGGTCCGGCTATGAGTTTTTTGATTGCTTCACCATTAATGAACCCATTAATGATATTTATGTTATGGGCTTTATTAGGATGGAAAGTAGCCATTGTTTATTTTGTAGTACTAGCAATTTTCAGTATTTTAACAGGTTTAGTATTTTCAAAAATGAATTTAGCTGAAAGTTATAAAGGGGTCAATGTTAAAGGTGATGGATTTTTTGCTAATAAAACAGGATCTCGTTTTAAACAAGCATTAAACGATGCGTGGGCATTTTTATACCCAATGTTACCTTATCTATTTATTGGTGTATTTATTGGTGCCTTTATATATGGATTCATACCTGAAGAATTTATAACTAAGTATGCAAGTGGTGATGGTTTTATATCGGTGTTTATTGCTTCTGTTATCGGTATCCCTATGTATATCAGACCAGAAACAATGTTACCTATAGCCGAAGCATTAGTATCAAAAGGTATGTCGCTAGGAACAGTAGTTGCATTAATAATTGGTGGTGCTGGCGCAAGTATTCCAGAGGTCGTATTGCTATCTAAGCTATTCAAGAAAAAATTTGTAATATCATTCATTATTGCAATTTTAATTGTAGCCATTGCTACAGGTTTGATTGTGAATATCATTATTTAAAGGAGGTGAAATAATGGGTATTAAAGACGCATTAAAAAAAATAAAACCTCAAGAACAGTCATGTTGTTCGGTAGAAATTGAGGAAAAGAACGAAAAAAAAGAAAAAGATGAAAAAGAGCAAGAAGATAATAACAATTGCTGTAACAAGTAATATAAGGGCCTGGAATTTATATCCAGGCCCTTATATTAATCTATTTTGCTACGCTTTTCTATATTTATTCTACAATAATTAAAAAAGGACATATTTTGAAATCAATGTGTCTTTGAAAATGGTTACCTCTATATTATGCTTTGATTTCTACAGGTTCACTAAAGTGATTTTCTATAATTCTTGTTATTTCTTTACCTAGTGGTCCATTTATTGTGAAAGTTCTTTTGAAATAAGAACCTAAAATACCTAGACCTGCTGTTGCACCGACACCTTTTCCAATGCCTTTGCCTATCGTTTTTATGATGTTACTCATGATTATCATTCCTTTCATTATAATTAATATTATTTGTAAAACATTGTCTGCTTGGTTTACTTTTGAACTTGTTGTTTTAAATATGTTAATTGTAGTAAAAGTAATTCATCAATCACTTGTTCTCTTAAATCAGGGGGTGAAATGATACGTATATTGGATTGATATATAAAACGGAGTTGAATAGCTTCGACTCTTGTCATCTTGAAAGTGACAATAAGATAATGTGCATCATATTTTTCTATTACATGAATTTGATAAAATCGATGCATTTTTGACCACACATCTTTACCGATTTAAAACGTGATATAGGTTTGTAACTTTGATTTTTCTTGTATATCCACGGATTTTTCAGACAAACTCAGATTCATTTGATTAATATCATCTATATAAATTTCATTCATTGCGCGAACAACTAATGATGCTGGCAAAATACCTGTTTGATTTTTATCAATTTCAAAGCGGTCAAGATATTTTAGTAATGTAGTTCGATGACCTGAATGATGTTTGATGATTAATAATTTAAGATATTGATAAAAGTAATGACTTAATTTGGGTGTCGTCAGGTATAAAGCAGTCAAAATATCATACATAAAATGCATATTTTCATGCTTATCTTGTTCGAGCTTATAACTTTCTGATTTATAATCGTACGTGATTGCTTTAGGTGTACTGATCCACGATTTACTTTCATATAAGAAGTTTCTGGTATCGTCGATATCTCTTTGTATCGTCCTAGGACTCGTATTGAGTTCTAATGTAAGTGATTGTTTGTTGACGGATTTATTCTGTAGTAAACGATGGTATATTGTTAATATTCGAAATGCACGATCCAATATGTCACCTCCTTTAAGTTATACATTACAAAATAGGTTTGTCACAATAAGTCAATCCTCCGTATATTTAATAAAAGTTGTGAAAAAAATTTTTTAGATAAATACATTGATATAAAGAGATTTTATAAATATTGATAAGTGAAGAAATAGCGGTAATGACAAAATACGGCTATACCTCTACTTTTAAATTATGTTTTCTAATGGAATAGGCGTTACTATTTGAGAAAATAACATGGTCATAAAATAAAATGCCCATCATTTCACTGATGAGCATTAATCGTTCGGTCACATTGATATCTTCAGGAGAGGGTGTGATGTCTTATCAAGAG
>NZ_JAESLN010000032.1:0-94185 GCF_017892645.1 Staphylococcus sp. GDY8P54P | reverse complement strand
CTGGTGACTATATCATGGAGGTCACACCTTTTCCCATGCCGATCTAAGAAGTTAAGCTCCTTAGCGCCGATGGTAGTCGTACTTACGTTAAGCAAGAGTAGGAAGTTGCCAGGCAATATATATTATTATTCCACAGTAGCTCAGTGGTAGAGCTATCGGCTGTTAACCGATCGGTCGTAGGTTCGAGTCCTACCTGTGGAGCCATATGGCCCCGTGGTCAAGCGGTTAAGACACCGCCCTTTCACGGCGGTAACACGGGTTCGAGTCCCGTCGGGGTCATTGATACATATTGGAGGATTAGCTCAGCTGGGAGAGCATCTGCCTTACAAGCAGGGGGTCGGCGGTTCGAACCCGTCATCCTCCACCATTGTTAATTTAATAATACGGAGGGGTAGCGAAGTGGCTAAACGCGGCGGACTGTAAATCCGCTCCTTCGGGTTCGGCAGTTCGAATCTGCCCCCCTCCACCATTAATGGGCTATAGCCAAGCGGTAAGGCAACGGACTTTGACTCCGTCACGCGCTGGTTCGAATCCAGCTAGCCCAGCCATTAGAGCCATTAGCTCAGTTGGTAGAGCATCTGACTTTTAATCAGAGGGTCAGAGGTTCGAATCCTCTATGGCTCACTTTTAAGCATTCCTTCGGGAATGCTTTTTTTGTTTTTTAATAGAAGTTTTTTAATATTTATTATATACATTTTTTTGTTTAAAATAATAAAATGACGTTGCTATATCTAGTTATTTTGAATTAAAAATCGTTATTTTGTTTCTTTATGTAATTTGCTTAAATTTACATAATTGGGGGCTTTTGTATTAGCTTGAAAGTCATATCACTTTAGATTATCCTAATATCAAACGAAAACAAAGGGGTTTTTTAAATGGATAAATTAGTAGAGATTATTGGTGCACCTTCGACTTATGGCCAAAAAAAATTGGGGGTAGATTTTGGACCGGACGCAATCCGTTATGCAGGTATTGTAGAACGAATACAAAATATTGGAATTAATGTTAAAGATTCAGGTAATATTAGTGTTCCTGCAATACATTTAGAGAAGTTCAACTCAGCTCAAAAAGGATTACGCAATTTAGATGAAATAGTTGAAGTATCTAACCAACTTAGTGAAACAGTATCACAAAGTGTTGATAATGGTAATTTTCCACTTATATTAGGTGGTGACCATTCCATAGCAATAGGCTCAATTTCTGGTATTAGTAAACACTATGAAAATTTAGGAGTGATTTGGTATGATGCACATGGTGATTTAAATGTACCTGAAGAATCACCTTCAGGTAATATACATGGGATGCCACTGCGAGTGTTGGCAGGCGAAGGGGACTCACGTTTAGTGAATATCTCTAATTATGCGCCAAAAGTTAGACCAGAGAACATTGTACTGATAGGTATGAGAGATTTAGATAAAGGAGAACGTCAATATATTAAAGAAAATAATATAAAAACATATACAATGGCCGATATTGATAAACTTGGGATTAAGCATGTGATGGAGGCAACTTTAGATTACTTGAAATCTAAAACAGATGGCATTCATTTGTCATTAGATGTAGATGCCTTAGATCCTGCTGAAACACCAGGAACTGGTACAAGAGTACTAGGAGGCTTAACATATAGAGAAAGTCATTTTGCGCTAGAATTATTACATAATTCAAATTTAATCACTTCCATGGATTTAGTTGAAGTAAATCCATTGATAGATATGAATAATCACACGGCAGAACAGGCAGTTTCATTAGTAGGTAGTTTCTTTGGTGAAACATTATTATAAAACAATAAAAGGAATAATATGGGGCTAATTCCATATTATTCCTTTTAATTTTATGATAAAAAATTAATACTTAATATGACAGTTAATGTTATGATTGGTATAATATATAACATGGGAACAGATAACCGGAGGAGATGTTATGGATTTATCCAACTTTTTTGATGATTGGAGTACAGTCAAAATAATTGCTAGTGTACTCGATTTGCTCATTGTATGGTATGTACTTTATCTTCTCATTACAGTATTTAAAGGTACAAAAGCGATTCAATTGCTGAAAGGTATTGTAGTAATTGTGATCGGCCAACAAGTGAGTAAAATGTTAAACTTAACAGCGACATCTCGTTTGTTTGATTTAGTAATACAATGGGGTGTTTTAGCTTTAATCGTTATATTTCAGCCGGAAATTAGACGTGCTTTAGAACAACTGGGTAGAGGAAGTCTATTTAAACGCTATTCTACAAGTTTGAATAGTGATGAAGACAAGCTTATTTCATCTGTTTCTAAGGCTGTTCAGTATATGGCTAAACGCCGGATTGGCGCATTAATCGTATTTGAAAAAGAAACAGGATTACAAGATTATATTGAAACAGGTATAGCAATGAATTCCGAAATTTCTCAAGAATTACTGACTAATGTGTTTATACCAAATACACCTTTACATGATGGTGCTATGATCATTCAAGCGAACAAAATTGCAAGTGCTGCCAGTTATTTGCCACTGTCAGACAGTGCTAAAATAGCTAAAAGTCTGGGAACAAGACATAGGGCAGCTGTGGGCATTTCAGAAGTTTCAGATGCATTTACAGTAGTAGTATCTGAAGAAACAGGATCTATTTCAGTCACGTTTGATGGTAAATTAAGAAAAGATATATCTAATGAAGCATTTGAAGAATTATTGGCTGAACATTGGTTTGGCACACACTTTCAAGAGAAAGGTGTGAATTAATATGTTAGAAAGTAAATGGGGATTAAGATTAATCGCATTAGTTTTAGCATTAGTATTCTTCTTATCTGTCAATAACATGTTTGGTAATATCTTTAATGCTGACCAACTGGGACAAAAATCTACTGAAACACTTCAGGATGTACCAGTACAAGTTAATTATGATAGTAAATCGTTATATGCTAGCGATGTACCGAATAAAGTGGATATTGAAATATCTGGTCCACAATCTCAAGTGTTGAAAGCTGAAAACGGCGAAAATATTAAAGCTGTACTTGATTTGAGTGGTGAGAAGGCTGGAAAACATACCACACAATTCAAGGTCAATGGTTTAAATAAAGACGTTGATTATACAGTTAAGCCAAAAGAAACAACAGTTAATCTTGAAGAAAAAGTTACTAAGAAACTTAAAGTAGAACCTGATGTGAGTGATAATGACTTAGATGCCAATTATAAAGTGAGTGACCAAAGCGTATCGCCTGAAACAGTTAAAGTTACTGGTGGTAGCAAGCAAATTGATAAAATTGCATACTTAAAAGCTACGTTTAAAGATAAAGATAAAATTAGTAAAGATACTACGGATATTGCACGTATCACTGCTTTTGATAGAAAACTCAATAAAATCAAAGTATTAATACAACCAAATGAAGTTAATTTGAGCGTCAAATTGGAAGATTATAGCAAGAAAGTAAAAGTGAAAACTAAAGCAATAGGCGCCTTACCTAAAGGTAAAGAGATAGATGATATAAAATTAGATAAGGAAGAAGTAGAAATTTTCGGTAATAGAAACGACATTCAAGATATTGACGAAATTACTGCAGAAATCGATTTAGATGGAGTTACAGAATCAACTGAAAAAAATGTAGAATTTAAATTACCAGATGACGTTTCAAAAATTGAACCAAATGAAACAACAGCAAAAATTAATATTAAATAGATTTTTATAAAGGAGATATAAATCATGGCAAAATATTTTGGTACAGACGGCGTAAGGGGCGTTGCAAACAAAGAATTAACGCCAGAACTTGCGTTTAAATTAGGGCGTTTTGGAGGTTACGTGTTAGCCCATAATGAAGGTGAAAAGCACCCTAAAGTACTAGTAGGTAGAGATACTCGTGTTTCTGGTGAAATGCTTGAATCTGCGTTGATCGCTGGATTGATTTCAATCGGTGCAGAAGTCATGCGTTTAGGCGTTATATCAACACCTGGCGTAGCATATTTAACTAAAGAGATGGAAGCTGAATTAGGTGTTATGATTTCTGCTTCTCATAATCCTGTCCCAGATAACGGTATTAAATTTTTCGGTTCAGATGGTTTCAAACTATCTGATGATCAAGAAAGAGAAATTGAGCAATTATTAGACCAAGAAAATCCAGAATTACCACGTCCTGTCGGTGAAGACATTGTGCATTATTCTGATTATTTTGAAGGTGCGCAGAAGTATTTAAGTTATTTAAAATCAACGATTGATGTTAACTTAGATGGTATGAAAATCGCCTTAGATGGTGCCCATGGTTCTACTTCATCTTTAGCACCGTTTTTATTTGGAGATTTAGAGGCTGATACAGTTACGGTTGGTTGTAATCCTAATGGTTATAATATTAATGATCATGTAGGATCAACACATCCAGAAACATTGTCTGAAAAAGTTGTTGAAGCTGAATGTGACTTTGGATTAGCGTTTGATGGTGATGGCGATAGAATAATCGCTATTGATGAAAATGGAGATATCGTTGACGGAGATCAAATTATGTTCATCATTGGTCAAGCAATGAGCAAGAACCAAGAATTAAATAATAATATGATCGTCTCAACCGTCATGAGTAATTTAGGATTCTACAAAGCTTTAGAAGATGAAGGTATTCAATCTAATAAAACAAAAGTAGGAGATCGTTACGTAGTTGAAGAAATGCGTAGAGGTAATTATAATTTAGGTGGAGAACAATCTGGCCATATCGTGTTAATGGATTATAACACTACTGGTGATGGTTTATTAACAGGCGTGCAGTTAGCAAGCATTATTAAAATGACTGGTAAAAGCTTGAGTCAACTTGCAAGACAAATGAAAAAATATCCTCAATCTTTAGTTAATGTGCGTGTGACTGATAAATATCGCGTAGAAGAAAATGTAGATGTTCAGGAAGTTATGACTAGAGTAGAGGTTGAAATGAACGGAGAAGGGCGTATTTTAGTTAGACCATCAGGAACGGAACCATTAGTAAGAGTTATGGTTGAAGCAGCAACTGATGAAGCAGCACAACATTATGCCCAAACAATTGCAGATGTAGTTAAAGAGAAAATGGGGTTAAATGAATAAGTTCTATGACTTATTTGAAACTGTTAATACAGATACTAATGATAGTGTTAGTACATGTATTGACAGTTTTTTTATTAGCTATAAACCAAACGAAGTGTGTAATTCATAATATTATATTTTAAATTCATTTTGTAAATTAAGTTAGGTAGATATCTAGTAGAATCAGAAGCATAAGAAAAGTACAGAATTGAGCTATAAAGTCACTTATTTCTTGCAAATACAACTAATGTTATAAAAATTAACTAAAAAGACTAATCCATATAAATGAGGATTAGTCTATAATTTTGGATATTTAATAATACATTATCTTTTATAAAACGTTGTATTCTTTGTTAATTTCAGAAGCCAAGTGATCATCAATTTTAGCATAATCTTTTAAGAAGGCTTCAACACCATAATCTTTAATATAATTATTTTTTTCAACTGTTTCTTGATCATTCGTATCATCGTATTTTAATAGTAATGCAGCTGCTTTAATTAAGGCATGATGTTTTAGATTATTTTGATAGAGATAATTTAATGGTTTAATTATTCTATCTTGAGGTCCAATTTTACGGATTGTGCCTCGACCAACACGAGTTACTTCATCTGAAAGATGAGGGTTTTTAAAGCGCTCAATAATTTTATCAACGTATTTTACTTGTTCTGATGTTGAAAAATCAAATTGGTTCGTAATGTATTGACTGGTTTCTTTTAAAACTTCTTCCAGGTCATGTTTGATTATTTTATCATTCATTGCATCTAAAATCGTAGGTTGATTATTATATCTACCAGCGTAGGCTAAGAATGCATGACCAGTGTTTACCGTCAATAATTTTCGTTCAATATAAGGCGTTAAATTAGACACGTATTTGATATGATCTAATTCTGGACCATACCATGCATCTTTTTCTACAACCCATTCATAGAAAGGTTCCACGATGACATCTAAAATATTCTCATTGGACTGCAGAGGAACAATTCGATCAACTGCAGAATTGACAAAATGAATATGGTCATCTAATGGACCAGTGATATCTAAGATTGCTTCTTTCAATGTGTTCGTAGCCATAATGGCATTTTCACATGCTACAATATTTACCGGTGTTTCTTTTTCTTTTAAATAAGGCGCAAACGTTTTAGCTATAATTGGTAAAATATTTACACCGACTGCAGTAGTAATTAAATCAGCTTCTAATACAGCTTGTTTTAATTTAGCAGAAGGTTGTCCTGAATTGATTGCGTCAACATTGTGCACACGAGTTGTTGTTTGCGCATCGTCAGCTAGTATCACATCATATTCATGTTTTGAATCTAAAGCATCAATAATTTCAGCATTGACATCTGCAAATGTAACTTTAATATCATTATCAGCTAAAATATAACCAATAAAACCACGACCAATGTTACCCGCACCAAAATGTAATGCTTTCATTATGCGTCAGCCTCCTCAAATACTTGTTTAATTTCTTCAGCTGATGAAGCATTGATAATGCGTTCAACATTTTCTTCTTCACTAAATGTGATAGCAATTTTTGATAGTAAATCTAAATGCTCACCATCTTTACCTGCGATACCTACAACCACTTTAACTTCTTCTCCATCCCAATCAACACCATCAGGAATTTGAATTAAAGTTAACCCTGATTTTAATACACTGGTTTTCGCTTCATCAGTACCGTGGGGAATGGCCAGTCCATTACCCATAAATGTTGTTACAACTTGCTCACGATCTTTCATAGCTTGAATGTAGTCTTCTGTAACTGCACCACTGGATACAAGTGCTTGTCCTGCTTTTTCAATTGCTTCGTTTTGATCTTTCACAGTTTGATTAATAAAAATATTGTCATTGCTAAATAATTCGCTCATATTATTCACTCCATGTTTAATTGATTTTGTAATGCTTTCAGATAACTTTGTTTTAGTAAATCTGATAATTGTTCTGGTTGTTGCATAAATTGATCGATATTATCGAGATGCTCACCAATTTTTCCAGATAATTCACTAATAAGTTGTGCCATGATATCATCCGGAGGTATGAACATATTTAATAAATATGTTACAGAAACTTTGTCATTTTGATTACTTTTAAGCAAAAGTGGGTTTTCTAATATAGTGACTAGGATAAATGGTTTTTTAATTAAATCACTTTTTAAGTGTGGCATAGCAATAGGATAAGGATCTAAAACAAAGCCTTGTTCATCCATGCGTTGCTTAATAAGTTCAGCGAATGACTGTTTATCTTCAATAATTTGATGTTTAAATAATTGTCTTGTTAAATACATAATCCAATCTTGAATATGTGTATAATCAATATATATCGAATCAATGACTTCAAGTCCTTTACGGATATAATCTAATTGATATTCAGGATTTGAAAAGGTTATATCTGCATCATCAAATATTTGCGTTTGTGGCTTGTCTTGTTGCATGTTTAGAAAAGCAGCTACGTGATTAATGTCTGCATCTGGTAACAATGGATTAACAGTGAGATATGGTAAGCTGATATCTAGATTAACTGTTGAAATAATAGCATCATATTGTTGAATATCAATGGAATTAAGATCACCCACAGAGGCTTGCGTTGTTTGTTGAATTTCACTAAATGTTTGTTGTAATCGTGTAGCAAGTAGACGGCTTGTACCAATCCCACTACTGCAAACGACGAGCACCTTATAAAAAGATGTGGCTTGTTTTTGAATTGCACCACCGAAATGTAATACGATAAATGCAATTTCACTTTCTGGAAATTGAAAATTTGGCCATGTTTTTATTAAACCTTGATGTACACTTTCAAATAATCTTGGATATTTATGCTTAATCATTTCAGTTAAAGGATTATGCGTTTCAATATTAGCATTTAATCGATTGATTGCAGGTATTATATGCAATTTTAACCCTTCGCTTAATGTTCGCCAATCTTTAAATGTTTGTTGAGAAATCTCTGATACCATTTGAATAAGATTTTTGATGCGTTGATCATCTTTATTATTTTTAAACACTTCAGTAGTTTCTTTGCGTTTGGCCCCGCGTAAATGAATCGTGATAAAGGTTATTTCGGCTTGGTTGAACTGAACGCCGTAGATGTGCTCTAAATGTAATGCTAAAGCTGAGGCGACTTGATGTTCAAAGGTATCTTTGACATGATTATAAATATCATCATTTAAAGCTACATATTCATCTTTAAGCATTCGATCAATGCTGAGCACAATGTGTACTGTTAAAGTTAAATAGCTTGATTCTGTCAGTGAATAAGGTAGTTGTCCTAAATGATCCATAAGAATTCTCTCAACTTGGAAGATTTTATCTAAATCTACCATTGGTAACTGAGTTTGATTAATGGATTGATACACAAAGTGGTTTTCTATTACAGAATAAACACTCGTACTGTTTAAATTATTAACCATCAATTGACTTAATAACTCTCTTTTTTTTGATTCAGCACCATAAAGGTGAATACCTTCACCACGCTTTTTTTGAAGCGTTAATTGATATTGTACGAGTTCACCATCTAACTCATCTAGTAATTTAGCTAGGGTTTGCGTAGAAACACCAATTTCGTGTGCTAAACTGTATTGCTTGATTGGATCTTTAGCTTGAATAAGTGCATATAATATAATTACTTTTTGTTCTTCTTGAGACAAATCAATCGTAACTTGTTGAAGTAATTCATTTTTTAATGAATGTATCGCTGATGGACTACCAGATAACTGTAAACCTTTTTTCGTAACGCGTTCCAATTCAATATTAAAACTTTCTAAAAATGGCTCAATAGACTTTAATTCTCTATGAATAGTACGAGAGGATACAGCTAAATGTTGAGCAATGTCATAAATAGTGACATATTGACCGTGATACTTAATTAACATTTCGATAATTTCCTTTTCACGTGTACTCAAAAACATAGCCATACCCTCCAATTTATTTCTCTTTTAGTGAGTGATTAGTTTTCTTCTTTTTTAAGGTTTTCTAATAATTCATCATATCTAGGAGAATTTAAGAAATTCTCTACTGAAATATGAATTGCATTTGGAACTTGTTTGATTGCTCTATCTGTTAATTTTTTCTGAGTAATGACAAGTTGAGCGTCACTTGGCAATTGATTAATCGCTGTATTCGTTACTTCAACGTCTTGAATGCTAGCTTTTTTGAATTTGTTACGTAACATGCTTGCGCCCATAGCACTTGATCCCATACCTGCGTCACAAGCGAAGATAACATGATTTACTTTACTGTAGTCATGTGCATCTACATTCTCTGTATCATAGTTATCTAGTAAATCATCCTCTGATTGACTATCACTATTTTTGTCAGCTGTATCTTTTGTGGTTGTTGAAGTGTTATCATCACTATTCCCTGTTAACTTAGAAGATACACTCGATTTTTTACCTTTTGATGCTTCCATTTTCTCTGTCGCTGCTTCTAAATCTTCTTCTGTTTCTTTTGTGAATTTTAAAATAATTGATGAAACAATAAATGAAACGATTGCTGCTAATAACACACCTGTAATCATGTGTAAGAATTCGCCTTTAGGGGCATTTAACATATATACGATAAATGAACCAGGTGAAGCTGGACTCTTGAACCCAAAGTCTAATAATGAATAAGTAGCAACACCAGTCATACCACCTAATATTACTGCGATGAACAATAAAGGTCTCATTAACACATAAGGGAAGTAAATTTCATGAATACCACCTAAGAAGTGGATAATCCCAGCCCCATATGAAGTAGCTTTAGCTGTCCCTTTACCAAAGATCATATAAGCAACTAAAACACCTAAACCTGGACCAGGGTTTGATTCGATTGTGTATAAAATAGATTGGCCTGCAGATGCAGCTTGATCTGCACCCAATGGTGTAAATACACCATGATTTATAGCGTTATTTAAAAATACGATCTTAGCAGGTTCAACAATAATACTTACCAATGGAAGTAAATGCGCATGTACCAATGCTTCAACAGCAACTGATAAAATATGCATGATAAATTCCATGATTGGTGCTAATATTTTAAAACCTATGATAGTCATAATAAAACCTAAAATACCAGCTGAGAAGTTATTGAATAACATTTCAAAACCTTGTGGTGTTCTTGGTTGAATGAATTCATCAGTTTTCTTCATTAACCAACCAACAAGTGGTCCCATAATCATTGCACCTAGTAACATAGGTGTTTCTGGTAATGCTACAATAACACCCATTGTTGCTACAGCTGCAATAATTCCGCCACGCATCTCGTGTATTAGGCGACCACCACTATAAGCAATTAATAATGGTATTAAATAAGTAATCATTGGTCCAGCTAATTCACCTAAATCTTTATTTGGCCACCAACCGCCATCTATAAATATTGCTGCTATAAAACCCCAAGCAATAAAAGCACCAATATTAGGCATAATCATACTACTTAAAAATGAACCAAAGGCTTGAACTTTACGACCAATTCCTTTATTTTCTTGAGCATCTGTTTGTGACATAATTTGCACCTCTTTTTCTCTGTATTTAAGTATCATTGTAGGTCTGTTTACATAAATAAACAACAAATAGTAATCTCAAATTTGTCACATATTTTTTGACAAGTTTATGACTATTAATATATGGAAGGTTTTGAATTTTTAATAATAAAAACATTTTGCAATTATTTTAAGGATGAAGTTAATAAAAAATTTGCATTTGGTCACAAATACATTGTACAATTAGTGGTATTGAAGGAAAGGAGGAAAGTTTGTCTTAAATATATCAATAAAAGCGCCTGTGCAAGTGAAGCGGTTAAATATTTAACATTTAAGATTTATAGCAGAAATCTTAATAGATATGAAATCGAAGCTTGTAGACGAGGAGGATAGTTATCGAACCATCGGCGGATGCTATCCCGGATGTGGCTCATTCGTAAACTTATTAAGGAAAACATTAGGGTGACCTAGTGCACAAAGTTAATAAGATAGCCAAATTAAATAAAAATTAAAAGTAAAGGTGAATGGGATTTCTGTGCCTATTTTTAAAATTTCTTACAAAAACGAATGTTAAGAAATTTATTTGAATTGGTCTTATATATTGAACAGGTTCCTATACGCCGAACGTTCAATACCCTTCACCATTAAATTGGAGGAGTATTTATATGTGTGGAATAGTTGGATATATCGGGCATGATAATGCCAAAGAATTGTTACTAAAAGGATTAGAAAAATTAGAATATAGAGGATATGACTCTGCTGGTGTTGCTGTTGTTAACGATGATGGCACAAATGTATTTAAATCAAAAGGACGTATTGCAGAGTTAAGAAAAGTTGCAGATAGTAAAGACGTTGATGGCAATGTAGGTATTGGTCACACACGTTGGGCAACACATGGTGTGCCAAATTATGAAAATTCACACCCACATCAATCTGCAACTAAACGTTTCACTTTAGTGCATAATGGTGTAATTGAAAACTATGAAGAGTTAAAAAATGAATATTTATCAGATGTAAAATTTCTATCTGAAACTGATACAGAAGTTATTGTTCAATTAGTTGAATACTTCTCAAATACTGGACTTTCTACAGAAGCAGCGTTTACGAAAGTTGTATCGTTATTAGAAGGTTCTTACGCATTAGGATTAATTGATAGTCATGACCGTGACACTATGTATGTTGCAAAAAATAAATCGCCGTTATTAATTGGTGTAGGC
Source organism: Staphylococcus sp. GDY8P54P (assembly GCF_017892645.1). Lineage (NCBI taxonomy): Bacteria > Bacillati > Bacillota > Bacilli > Caryophanales > Staphylococcaceae > Staphylococcus > Staphylococcus sp. GDY8P54P. The sequence continues at coordinate 82,493 of NZ_JAESLN010000032.1, read as the reverse complement.
GATGATTTTAATGTTATTGCTTCAGATGCACTTGCAATGTTACAAGTAACAAACCAATACAAAGAAATTCATGATCATGAAATTGTTATTGTTAAACGTGATGATGTAGTTATTAAAGACCAAGAAGGTACGGTACAAGACAGAGAAGCTTATACTGCACAAATTGATGCTGCTGATGCAGAAAAAGGTGTTTATGATCATTACATGTTGAAAGAAATCCATGAACAACCTGCAGTAATGCGTCGTATTATCCAGGAATATCAAGATGCTGAAGGTAATTTGAAAATGGATGCGGATATTATAAAAGATGTAGCAGATGCAGACAGAATTTACATCATCGCAGCAGGTACAAGTTATCATGCAGGATTAGTTGGTAAAGAATACTTAGAAAAATGGGCAGGCGTGCCTACAGAAGTACATGTTGCTTCAGAATTTGTATATAATATGCCATTACTTTCTGAAAAACCATTATTTATTTACATTTCACAATCAGGTGAAACAGCGGATAGTCGTGCTGTATTAGTAGAAACTAAGAAACTAGGGCACAAATCATTAACAATTACAAACGTTCCTGGTTCAACATTATCTCGTGAAGCAGATCATACTTTATTATTACATGCCGGTCCTGAAATAGCCGTTGCATCTACAAAAGCCTACACTGCACAAATTGCAGTACTTTCAATTTTGTCACAAATTGTAGCGAAAGAACACGGTAAAGAAGCTGACGTTGAGTTATTACGAGAACTCGCGAAAGTGACTACTGCTATTGAAACAATTGTGGATGATGCAGATGTAATGAAACAAATTGCTACAGATTTCTTAGAAACAACTAGAAATGCATTCTTTATTGGTCGTACAATCGACTATAATGTTAGTTTAGAAGGCGCATTGAAGCTTAAAGAAATTTCTTATATTCAAGCAGAAGGTTTTGCAGGTGGTGAACTTAAACACGGTACGATTGCTCTTATTGAAGAGGGTACTCCAGTGATTGCTTTAGCTACACAAGAAAATGTAAACCTTTCTATTCGCGGCAATGTGAAAGAAGTTGCTGCACGTGGCGCAAACCCTTGTATAATTTCTATGGATGGATTAAATAAAGAGGGCGACACATACGTTATTCCTCATGTCCATGAGTTGTTAACACCATTAGTTGCTGTTGTGGCAATGCAGTTAATTTCATATTATGCTGCACTGCACAGAGATTTAGATGTGGATAAACCACGTAACTTAGCTAAGTCTGTAACAGTTGAATAAATTTATAAATAAGTTTGAGCTGGGACATTAAATTGTCTCAGCTTTTATTTTTAACTTATTGAAAGTGAAATGTTTTCAAAAGTTTAGAAAATTTAATATGCTAAGAAGAACGATTACATATAGAAATTAAAGAAAGGTAGTGTAAAATAATGACAAAACCTAAAATTTATACTATGGCTTTTGGAAATGTTTATCCTCATTTAGTGAAAAAGGCCGAAAAAAAAGGTAGAACGAAAAATGAAGTGGACACGATCATTAAGTGGATGACCGACTATAGTCAACCTCAGTTGGATGAAATGGTAGAAGATGGCACTGATTATGAAACATTTATTCAACAAGCACCACAATTAAATCCACATAGAACTAAAGTGACAGGTGTTATTTGTGGGATTCGTGTTGAAAATATGGAAGAATCAGTAATGAAAGAGATTAGGTATTTAGACAAGATGGTTGATGAATTAGCTAAAGGTAAGACATTGGAAAATATATTTAGACAGAATCAAAAATAAATGGCAATTTAACAAAGGGGGATATATATGCTAATTGATTTGAACAATATAGCAAGAAGAAAAGATGGAAAAGAAATTGTTCAAGGTGTGAGTTGGCAGATTAAAGAGGGAGAAAAATGGATGTTATATGGTTTGAATGGGGCAGGTAAGACGACACTATTGAATATTTTAAATGCCTATGAGCCAAATACGTCAGGTGAAATGACTTTATTTGGTATGAAGCCTGGAAACAAAGGATATTCTGCTGAAAATGTACGCCAGCAAATTGGATTTGTATCTAGTAGTTTAATGGATCGTTTTCAAGATGGTGAAATTGTTTTAGATGTAGTAATGAGTGGGATATTTAAGTCAATCGGTGTGTTTCAGGATGTACAACAACAACACATAGATTTGGCAAAACAATATTTAAAGCAAATGGGAATGACTCAATTTGAAAATCAATATTATGGTTATCTTTCTACTGGAGAGCGTCAAAAAGTGTTGATAGCAAGAGCTTTGATGGGGAGCCCTAAACTTTTAATTTTGGATGAACCAGCTTCAGGACTAGATTTTATTGCAAGAGAAGATTTATTAAGTGCACTGACACAATTGTATAAGCAAAATCCTCAATTAGCAGTAATTTATGTCACGCATTTTGTAGAAGAAATCACCCAGGACATTGATTATGGTTTTTTATTGAAAAATGGACAATCTTTCAAACAAGGTCAATTATCCGAAATTCTAAATAATACAACATTAAGTCACTTCTTTAAGCGGAATGTCAGCATAACATATAACCATGGGCGCTATACATTGTTTTTAGAAGATGAAGACATTGCAGAAACATAGACAAAGTGCCATAATTTAAGACGATAACATATGATGGAGGATTTATATTAAATGGAAAATGTTAAAGCAATATTTTTGGATATGGATGGTACAATTTTACATAAAAACAATCGTGTAGATAACGAAACGACAGAAATAATACAGACTTTAAGAAATCATGGTTATAAAGTGTTTTTAGCTACTGGAAGAGCACATGATGAGATTCATTACCTTGTACCTAAAGACTTTAAAGTGGATGGTATTATTAGTTCTAATGGTACGAACGGGGTCGTTCACAATGAAACTATTTTTAAACATAGTTTAACATTTGATACGGTAAATGAAATTGTGAAAAGAGCAAAAGCACAAGCAATTTATTATGAAGTGTTTCCTTTTGATGGCAATCGTATCATTCTTAATGAAGATCAAACGTGGGCAGAAGCTATGTTTAAACAATCAACACCACCTGAAAACGTAGGCTATAGTGAGTGGACATCCCGTAGAGAATCTATTGTTGAAAAAGTAAGTTGGGAACCAATTATCCCTGACACATCATTTTCAAAAATTTATTTATTCTCACCAGATTATGATAAGATTACTCAATTTCGAAATCAGTTAATCGATGACCAAACAGCACTTCAAATCAGTGTATCAAATTCATCGCGCTTTAACGCGGAAACAATGGCTTTTGGTATTGACAAAGGCACTGGAATTAAAGAAATGATAGACTACTTTGGCATTAAACAAGAAGAAACATTAGTCATTGGTGATAGTGATAACGACAGAGCGATGTTTGCGTTTGGTAATTATACTGTAGCGATGAAGAACGCTCGGCCAGAAATTCAAGCTTTAGCTGATGATGTCACTTCATTCACAAATGAAGAAAACGGTGCGGCATTATACTTGAAAAAACATTTACTATAAAATATACGTATAGATAAATTGATTAAAAAAGACACTTTTCTCGTTTAATAATGATTATTAAACGAGAAAAGTGTCTTTTTTTGATATGGATAATAGACTGTTCACATGCTTTAGCATAAGAATCAATTGAGAGTGTGCAAGTATAATATAAACAGTTAAGTAGTATCGTAAAAAAAAGACAAGTATAAATTCAAAAGGACTAATCCTTTTGAACGTGGATTAGTCCTTTTTGAAGGTAGAACGATGGTCCTAACTGTTTCCTATTGATATTTATTTTTCTTTGTTATCAATTTGATCTTTGATATCTGAAGCCTTTTCTTCAGCATTATCTTTAAACTGATCAGAAGTTTGATTAACTTTATCCGTAGCTTTCTCAGTTGTATGATTAACACTATTGCTTACTTTAGATGTTTGATTAGATTGTGTAGAAGCTTTTGATTTTTTAACTTCTGATTTATCTATTTTCTCGCCATTTTTATTGTAGTATTGAATAATTGCTAATAAGTTTGTGTAATAAACGATTAATCTAATTATAATAACGATTACTGACACAATATAGATAATAGTCGTTGCTAATGTTTGTGAAATACTACCAGTGCTAATAGAAACTAATTGACTTACTGGGTTTGCTAAGATGATAACAAGTAAGTTTAGCAATAATATACCTATATAGAATTTAAACCAAGTTTTATTGCCGTTTTTAATAGCTTTAAAGCCACGTTTCACAGATGACCAAGCGCCTCTACTAGGTTCTTTAACAAAAGCTAATGTATAATTGATGATTAGGATTGTAAAGAACCAATAAACAAATGACAATATAAATACTTGTAAAGTAGCGGCAATGATTTGGAATGTTAATGACCATCCAAGTGCATGATCAGAACTGCTTAACGGTCCTTGTAATGCAGTGAATAATTGTACAATGCCTAATTGTAATAGCTTACTTATTAGAATATTAAGTAATAATATAATAATAATACTTAATAAAGTAATTAAAGATAATTTTAACGATTTAGCATATTTACCTTTTTTAAATATTGAAAATAAATCTTTGAATTTAACCTTGTCTTTATTAATTGCATTGTCTATAGTGTATATAGTTCCAGCAATAAGTTGATAGCCTACAAATATGAAAACCACTAATGGAATTAATATTGCTAGTATTAATGTAATTAAGGCACTACCAATAGGTTGTTGCATTGCCATTGACATTAAAAACTTATATATTGCTGGTTGAACTGGTATAAAAGTTAGAACAGTCAAAGCAAATAATATGATAAAACTTACAATTGTGAATAGTAAAATTTTAGCATTTTGCGGTTTAGCATTTTGTAATGCTAGTTTATGAAATTTAAACAAATTTTAAGCACTCCTTTTTAGTGATAAGCATATGCTATCAAAAAATTAGAGATTTTAAAATTAATAGGTAACAAAATGGCTATAAAATGTTAAAATGACCAAATGAGAAAATGTTGAAAGGAGATATCATCATGAAATTTGCAATTCTTACTGATGTACATGGCAATTTTGATGCGTTGGATACAGTATTGGATGATATTGATAGAAGAAAAGATATAAATAAAATATATAACCTAGGCGATAATATTGGTGTAGGCCATGAAACAAATAAAGTACTTGACGAAATATTTGAAAGAGATGATATGGAAATTATTGCAGGTAATCATGATGAAGCGGTGATGTCAATTGTTAACGATACGCCTTATCCTGAAGACTTAAAAGATAAATTTTATGAACACCACCAATGGATTGAAAGCCACTTAGATGAAGATTATTATGATAAATTAAATGCATTACCTCGTGTTATTGAAAAAACTATAAATCATAAAAAAATCATGTTCATTCATTATGAAATCCCAAATGATAAATTGAAAACGCCAATTGATGGGCAGCCGTTTAGTCCCATTGTGGAACCTACAGAAGAAAATATTAAATCACTATTCGAGGATAAAGAAGCAGATTTAATTGTTTTTGGTCATAATCATACGGTTCATTTGTTTGATGATAAATCTAAAGTTTATTTTAATCCTGGATCTGTTGGATTGAATAATGGCGCATATGCTGTATATGGTATTGTTACTATCGATGAAAATGAATTTTCATTTGAAAGGGTTAAAGTTCCTTATGATAATGAAGAATTTATAAGAGGTTTTAAAGAAAAACAAGTGCCAGCTAAAGAGCTGATATTTGATAAATTTTTATAGGCATAAAATGTTTTGGATTTGTTAAATATTTTAAAAGAAATTTAAATAATAAAAGTGACTAGATTGATATTGCTTATTTTAAGCTTTAAAATCTAGTCACTTTTTATTTTTATTCATGTTATTTTTCTGTATAAATTGCTGAACATAAAGTATTGTTGTCATGATTATGATATTCTGTTTCAAACTGTATTGTCATATGTTGAATGTTTAAATGTGTTAGACGATGTTCGAGTAAGTTTAAAAGTTGTTCACCTTCTTCAATTGTCATGTCATTTGGTACAACTGCATGACAACTTAAAGCATTTATTTCGTTAGAAATAGTCCAAATATGACAATCATGTACATTTATTATTTGCGCTTCACTTGTAATAGCACTTATGATTTCACTCATATTGACATCGCTTGGCGTACCTTCCATCAATATATTGATGGATGATTTCGTTATCCCCCAACTACTTTTAATAATAAGTAGAGAAACGATAATACTCGCAATAGGATCCGCAAACGTCCAATTAAATGCCCAAATAAGAATGGCTGCTGTAATGGCTCCGACAGAACCTAATAAGTCACCAATTACATGGAGAAATGCACCACGCATGTTTATATTATGATCTGTATCTCCACCTTTAAACATAAAGGAAGCAACAACGATATTAACGATGAGTCCAATTACACTGATAATAAACATTTCTGTAGATTTTACAGCTACTGGATTAAAGAAACGGTCGATTGCTTCTATGATTATAAAAATACCGATAACAAATAGCGTTACGCCATTAAATAATGCAGCTAATATTTCGAAGCGTTTGTATCCAAAAGTCTTAGATTTAGTAGCGTGTTTTTCAGAATAAATAAAAGCTAATAAAGCCACACCTAATGAAATTGAATCACTGAACATGTGTAAACCATCAGATAATAGTGCTAAACTATGTGCTAAAAAACCTCCGATGATTTCAACAATCATAAATATACCAATAATTAAAAAGCTAATGAGCAAGATTTTTTTATTATTGGTATGTACATGTCCATGTGTATGATTGTGTGTGTGATTGTGTTCGTGTTGTTGAGTCATATAGGTCCACACCTTTCATTATAGTTTTATAGTTTGTGATTTGCGTGATGTATTGCTTGTTTTAGTAAATCAGTTACATGTGTATCGTCAATTGAATATATCATTGACTGGCCTTCTCGGGTAGATTTGACTAGGTGGGCTTGTTTGAGTATACGTAACTGATGTGACACATTAGATTGGCCCATATTTAAAGTGTGCGCAATATGTCCTACACTGCTAGAACTTTGAGATAATAAGTGCATGATGCGTATGCGATTTGTTTCGCTTAATGCTTTGAAAATATCGGTTACATGATTTAATGTTTCAGTGTTTATTGATGCATCCACAAAATTCACCTCTATATATGAATATATTAGTATATATTCATATATTAATGCTTTCGTACTAATATGTCAACAAAAAGTGCATAATTGTTTTAAATTCTTATAAAAGTGGTAGACTTTTAGTATTAACTTAATTAAGGAGGTACCAATATGAGTATTTTAGTTATTGGCGCTAATGGTGGCGTTGGTCAACATTTAGTAGAACAATTGAAAGAAAAAGATATAGACTTTACCGCTGGAGTTAGAAAAGAATCCCAAGTTGAACAGTTAAAAGAAAAAAATATCAAAGCAACATTAATTGATGTAGAAACAGACGATATTCAAGCTTTAACTGAAAAATTCAAAGGTTTTGATCGTGTAGTATTTTCTGTTGGTTCAGGTGGTAGTACAGGCGCTGATAAAACAATTATTGTAGACTTAGATGGTGCTATTAAAGCTATTAAAGCAAGTGAGGCAAATCATGTTAAGCAATTTGTTATGGTGTCAACATATGATTCTAGAAGAGAGGCATTTGATGCTAGTGGAGACTTGAAGCCTTATACAATTGCTAAACATTATGCTGATGAATATTTAAAACAAGCATCAGTATCATATACGATTGTACATCCTGGTGTTTTATTAAATGATGATGGCACAAACAAGATTGAAGTAGGAGCCTTTTTTGAAGGTAGAGGCTCAATTCCAAGAGAAGATGTCGCTTCAGTTATCAATGAAGTTGTAACAACTGATGAATATTTAAATACTGAATTCCAAATTATTAGTGGAGATGTGGAGATACCACAAGCTTTAGATAATTTTAAAAATAAATAATTAATAGTTACAAAGATGGGCCAATTTACAACTTATAGTAATTTGGTCCATTTTTAACTGAAATATCTATTATTTTAATAAATTTTATGAAGAAAATTTGATACAATAATAGATATCGTTTGGAGGTAACTATGAAGATTTCAAACACTAAAATTTATGAACAAGTCGCAGATACTTTATTGGAAAGCATCAAATCTGGAAATTATCAAGTCGGAGATAAAATACCATCGATACAAAAGCTCAGTAAAGAATTTGGTGTGAGTGTGGCTTCGGTAAGAGAAGCTTTGAATGCATTAAGAACGATAGGCGTATTAGAAATAAAACAAGGATATGGGACATTTGTAAAACAAATTGAACCAACTTTTTTTGAATTAGGAGATAAATTTAATTCAGTAGTTCAGATAAAAGAATTGTTAGAGTTAAGAGAAATTGTTGAAAGCGCCACCGTTAAAATGGCTGCTTGTCATCGTACAGAAGCAAACTTAATTGATTTGAAAAATGCTTTGAATCGAATGGGGGAAGCGATAACAGATGGCACGTCAGGAGAAAGAGCTGATTTAGAATTCCATTTATTAATTGCTAAAGCTGGCAATAATTCTTTATTAGTTGAATTACTAAATAATATATCTGAACTCATGCAAGATTCTATGAAAGAAACAAGAAAGATATTTATTTATAGTAAACAAAAAACAATGAATAAATTGCTAGAGGAGCATGTAGTCATTTATAATGCGATTGCTAACAAAGATGATGTAGAAGCAGTTAAAGCAATGGAGTCACATTTATTAGAAGTCAAAGAAACAATATTAGCCAACTTCAAAGAAAAATAGATTTGAGAAAGCATCATGGCGATAATCTTCAAATTTATTTTAATGCTTTCCAAATTCATAAAGTCTAAGGCGAGTATAATTAAATTTCAATGAATAAAAAGCCCAAACTATAGCAGTTTGGGCTTTTATTGCAAATTTTAAATTTTGAACAGTAATCATCTGATCAAAATCATCATAATTCATTACCTTATATGTAAAAGAATCTGAGTCTTTTAAAGACTCTAGTATCATTATAATGTGAAAAATATTGACAAGGCAAGTCTTTATTTAAAAAATTTATGACAATTGAATAATTTTATTGTCAAATTCAACTGAATGTAATTGAATCACATTAATTTAACTATACGTCTATGAAACGTATTGATATAATAATTATTGATTTAAATATGAGTAAACGTTGAAGTGACAGTTTATAATGCGTTAAGATATGTGATACAATTTCAATAGTTCTGTCAAATTAATTTTAAAATGTAATATTAATAGTATAAATTTATATTTTTCTAAATTGGAAATATCAGATTAAACAATATATTAACTAAGTTTGGAGGTGTGGTGAATGCCATTATTTTTAAAACCAGTATTACATGAGAAAATTTGGGGTGGCACAAAGTTGAAATCACTCGGTTATGATTTGCCGGCTGAAAATATTGGAGAAGCATGGGGGATTTCAGCACACCCAAATGGAAAATGTGAAGTGTTGAATGGGCCATACAAGGGGCAGACACTAGATATGGTATGGGAAAATCATCGAGAATTGTTTGGTGATTTCCCGAGCCAAGAGTTTCCATTAATGACAAAAATTGTAGATGCAAAAGAAGCATTATCAATCCATGTGCATCCTGATGACGCATACGCTTATGAAAATGAGAATGGACAATATGGTAAGTCAGAATGTTGGTATATCATAGATGCAGAAGAAGACGCAGAAATCATTTATGGTGTGAATGCAGATTCGAAAGATATTGCAGTGAATCAAATCAATGAAACTGACTATGCAAATTTATTTAATAAAGTTAAGGTTAAGCCGGGTGAATTTTATTTCATACCAGCAGGAACGGTTCATTCTATAGGTGCTGGTGTACTTGTCTATGAAACAATGCAATCTTCTGATGTCACTTATCGCGTATACGATTTTGGTCGAGAGGAAAAAGCACATCATAGCAGAGGATTGGATCAAGCAAAAGCAAAGGATGTCATCGAAGTTACTCAAGAAAATATTAATATAGCTACGGATACTGAAATTATTGAAAATCACAAACGAATTCAACTAGTTTCAAATGACTTTTTTACAATGGTTAAGTGGGAAATATCTGGCACATTAAATTATATGAAACCGAGAGAATTTGTTTTAGTTTCTGTATTAAAAGGCAATGGACAAATCATAGTTGATGGAGACATTTATGATGTAACACAAGGTCAAAATTTCATACTAACTTCAGACGATTTAGATACAATTTTTGAAGGGAATTATGAATTAATTATAAGTTATTTATAGAGAATAAAAACGGAGTGTTTTAAAATGTATAAGTATTTATATGTATCGTTAATTTGCGGCTTATTAGCTGGCGCAGGGATATTTTTAAAAATACCTATTTTCCCTTCATTTTTCTTACCCGTAATCATTGGTGCAATTGGTATAATTGCTACATTAATTACGATACCTAACAAAGAAATAAGTGGATTATTAAAACTTGGTGGTGTACTCATTAATTTAATGCCAATTATGGGTGCATTGACGATGGTTCAATAATCAATAAATTTAGTGTCTTTACTTTTGAAGTTAAAGATACTTTTTTTATAAGTAATAATCATTAGTTTTATTAATTAAATCAAATTCAGTTTGGACGAAATGGATATTAATAATTAAAATGAATCAGTTTTATAATTAAAAGATTATAAAATTTTCTTTAGCGATAAAATATTTATGGTAAAATAGAATTTAAATTGGAGGTGGGCTAAATGTCGAAATCTCGAGGCTTATTGATGACATTTATTATTGCGCTTATTGCAACCATTATGGGAAGCAAATTTCCAGTAATAGGAAGTGCAATCTTTGCCATTGTTATAGGTATTCTTTTAAATAACTTTATTGAAATTCCCAAAAAATATCGTGCCGGTATCCAATTTAGTAGTAAAAAAGTATTGCATTATAGTATTATTGTTCTCGGTTTTACGTTGAGCTTTCAATCTATAGGTTCAATTGGTTGGAAATCTCTGCCAATTATAATTATAACTTTATTAGCTGCATTTATAATCGTGTTTATTTTGATGAAAATATTTAAAATAAATGAAAATCTTAGCATCCTGATTGGGGTTGGGACATCTATCTGTGGTGGGTCTGCGATTGCTGCCACAAGCCCAGTTATCAAGGCTAAAGAAAACGAAGTAGCATTTGCTATTTCAACTATATTTTTATTCAACTTAATAGCAGTTTTTATATTCCCACCACTCGGTCATTTAATGAACATGGGTCAAACGGCTTTTGGATATTTTGGGGGTACGGCAATAAATGATACATCTAGTGTTATTGCTGCGACTTCTAATTACGGAAATAAAGCATTAGAAACTGGCGCAATTGTAAAATTAACACGGACGTTAATGATTATTCCAGTAGTATTATTTTTTACATATAGAACGATTCGTAAAGAAAAATCTAAACAAACAGGCACGTCGATCAAACAAATCTTTCCATGGTTTATAGTTTGGTTTATTATAGCCTCATTAATTAGTACAATTTTTAATTTTTCACCAACTGTTATTCATATATTTCAACAAATATCACTATTCTTAATAACGATGGCAATGGCAGGTATAGGATTAAATGTAGATTTCAGACAATTTAAACAAGCTGGTGCAAAGCCGATTTTATTAGGGCTAGTGACTTGGATAGTAGTAATAATAACAAGTTTGATATCAATGAAATTGATTAATTTATTGTAATCGTTGTTTGCGAATTAATTTTTAAATATAATGAGAAGATAGAATTTTTTATATTAAGGAGTATCTAAATGGCAGAGGAAACAAATTATTTTTGGTTAAATTGCGGATATAATCGCTGGAATCATAACGAACCATTAGTGGGTCAAACAACATTATTTGAATCAGGTGCTCAATTTAATCCGTCACAAGGTTTCCGATCTTTTAAACAAGCTAAAGTAGGAGATAAAGTTGTATTTTATCAAGTACAGATGGATACTGGTTTACTAGGATTTGGTGAAATTACTAGCGTTCAAACAGGCGCACAGAATAAAATTCGTGTTCATTTTCAGTTGTTAGAACAATTGAAACCATTAACTGCTGATTACTTAAAAAGAAGTGAACAATTAGAATTTCGTATTACTAATATGAAAGAAACACTATTTAATCAAATTACAAAAGACGAATTTGACTTAATCGTGAGTTTGGGTAAAGGAGAAACGAAAATACCTAGATATTTCTTTATATCAGAGGAGCAAGAATTCGAACCCAATTCTTATAATACGTTGTTTACACACACATATAATGGTATTAAACGAAATGGATACCATTTTTATAGACAACTTGAAATTGGAGACCAACTCGTTTTTTATAATAAACATAGAGAACAATCAGTGATTGGTGTTGGTGAAGTAAGTCAACATTTACATGAAAAATCTCCAATCCCTGGTCGTACAAATAGTACAGCGATAGAGGTTTATTTTGAAAAAGAAATCGAGCCCGTAACATTAAGTACATTAAATAAACACCCAAAATTAAAAAACTTATATTATTTACAAGAAAATGCAAAACAAGCGATTGCGAGTATGTCACGTACACAATTTGATGCAATACTTGAAATGAGTGAAAACGATGGAATGAAATCTCAGTTTGAAGCAGTTAAAAGTCAAGATGTTATTGATAAAGCAGATGAGGATGTAAAACCATTTATTCTGTTAGTAGTTGATAAAGGCGAAGGTCTAAAAGCTGCAGAAAACTTGCTACAAAAGACAAATGCTAATCCAGTAATTACGGCAGGGCATCCAGATTTTACAGAGGATATGTTATATGGTAAATATTTACCAAATGAGGCGGGTGCTTTGTATTATAGAGAGGGTTTCATTACTAATCTTATGCCAAGAAATGATAAAAGTTATCTGGTTATTGATAATTTTAATCGTATAGATCCAGACATTTTTCAAACTTATATTAATGTTTTAGAAGGCTATGAAATGACATTACCAAGATATAATAGAGATGGAAGTATGGTTAAATGGTCCAGAAAAAAAGATTCATTTTATCATTTTAATCCCAATTGGCATATCGTTGGCATTACGTATGATAGCATAAATGATATAAAACAAAAATATACTGAACAGTTTTTAAAATATGCAAGAATTGTTAAGGTAAATCAAGATTAAAATCACAGTTTAAAAATAGTGAATAAGCGTCTGGGACATCATTGGTTCGTCCTGGGCGTTTTTATATTATCTGTAGAAGACTAAAGCTCAATTCAGGTAAAGTTTAATACTTTTTCTATTCTAGTCATCATTACTGTGGTGAGGTGACGAAATATTTTAAATAAAATGAGATTTCTGCCCAATTTTGTATATAAAATAAATACTTGAGGATACCTAATAATATATTTCATATAATGATTTATTTTTATCATTTTAGGATATAATAGAACTGTGAATAAATAATTTATATTTTATGGTTACAAATCATAAAAGGAGATGAAGGCATGCCAATAATTTATTACGATGGTAACTGCGTATACTGTTACAATTACGCAATTTGGCTTATTCAAAATGGGTTGTCTAGACGTTACCAATTTGCAAAACTTCAAGGTTCTACAGCTCAAAATATGTTTGAAAATTATCCAGAAACAAAACAACACGATAGTGTTATTTTGCAAGAAGGAGACCAATTTAAGTATAAATCAGATGCAATAGCATCATTGATTTCATCTCTAACAAATTATAAATGGATTGGCTTATTATTATATATGACCCCTAAATGGTTAAGAGATTTTGGTTATCAACTTTTTGCAGATAATAGAAACAGAATGTGGGAAACACATTGGCACAAACCTAATGATTATGAGCAATCATTTTTTATTGACTGAATGCATAGATGGAGGAAAAGAATATGGGAAACATAGTTGTGATTGGTAGCGCATCAATTGATTTAGTGGTAAAAACAGATATTTTACCTAATGTAGGTGAAACAGTAATGGGGGAATCATTTTTCACAAATCCTGGAGGTAAAGGTGCTAACCAAGCTGTTGCGGCTGCACACTTAAGCGACCATGTTTATATGATCGGGGCTGTAGGCGATGATGATAATGGACAGCAAATACTTTCAAATCTTAAAAAAAACAATGTAAATACAAAGTATATGGATATTATTGAAAATGAAGCGTCAGGAACTGCACATATAACGTTGTTTGAAGATGATAATCGAATTGTTGTAGTGCCGGCAGCAAATAATTATGTAACGCCAGATAAAGTAATTCCAAAACTAGAATTTTTTGCTGCTGGCGATATTATTGTAATGCAACATGAAATACCTGAAGAGACTATTAAAAAAGTAGTGGAATATGCACAAAAACATGAAATGAGGGTAATGTTAAATCCTGCACCATTTCGACCATTAGATAAAGAAATAATTGAGAAAGTTAATTGGTTGACGCCAAATGAATCAGAAAGTGAACTATTATTTGAAAATGAAGTTGATAAAGCTCTTATGATGTATCCTGAAAAATTAATCGTAACTAAAGGGGCTGCGGGTGCATTGTTTTACAGTGATTCTCAACAACTTGTTAAGGGATATAAAAAAGAAGTAGTTGATACTACAGGGGCTGGAGATACGTTTAATGGTGCGCTAGCAGTTGCTCTAATTGAAAATAAGTCATTAGAGGAAGCAGTTAATTTTGCCAATTTAGCTGCTAGTTTTTCAGTTACAGGATTAGGTGCTCAAGGTGCAATGCCATACAGAAAAGAACTAGATTAAATGACTTAATTCAGGGTATAATATAAGTGAGTGATTAAGCTGCATTCTAAATTATAATAATTATAATTTAATACTGATAAACACTTTACAGATTGTAATTATTATAATATAATAATTATTGTAATCGAAAATTGATTGTCGCTTAGTTACGACAAAAATTTAAAGGAGAGATTTTTGATATGTCAAAAAATAATGAAGAAGTTGTAAAAGTATTAAACCAACAAGTAGCAAACTGGACAGTTGCATTCACCAAATTACACAATTTTCATTGGTATGTAAAAGGACCAAATTTCTTCTCACTACACACAAAATTTGAAGAATTATATGATGAAGCAAGTCAATATATAGATGATTTAGCAGAACGTATTTTAGCAGTAGACGGTAATCCAGTAGGTACATTAAAAGAAAGTTTAGAGTTATCAATTATAGATGAAGCAGGTAAAGGTTATACAGCAGAACAAATGGTTGAAGCATTATCAACAGATTTTGAAAATATTTCAAAACAATTAGAAGAAGCAATTGAAGTTGCTTCTAATGCCGAAGATGATGTAACTGAAGATATGTTTATCGGTATGCAAACCAATATTGATAAACATAATTGGATGTTAAAATCTTATTTAGGAAAATAATAGTTTATAGATAGACAAACAGTATTTATATTTAAAACAGTAAAAGACAGGAATCAAATTTTTCATTTGATTCCTGTCTTTTTTGTAATAGAGATAGAAATAAGAACTTACTTCATGTATGAACGCTATAAAATTTTATTCAGCAATTTCTAATGCAATTTCCATCATTTGAGTAAATGAGTTTTGACGTTCTTCTGCAGTAGTTGCTTCATCACGTAGAATATGGTCACTTACAGTGAAGACGCCTAAAGCCTTTTTATTAGCAAAAGTTGCATTTAAGTATAATGCAGCAGATTCCATTTCAATGCCTAAGATGCCCATACGTTGCCATTTTTCGTTAAATGTTGGATCGGCATTATAAAATGTGTCTGAAGAAAGAATATTACCAACATGCGTAGTAGCACCAATTTCATCCGCTTTTTGTTTTGCTTTTAACATTAAGTCAAAATCAGCTAAAGGCGCATAGTGACCTGGAATATTATATTGCTCTACATAACTCGAATTCGTAGAAGCACCTTGAGCAATAATGATGTCATATAGGTTAACGTTTTCCTGTAAAGCGCCACATGATCCAATTCGAATAATTGTGTCGACATTGAAAAAATTATATAGTTCGTATGAATAAATACCAATACTCGGAATACCCATTCCAGAACCCATAACAGAAACTTCTTTTCCTTTATAAGTGCCTGTATAACCAAACATGTTTCTAACTTCATTAAATTGTTTTACATCTTCTAAATAGTTATCAGCGATATATTTAGCTCTCAAGGGATCCCCAGGCATTAAAACAGTTTTAGCAATTTTAACTCCGTTAGGTTGAATATGTGGTGTAGATTTTGTCATAGACTTCTTCTCCTTTAAATTCTTTTATCAAAATAAAGATAACATTTGTTTATTATTTTTGCGAATTTTTGTAATATAGAGGTAAAGCACTTGTTGTGATGTTATTAATTTTTTAGAAAAGTAATGACTTTCAAGAATTAGAATAATTTCATACAGTTAATATATTAGGAGGAATTAGAATGAATTATGCAAAATATATAGATCACACTTTACTAAAACCGGAGTCTACTAGAGCACAAGTAGATAAAATTCTTGATGAGGCAACAGAATACCATTTTAAGTCAGTGTGTATTAACCCTACACATGTTAAATACGCAGCTGATAAATTACAAGATACTGACGTATTAGTATGTACAGTTATTGGTTTTCCATTAGGTGCTACAAATACTGAAGTGAAAGTGTTTGAAGTAGAAGATGCTATTAAAAATGGCGCATCAGAAGTAGATATGGTTATCAATATTGGTGCCTTAAAAGACGGACGTTATGATGAAGTCCAAAAAGATATTGAAGGCGTAGTAGCAGCAGCTAATGGTAAAACGGTAAAAGTAATTATTGAAACTTGCCTTTTAACTGATGATGAAAAAGTAAAAGCTTGCGAACTCAGTAAAGCAGCAGGTGCTGACTTTGTGAAAACATCAACTGGATTTGCTGGTGGTGGTGCCACACCTGAGGATGTTAAATTAATGAAAGATGCAGTCGGAGATGCATTAGAAGTTAAAGCTTCAGGTGGTGTCAGAAACTTAGAAGATTTCAATAAAATGCTAGAAGCTGGTGCTACTCGAATTGGCGCTAGTGCAGGTGTACAGATCATCCAAGGATTAGAAAGTAATTCAGATTATTAATCACTATCTTTAAGTTTAAAATGAGACATATAAAGACATAAATGTCTAACAGGGGAGGCCAACTCAAATGAGAATGGTAGATATTATTGAAAAGAAACGTGATGGTCAAGCTTTAACAAATGAAGAAATAGAATTCTTTATTAATGCTTATACCAGTGGTGAAATACCAGATTATCAAGCTTCGAGTTTAGCGATGGCAATTTTTTTCCAGGATATGAATGATCAAGAAAGAGCAGCACTTACAATGGCAATGGTTAATTCTGGTGACGTGATTGATTTATCAGCGATTAATGGGATAAAAGTTGATAAACATTCTACAGGTGGTGTTGGAGATACAACTACACTAGTATTAGCTCCATTAGTAGCTTCTGTTGGTGTTCCTGTGGCTAAGATGAGTGGTAGAGGATTAGGTCATACTGGCGGCACAATTGATAAATTAGAATCAGTTGAAGGGTTTCACGTTGAAATTAGTGAAGATAAATTTGTTGAACTTGTAAATGAAGCAAAAGTAGCTGTAATAGGACAAACTGGGAATTTAACACCGGCAGACAAAAAACTTTATGGCTTACGTGATGTGACTGGAACAGTTAATTCAATACCACTGATTGCATCTTCTATTATGAGTAAAAAAATTGCCGCTGGCGCTGATGCTATTGTATTGGATGTCAAAACAGGCAATGGTGCCTTTATGAAAACAATCGAAGATGCTGAAGCACTTGCACATGCGATGGTTAGTATTGGTAATAATGTTGGCCGAAACACGATGGCGATTATTTCAGACATGAGTCAACCATTAGGTAATGCAATAGGTAATGCCTTAGAAGTTAAAGAGGCGATTGAAACACTGAAAGGTCAAGGTCCAAAAGATTTAACTGAGTTAGTTATGACTTTAGGTTCGCAAATGGTAGTGGTTGGCGGCAAAGCTAAAGATTTAGAGGAAGCCCAAGCATTATTAGAAAAAGCAATTGAAGATGGTTCAGCATTGGAAAGTTTCCGTACATTTTTAGAAAATCAAGACGGTGATGGCTCAGTAGTTGATGATGTTAGTAAACTACCACAAGCGCGTTTTCAAATTGATTTACTTTCGCATAAATCTGGTACAGTAACCGAAATTATTGCCAATGAAATCGGTGTTGCATCTATGATGTTAGGGGCAGGTAGACAAACTAAAGAAGATGATATTGATTTAAGTGTTGGCATTGTCCTTCACAAAAAAGTAGGAGATTCAGTTGATGAAGGCGAAGCTTTATTAACGATTCATAGTAACCGTGAGCAAATTAATGATGTTAAGGAAAAATTAAATCAAAGCATTACGATAAGTTCACACGGCGAAGTTCCTACGTTGATTCATAAAATAATTACTGAATAGGAGATGGAATGATGGCTATACCATTTAAAAGGGTACATTTAATTGTCATGGATTCAGTGGGTATAGGCGAAGGGCCTGATGCAAAAGCATTTAATGATGAAGGTAGTCACACTTTGAAGCATACGCTTGAAGGTTTTGATAAATCATTACCTAATTTACAAAGGTTAGGTCTAGGTAATATCGCTGCATTACCTAATGTCGAAAAAGTGTCTAAACCAGAAGCGTTTTATACTAAGATGAGTGAAGCTTCTGTAGGTAAGGATACGATGACGGGCCATTGGGAAATTATGGGCTTAAATATTATGCAACCTTTTAAAGTTTATCCTGATGGATTTCCACAAGAATTAATCAGTGAAATTGAAACGATGACAGGTCGAAAAGTAGTTGCAAACAGACCAGCTTCTGGTACACAAATTATTGATGAGTGGGGAGAGCATCAGATGAAAACTGGAGACCTGATTGTCTATACATCAGCAGATCCAGTACTTCAAATTGCGGCACATGAAGATATTATTCCACTCGAAGAATTGTATGATATTTGTGAAAAAGTAAGAGAACTAACTAAAGATCCAAAATATTTAATTGGTCGAATCATTGCACGACCATATGTAGGTGAACCAGGTGCTTTTACAAGAACTTCTAATCGACATGATTATGCGTTAAAACCATTTGGACGAACAGTGATGAATGAGTTGAAAGAGAATCAATTTGATGTGATTGCATTAGGAAAAATCAATGACATTTATGATGGTGAAGGTGTTACTGAAGCAATTCGAACAAAAAGCAATATGGATGGCATGGATAAGCTCATAGAAACTGTACAACGTGAATTTAAGGGGTTAAGTTTCTTGAATTTAGTGGATTTTGACGCTCTGTATGGACATCGACGTGATAAAAATGGATATGCTGAGGCATTGAAAGATTTTGATGAGCGTTTACCAGAACTTATCAAACATCTTAAAGATGACGACTTAGTAATCATTACTGCAGACCACGGCAATGATCCTACGGCACCGGGGACAGATCATACAAGAGAATACATCCCAGTCTTAATGTTTAGTCCTAAAATAAAAGATTACCATGAACTATCTACGGACGATACGTTTAGTTCTATAGGTGCTACAATTGCGGATAATTTTGACGTTACATTACCAGAATTTGGTCGAAGCTATTTAAAAGAAATGGGTGTCGATAAATGAAGCGGTTATTAAGCTTGATTTTAGGCTGTGGCTTCATGATTATTGGTGTCTTACATTTTAAACATGAGTCACGTTTTAGAAAAATTGTACCTGAATATTTACCACTTAGAAAATCTGCGGTTATTATTTCGGGTGTAGTCGAAATAATTTTTGGCTTGCTTTTAATAGTTAATAGACCTGGCCAATGTCTCAAGAAAATGATTAATATGTTTTTATTAGCAGTATTGCCTGCAAATATTTATATGGCAAGAAAAAAATTGCCACTAGGCGATAAACAACTGCCGAATAGTTTGTTATACAGTCGAATCCCACTACAATTTGTCTTAATAAAAATCGTGAACAAACTATAGAGTGAACAATCAATAGTTGCGTGACTGGATATACATTATAAAGCGCCATGGTTAGAATGCTCTGATTATAGACTAAACGCCAATTTCTATTAAATTAATATAGAAATTGGCGTTTTCTATGTTTTATATATCATAGTTAAGGTGTAAACTTGAAAAAACAAAACTTAAACGATAACATCATTTCTTTTAAAAATAAAGTTTTATAGCTGAGTCGAAACATGCGGACAGCCAAGGTAACCTTATAATTTGAGCGGTTGCATGTTCAAACTTTACAAAAATATATTTCTGATAAACATAAACGTTTAAAAATGGAAAAAATATAAAAAATACCATTTTTCAATTTTGTTTTAATTATCATTAGCGCATTGAGTTACTACTTTTTTATATTAAATGCCATTAAAACAAAGAAATAAAGATTCAAATATGGACTTGTTTTTAAAGTGTTTTAATGTGAAATTACATATAAATACGTTGTATTTTGGCGAGACGCTTGAGGGAACGGAACAATCTGAAAACTACAGGCTGAAGTCGTCCTCTTAAGCAAGCGAGCCAACAATAATACGCCGCAATATTGAATAATAAAGAAGCACGCAGATGTATTAATTAAATCATCTGCGTGCTATTTTTCTAGGTTTTATGTCTCAGATTCTTGTGTATTTTGACATTAGATGATAACGATTCAAATCAAGCAATCTTTTTAAATAAATTAGAATATTGTCAGTGCTTATTCAAAAATAGTTACTTATATTTTGAATTTGATTTTTGTATCTTATTTTACAACGGTAATAAGATATTATTTGCCTTCGCCATAAATATCATGCCATTGATTCTTTTTATCTAAAAATGCTTGTGCAATTTCTTTGGCACCTTCTAATGAATGGCTAGCAGCCCAACCACATTGTACTTCATTACATGCTGGAACTTCTGTAGCAGATAATACATCTTGAAGTGTTTGTTCAATTATACTTAACACATCATCATAATCACTATGATTGATAAAAGATACGTAAAAACCAGTTTGACAACCCATTGGACTTATATCAACAACTTTATCTGAATGATTTCTAATATTTTCAGCCATTAAATGTTCAAGTGAGTGCAAACCAGGCATTTCCATATGTTCTTTGTTTGGTTGTTTAAAACGAATGTCATATTTATGGATAACATCTCCATTAGCACCTTCCATTTTACCTGCAAGTCGAACAAATGGTGCTACTACTTTGGTATGATCTAAATTAAAACTTTCAACGTTCATTTTTGGCATGTGATGTCCTCCTAAAATAATAATTATCATAATTGTAACAAGACGTAACGCTATTTACAATTTCTATAAATTTTAGAAAACACAACTAAATATCATTTTTTAAAATTTCAGAAAAATAATGACAGAATTAATCAAAACGGATAGAATAAGTAATAATAAAAATGTATTTTGCACATTTAGTATTAAATATGCTTTATTTATAAGTTTTATAATACGTGTGAAATGTTGTAGTACAAGGGAGTTGTATTGAAAATGACACATGAACAAATCATATTAGATTATATAGAAAATGAAAAATTAACATACATAGAATTGAGTCACCTTATTCATCAAAGACCTGAATTAGGTAATGAAGAAATATTTGCTTCTAGAACGTTAATTGAAGATTTAGAGAAGCATGGGTTTGAAGTTGAAACAAATATTGCAGGTTATGCTACAGGCTTTATTGCGCGTTATGATTCAGACATCGATGGACCAACTATTGGTTTTTTAGCAGAATATGATGCTTTACCAGGCTTAGGACATGCTTGTGGACACAATATTATAGGTACGGCAAGTACATTTGCTGGTATAGCTTTGAAGCAAGTGATTGAACAAACAGGTGGAAAAGTAGTAATACTTGGTTGTCCAGCCGAAGAGGGTGGTGTCAATGGTAGCGCAAAAGCTGCTTACGTTAAAGAAGGTATTGTAGATGAAATGGATGTTGCTTTAATGGTACATCCCGGAAATGAAACTTACAAAACAATTAACACATTAGCGGTAGATGTTTTAGACATTAAATTTTATGGTAAAAGTACACATGCGTCTGAGAATGCTGAAGAAGCAAGAAATGCTTTAGATGCAATGATTACATATTTTAATGGCGTGGCTCAGCTAAGACAGCATATCAAAAAAAGTCAAAAAGTTCATGGTGTTATATTAGATGGTGGAAAAGCTGCTAATATTATCCCAGACTACACACATGCGCGCTTTTATACACGTGCAACATCTCGTAAAGAATTGGATATTTTAACTGATAGAGTAGGGCAAATTGCAAAAGGAGCCGCGATTCAAACGGGATGTGACTATGAATTTGGTCCCATACAAAATGGTGTTAATGAATTTATTAAAACACCCAAATTAGATGATTTATTTGCAAAATATGCTACGAAAATGGGAGAGGCAGTGATAGATGATGATTTTGGTTTTGGCTCGACAGATACGGGTAATGTAAGTCACGTTGTACCAACGATTCATCCTCATATTAAAATAGGTTCTAGAAATTTAGTGGGACATACACATCGTTTTCGAGAGGCGGCAGGAAGTGCCCATGGAGATCAAGCTTTAATAAGAGGTGCTAAAATCCTTGCATTAATGGGATTAGAATTAATAGAAAATCAAGCAGAACTTAATGAAATAGTTGAACAGCACCACTATATAAAGGGGAACAAAAAATGAAAAAACTAAGTACTCAACACCCTAAATTAACACTTAGTGATTTATACAATGATGATGTCGTATATACTTCTAGACCATCTTATATTTCCAATCCATGGTTAGAACCAGAGGAACATCAATCTAATTTTTTGACTGGTAGGGAATTGATTATAGCTGATCAAATGCCTGTTATTGTGCATCAAGCAAGTGTCACAAAGAAATTGGAAATGTTATTGGAATTGATTGGCAAACCAATGCCGACCAATATCTATACTTTTTATGATCAAACTTCGTACGAAAAAACAATAAAAAAACTTGCCAAACAAGACAATAAACGCATTTATTTTCAATATATTCATAGTGAATCTATTTTAGAAAAAGAATATTACGCAATGGATAAAGATATTTTTGTTGCATTAAATAATAAAGCACGCATTCCAGAATGGACGAATCAAAAATATTTACCTGCACGTGAAGTGGTAAAAGTAGAAGCGTTTGAAGATGCGATTACAAACTGGACGTTTCCTTTTGTCTTGAAGCCTGGTGATGACTTACCAACTGCAGGCGGTTATGGCGTGATGATATGTTATGACGATGAGGACTTGATTAAAGCAAAATCACGTATTGAACAAGCAAAAGATGAGACTGACACAATTATTATCGAACAAAAAATTCAGGAAATAGCTAATTATTGCGTGCAATTTGCATGTGAAAAAGAAGGGGATATTCACTATATAGGTACATCAGAGCAAATTACAGACAAATATGGACATTATAGTGGTAATCAAAATGTACATGATGTGCCTGAATCAGTCATTCAAGCAGGCAAAGAAATCATGGAAATAGGTGTGTCGAAAGGTTATTTTGGCATTGCGGGTTTTGATTTACTTATAGATGAGCACGGTGATATATTTGCGATTGATTTAAATTTTAGACAAAATGGCTCAACAAGCATGCTTTTATTAGATCCATTAATTCAGTCTGGATATCAAAAGTTTTATAGTTATATCGCACCTCATGATAATGAACATTTCTTCCAAACAATTATAAAATATGTTCGTAAGGGTTGCTTGTTTCCGCTATCATATTATGATGGTGATTGGTATAATAATGAAAACGTTCCTTCAAGATTTGCATGTATTTGGCATGGACAGTCTCAAGAACAAGTTGATAAACTAGAACAACAATTTTTAAAAGAATTAAAAATATAATCAGTAATATAGGAAAAATTCAGTTAATAGGATTTGTTAACTTAGTTTATTGTTTAGATATATTAAAATTTTAATATTTATTGTATGACGTTAATTGACTATAGTATTATACTCATTTATATTTTAAATATAGTTAAATATTTTAATGAATTGAAGGTGTGATTATGTCTTATAAAGCAAGTTCATTTTTTCAAGATATTCTGGTAAATGAATATTTTTATATAGCAACAAAGTCAAAACAACTAATTAGACATGAAATTTTAGGGAAAGATGTCATTTGTGTTTGGACTCAAAAAGAAACAGCTGAAACATTCTTAAATAAACATGACACCGATTATGATAAGATTAAAAAAATTGATATTGATCGTTTCGTAACATATGAAATGGATGATGTGTTTGCAGAAGGTGAAGAAGTGTTGATGAATGCTTCATCTCAGACAGATGGTGATTTAGTAAATATTATTGATTTTACAAATGAATTGATGTCAGATTTAGATGAAATTCGTCTCAAAGAATTTGTTATTGATGTAGCAGAAGAAGATGCTGTATTTGGTTTAACTAATAAAGATGCCAAACAATTCATTATGATTAGTGATGATGAGCATCAAAAACCACATATTATGCCGGTGTGGAGTATTAGAAATAGGGTAGAAAAAGTAAGAAATGAAGATTTTGAAGAATGCGATATTATTGAAATAGAGGGTGAAGTCTTCGCAGAATGGTTAGATACTTTAAGAGATGATGACAAAGCAGTAGCGATTGATTTGAAATCAGGCGTTGTAGGTACCGTAGTCTCAGCTCAGAAAGTATTAGATCAATTACCGTTTTAATATCATTGAATACAAGCACTGTTGGAAGTAATTATTCCGTTTGAATGAATAGTGATATTCAAACGGAATAATTACGTTCATTTTTTACCGTGACATAAGTAAAGAAAAAACAATTCTTTACATTTATGTCATGGTATTTTTTTAACTTAAATGAATTGCGCCTAGTGCACCGGAAAAGGCACCGTGTTCAATATAAAATGGTTTAAAACCACGTAATACCGTATAATCTTTAACAACTTCTTTAAGTAAATGATTATTGTGGAACGAAGAACCGATATAAGCTACGTTTTCTGTACCATATTCTCTCGCTACTGTAATAGACATCGTAGTAATGACTTCTCCCACTACACCAATCAATGAAGCTAATTTGTCAGAATCTGAAAAATCCTTGTCTAAATTATGCAACACATGACCGAAATTAGCAGCAGTTAAATCTCCTGAAATAGGAGGTTCACTATCTTTATAGATATGTTTTACTTTTAAATCAATAAATTCGCGATCTCCTTTTTGGGCAGTATCTGTCAATTGTTTGTAATCTTTTAATCCAGTTAATAAATAACCCAAGCCTTGTATCATACCACCGCCTGTACCGACACCACCAACACGTTGTTGTTCTTTGCCATTTGAATAATGCAATGATGTTCCAGTACCAACATTAGTAAAAATATAATTATCTAAATGATGACCTTGTTCTTCTAACAAGAGTTCTAAACCTTTTGCAGCAGCATCAAACTCTACAAAAATACGAGATTCACAATTTAAACTATTTTGAATTGTCCCAGCTTGCCCCCCTGTTAAACTAATACTTTCACAAGATTGTTGTTCCAACCATTCAATGACGTCATTTATTTCAGTAGTTAATTTTGTAGTATATTGTCGTTTACCATTATCATCTTGAACAATTTTTATAAGTGTTCCGCCGGCATCAATGCCTATTTTCATCTGTGTACCTCCTAAAAAATTTACATTATAACTTATATTATAATAAAATGAGGTAAAATCAAATATAGAAAATTAGAAAGGAATGGTTTTAATGAAATTAAGCCCTTTTATTAAAGTAGATGATGTAGAACAAGCATTAACATTTTATAAAAATGCGTTTGGTGGTAGCGAAAAAATATTAAACGAAACAAACGGTAAAACTTTACACGCGGAGCTCCATATTAATGAAACAGTTGTATTACATATTTCCAGCACATATGGACGGGAATGGAGCAATGACAACACAAATATAATTTTAACTTTCGACGATTTGGAAACTCAAAAACAAGTATATGATAAATTAAGCGAAGCGGGAGACGCACATATGCCTCTGTCTAAAACATTTTTTAATGCGATGCATGGACAAGTGAAAGACCAATTTGAAGTCAACTGGCTCATGAATTGTTTCTTAGACTAATAAGACAAAATGTTCAACTTTCGATTATACTAGTGTAAAAGTGGTATTAATAACTAATAAAAGTTAAACACAATAGGGGATATAATATGTTTATTAAAGAAACGTTTGAAAATATTACAATACAAGTTTTTGAAGAAAAATATAAATCAGCTGTTTGTCATTTTAAATTAAGTGAGCGCCAACAGATATATTCTTCATTGCCAAAAGATGTGCTTAGTGATGCGTTGAAGGATAACGACCGAGTAGCTAATATTGCTTTGAATGATGAAGGAGAAGTAGTAGGTTTTTTTGTCTTACATCAATATTATCAACATGAAGGCTACGATACGCCTAAACAAGTTATATATGTTCGTTCTTTATCTGTAAACGAAGATTTTCAAGGGTTTGGGTATGGTACAAAAATGATGATGTATTTGCCACAATATGTTCAAAAGTTATTTCCAAATTTTAATCATTTATACTTAGTTGTAGATGCGGAAAATAAAGGTGCATGGAATGTATATGAACGTGCAGGTTTTATGCATGCTGCCACAAAAGAAGAAGGCCCGATTGGCAAAGAACGTCTATATTATTTAGATTTAGATTCTAAACATGTATCTTCTTTAAAGCTAACAGCAAATGGAGATACATCACCTTATGATGTGCATATTATTGATATGATGAAAGACGATAATAAGGTAGGTTTTATAGCAATTGAGCAACATGAACAGCGTATGAATATTAATTCAATTGAAGTTGATAAAGCAGAGAGACATAACGGTATAGCGGAAAGTGCATTGAGACAATTACCTACATATATTCGAAAACATTTTGAAGGTATAAAACTAATAACGATTACACTTTATGGGGAAAATAATGAATTAAAACCACTATGTATAAACAGTAATTTTGTTGAAATTGAAAAGGCAGAAGATTTTTCTGTTTTTGAAAAATATATTAATTATTAATAGTGTTTGCGAAATCAGGGATTGTCATTTATAATTTACTTTTGTTATTATTACTTAAGATGAATAGTACTGATTTGGATAAATGCATAAATGCCTCTGAAAGGAAGAATAAATAATGAGAATTCAAGATTACACTAAAGAAATGGTTGACGAGAAATCATTTATTGATATGGCCTACACATTATTACTTGAAAAAGGCGATACAATGAACTTATATGATATTATTGACGAATTTAAAGCTTTAGGTCATTACGAAGACCACGAAATTGAAAATAGAATTGTTCAATTCTATACAGACTTAAACACAGATGGTCGTTTCCTAAATGTTGGAGAAAACATATGGGGCTTACGTGATTGGTATTCAGTTGCCGATATTGAAGAAAAAATAGCACCAACTATCCAAAAATTCGACATTTTAGACGATGACGATGAAGAAGATAAAACATTAAAATTACTTGGTGAAGATGAGGCAGACGACGATGATGACATCCCAGCAGTCACTGATGACCAAGAGACAATCGAAGAACCTGATGAAGAAGAAGTTGACGAAGAGATTCCTGAAAATGAAATCGTTATTGATGAAGACGATGACGAAGATGAAGATTTAGAAGAAGACGAAGATGAATATGATGAAGAGGAAGAAGACGAAGAAAATTAATCAATAATCTATCAATATTCATTTGACTTTTTCTGCGAAAATGATAAAATTTTATTCGGGCTCCTTTAATTAGGACGACGTGTATAAATGTTATACGCTCCCCCTTGCAAATGCTGTGAGAGGGAGCGATTTTTTTATTTAAATGACTATACAAATTTTATAAAATTTTAATTTATGACGTTATTTTTAGTGAATATAATGACATTTAAAAATTATAACGCTTAGACGTTTACATAAATTATAACTATTTCAATGATTAATGAAACATGCCATAAATTTTTGTTGGTATTGTGGGAATGACTGTTTTAATAATAGGAGGCAGAAAATGACAAAATTTATTTTTGTAACTGGTGGAGTTGTATCTTCACTAGGTAAAGGTATCACAGCAGCATCTTTAGGACGTTTATTAAAAGATAGAGGATTAAAAGTTACAATACAAAAATTTGATCCCTATTTAAATGTTGACCCAGGTACAATGAGTCCATACCAACACGGTGAAGTATTTGTTACTGATGATGGTGCGGAAACAGATTTAGACTTAGGACATTATGAAAGATTTATTGACATTAATTTAAATAAGTATTCAAATGTTACTGCTGGTAAAGTTTATTCACATGTTTTGAAAAAAGAACGCCGTGGGGATTATCTTGGTGGTACAGTTCAAGTAATTCCTCATATTACAAATGAAATTAAAGAGCGTTTACTTTTAGCAGGAGAAAGTACGAATGCTGATGTAGTTATTACTGAAATTGGCGGTACTACTGGAGATATTGAATCATTACCATTTATAGAAGCGATTAGACAAATTCGTAGTGACTTGGGTCGTGAAAATGTCATGTACGTACATTGTACACTTTTACCATTTATAAAAGCTGCCGGTGAAATGAAAACCAAGCCCACACAACATAGTGTTAAAGAACTTCGTGGGTTGGGTATTCAACCAGACTTAATCGTAGTACGTACAGAATATGAATTAACACAAGATTTAAAAGATAAAATTGCTTTATTCTGTGATATTAACAAAGAAAGTGTCATTGAATGTCGCGATGCAGATTCACTTTATGAAATTCCATTACAATTAAGTAAGCAGGACATGGATGATATTGTAATTCAACGCTTAGAACTTAACGCTAAGTATGAAACTCAGTTAGACGAATGGCAGTATTTACTAGATACAGTAAACAGTTTAGATGGCAAAATAACTATCGGCTTAGTTGGTAAATATGTAAGTCTTCAAGATGCTTATTTATCAGTAGTTGAATCGTTAAAACATGCAGGTTATCCATTTAAAAAGGATATTGAAGTTAAGTGGATAGATTCTAGTGAGGTAACTGATGAAAATGTACATGATATACTGAATGATGTTGATGGCATTTTAGTTCCTGGTGGATTTGGATTCAGAGCAAGTGAAGGAAAAATATCCGCTATCAAATACGCGAGAGAGAATAATGTACCATACTTCGGTATCTGCTTAGGAATGCAACTTGCTACAGTAGAGTTTGCAAGAAATGTACTTGGCTTAGAAAATGCACATTCTGCAGAATTAGATCCCTCAACGCCACATCCGATCATTGACCTATTGCCCGAACAGAAAGACATTGAAGATTTAGGTGGTACGTTAAGATTAGGGCTATACCCATGTCATATTAAAGAAGGAACTTTAGCGCATAAAATCTATGACGCAGTAGATATAGAAGAAAGACATCGTCATCGTTATGAGTTCAATAATGAATATAGAGATCAACTAGAAGAAAAAGGTATGATTTTCTCTGGAACTAGTCCAGACGGTAGATTGATTGAAATGGTAGAAATTCCTGAAAATGATTTCTTCGTTGCATGTCAATTTCATCCAGAATTCTTATCTAGACCTAATCGACCACAACCTATATTCAAAGCATTTGTAGAAGCATCATTGAATCATCAACAAACAAAGTAAATATTGATTAAAAAGGCTGAAACGATGACATTCGTTTCAGCCTTTTTAAAGTTAGTTTGTTTATTAAATTAGATGAGATATGAAGAATAATAGTGATTTAGATGTTAAAGATTTAAATCTCTAACCATTTCAACCATTTGTGTATATATATCATAATAAATGTAGTTGAATGCAATTGGATGTGGTATAACAATTTTATCGTAATCTTCGGTATACACAATAGGTCTTGGTGTACTTAGATTAACAAAATGAAATAAATGATCTGGAAAATTTCCTGTTTTTGGTTTATTACAAATTAAGACAAAATCTACATCATTTGCAATTAATGACTTAACATCATTTTCAACATTCTCAGTATAGTAAGGGGAAAAAAGAAACACTCTATCTGTTGTGTCAATATCTTCGAATGTATTAAGTGAAGATAATGCAACACTAGATTCTAACTTTTCATTACTATTTAAAATATAATTTTCAAAAAAATTCAAGTCCCCATAACCTTTGACAAACACATTACCTTCTCCACCTATTGCTTGAATTAAGCATTGAGCTGCCATTTGAATATCTAAATCTTGTGCTTCAATTCGATTGAAAACACCATTTAATTGTGTGTTTAAAATTTTAGACATATATGTACCTCCGATCTATTCACTCAACTTATTTTAAATAATGATAGAAAATATTGCAATTTTATATAAAAATATGAATGCTAAAGACTGATTTAAATGAAATAAATTAAAAAAATAAATTAAAAACGCTTACAAATGAATAGAAGAATGCAAATTGTTTGGGATTTTGATATAATTAAATTGTAAAAATATGTGCTCAATGCACTAAGGAGGAACTTTCATGCCTTTAGTTTCAATGAAAGAAATGTTAATCGATGCAAAAGAAAATGGTTATGCGGTTGGCCAATACAACTTAAATAACTTAGAATTTACACAAGCGATATTGGAAGCTTCACAAGAAGAAAATGCTCCAGTTATTTTAGGAGTTTCTGAAGGTGCAGCACGTTATATGGGTGGATTCTATACAGTAGTTAAAATGGTAGAAGGATTAATGCACGATAAAGAAATTTCGATTCCAGTTGCAATTCACTTAGACCATGGTTCAAGTTTTGATAAATGTAAAGAAGCTATCGATGCTGGATTTACATCAGTTATGATTGATGCTTCTCATGAGTCATTTGAAGATAACGTAGCAATTACATCAAAAGTAGTTGAATATGCTCACGAACATGGTGTATCGGTAGAAGCTGAATTAGGTACAGTAGGTGGACAAGAAGACGATGTTGTTGCTGAAGGTGTTATTTATGCAGATCCTAAAGAATGTCAAGAGCTTGTTGAAAGAACAGGTATTGATACTTTAGCGCCAGCGTTAGGTTCAGTTCACGGACCGTATAAAGGTGAACCAAAATTAGGATTTAAAGAAATGGAAGAAATTGGTGCTTCAACTGGCTTACCATTAGTATTACATGGTGGAACTGGTATCCCAACTAAAGATATTCAAAAAGCGATTCCATTTGGCACTGCAAAAATCAATGTTAATACAGAAAATCAAATTGCTTCTGCAAAAGCAGTACGTGAAGCTTTAGACAATGATAAAGAAATGTATGATCCTCGTAAGTATTTAGGACCAGCACGTGAAGCGATTAAAACAACAGTAGTGGGTAAAATTAAAGAGTTTGGTACATCAAATAGAGCTAAATAATCCGCCTATAATAGAAAGATGCATATTTTAAAGTAATCTTGATGATTCAATCGGTAAGGCTGTGACAATTTTTAATGTCGCAGTCTTATTTTTTTATGTTATAATCTATGAGCGTTAAAATTAAGCAAATTGAAATATCAACATAAATTTTAAACAGAAATAAGATAAATAAGATTTGAACCCTATTAAATCGGGAATAAAAATATCATTATAGTATACATAAAAGTGAAGCAATACATAATTTAAAATTAAAAAAGTTTTGTTTCATTGGTGTGTTTTGCAAACTTCATTTTTTTACTTTATAATGCAAATAATGTAATTAAATTGAAATACTGATTGAAAGGCAAAGGAGATCAAGCGAATGGCTCAAGAAGTAATAAAAATTAGAGGCGGTCAAACACTAAAAGGTGAAGTTAATAATCATGGTGCAAAAAATAGTGCTGTAGCAATCATTCCAGCTACAATTCTAGCGGAAGATAAAGTTACAATAGAAGGGTTACCACAAATCTCAGATGTTGAAACGCTAGTGAGTTTATTAGGTGATTTGAATATTGATGCAAAGCTAGACGGCACGACACTTGAAGTTGATCCAAATGAAATTGAAAATGCTCCATTACCTAATAATAAAGTAGAATCACTACGTGCTTCATATTATATGATGGGGGCAATGTTAGGTAGATTTAAAAAATGTGTAATTGGGTTGCCTGGCGGTTGTCCATTAGGTCCACGACCGATTGATCAACACATCAAGGGTTTTAAAGCATTAGGAGCGCATGTTGATGAATCCAGTGAAACATCTATGAAAATTGAAGCTGATCGTTTAATAGGTGCTAATATATTTTTAGATATCGTTAGTGTAGGTGCAACGATTAATATTATGTTGGCAGCAGTACGAGCTGAAGGACAAACTGTAATTGAAAACGCAGCGAAAGAACCAGAAGTGGTTGATGTAGCTAACTTCTTAACAAGTTTAGGCGCTAATATTAAAGGTGCTGGTACAAGTACAATCAAAATAAAAGGTGTTGAGCATTTACATGGATCACATCATCAAGTGATACCAGATAGAATTGAAGCAGGAACTTATATGTGTATTGCCGCAGCTTGTGGTGAAGATATTGTGATTAATAATATTATCCCTACCCATGTTGAGCCATTAACTGTTAAGTTGAAAGAACTTGGTGTAAACATAAATGTTGGTGATGATAGTGTAACAATTAAGAGAAGTACACCATATTCTAGTGTAGATATTAAAACATTAGTATACCCAGGTTTTGCTACAGATTTACAACAACCTATTACGCCATTATTATTTATGGCTGATGGAGTTTCTTTTGTGACTGAAACAATCTATCCAGCTCGATTCAAGCATGTCGAAGAACTTAAAAATATGGGTGCTAATATTACATCAGATAATGGTACTGCAACAATCAAACCATCTAAATTAACAGGCGCAGAAGTATACGCGAGTGATTTACGTGCAGGTGCTTGTCTAATTGTAGCTGGCTTATTAGCTGAAGGTGTTACTACAATTTATAATGTAAAACATATTTATCGTGGTTATACTAATATTGTTAAAACACTAAAATCACTTGGAGCAGACATTTGGACTGAAAAAATATAAAACATGTGGTATAATAATTATACTGAATGTATAAAGTAAATTATAATTTATGCAGTGGGGAAATATAATTGATATGAGGTGATGACCATGGAGGTTTGCCCTTATCTAGAAGAGACCTTTAAAATAGTAGGTAGAAGTTGGAACGGTCTTATCATTAATTACTTGTCTAGGTGCACGGAAAAATCTGCTCATTTTTCTGATATGAAACGTGATTTGAAAACAATTACGCCTCGTGCACTTAGCATAAAGCTCACAGACCTTAATGAATGGGGACTTGTAGAGAAAAAAATTATTTCTACTAGTCCTATGAACATTTTATATCAACTTACAGATAAAGGTGATGCCTTAGCATCGGCATTGGTTCCTATGGAAAAATGGGCCCAAGAATATATCGAGTTAGAAAGCGAATGATTTTAACTTTTTAATTTGACATTTTCATGTAATATTTTATTTGAATATGATTGTTATATCTAGTCTGTTTTTAACATACTAAGATTAGCTATAAAGAAATCTTTAATTAAAGATTTCTTTATAGCTTTTTTATTTATTGTCGAATCATCTAACCTTTAGTAGTGTTAAAATAATTTTGTTGATTAAGAGTGGATGTGCCGATTGACATGTCATGGTATGTTTAAATATTCTAAAAAAAGCAAAATTTTAAGGATATAAATGTTATTTCTAATTGATATATAACAAAATAATGCTATTATAACTATGCATAAATTTCAGGCGTAAAACCCTGTAATAACAACGTTTGCAATGATTTGGAATGAGCAGATATGTTTTAAAATTAAAAATCTAGGTTAGAATAAAAGCATGAACACAAATTAAGGAGTGAATAATTGATGAGAAATTTCACTAAACAATATATCGACGGAGAATGGGTAGAAAGTGCAAGTGGAGAAACACTTGATGTAATCAACCCAGCAACTGAAGAAGTGGCAGGCACAATTGCTAAAGGCAATAAAGAGGATGTTAATAAAGCGGTAGAAGCAGCAGATAAAGTATATTTAGAATTTAGACAAAGTTCTGTAGCAGAAAGAAAAGAACTGTTAGATAAAATTGTTCAAGAATATAAAAATAGAAAAGATGATATTGTTGACGCAATAACTGACGAATTAGGAGCTCCTTTAAAAGTATCTGAAAATGTCCATTATCAAATGGGGTTAAATCATTTTGAAGCTGCACGAGATGCATTAGATAATTTTGAATTTGAAGAAAGACGTGGCGACGATTTAGTTGTTAAGGAAGCAATTGGTGTTGCTGGATTAATTACACCATGGAATTTCCCAACTAACCAAACTTCATTAAAATTAGCAGCAGCTTTTGCGGCAGGAAGCCCAGTTGTATTAAAACCATCAGAAGAAACACCATTTGCAGCTATCATTTTAGCAGAAATATTTGATAAAGTTGGCGTACCTAAAGGTGTATTTAACTTAGTGAATGGTGATGGCCAAGGCGTTGGAAATCCACTAAGTGAACATCCAAAAGTAAGAATGATGTCCTTTACTGGATCTGGTCCAACTGGCGCAAGCATTATGAAGAAAGCAGCTGAAGATTTCAAAAAAGTATCATTAGAATTAGGAGGTAAATCTCCTTATATTATTTTAGATGATGCTGATATTGATGGTGCTGCAAGTGCAGCAACTGGTAAAGTCGTCAATAATACAGGACAAGTTTGTACTGCAGGGACTAGAACATTGGTACCAGCAAGTATAAAAGAAGAATTCTTAACAGCTGTTAAAGAAAAATTTAGCCAAGTTAAAGTTGGTGATCCTCGTGAAGAAGGTACACAAGTAGGACCAATTATTAGTAAAAAACAATTTGATCAAGTTCAATCATATATTGATAAAGGTGTAGAAGAAGGTGCCGAATTATTATACGGTGGTCCTGGAAAACCTGAAAACTTGGAAAAAGGCTATTTTGCAAGACCAACTATTTTTAATAATGTTGAAAATGATATGACAATTGCACAAGAAGAAATTTTCGGTCCTGTTATGTCTGTGATCACTTACAACGATTTAGACGAAGCAATTGAAATTGCAAATGATACGAAATATGGCTTAGCTGGTTATGTATATGGACAAGACAAAGAAAAACTGCATAAAGTTGCGCGTTCAATTGAGGCTGGAACAGTTGAAATAAATGAAGCTGGACGAAAACCAGACTTACCATTCGGTGGCTATAAACAATCAGGTTTAGGACGCGAATGGGGAGATTATGGCATAGAAGAATTCTTAGAAGTTAAATCTATTGCAGGATATTTTAACGCGTAATTTAATACAAAATAAAATTATAAGTTGTAATAAAAATATACTGTGACAAATAATCTCAAGCTTAAAAATGACTAATCCGTATGCTTATGGATTAGTCATTTTTTAAGCTTCCGATTTTTAACATGCATGCGTGAGGATATGATTTGAGCCTGTAGCCTCTCATAACCACCATTTCTTCGGTGTAAGGACATTATAAAATCGCCAAAAATGAATGTTTAACTTAAATTACTTAACGAAACGACAATCTCCAATTCCTGATATAAGTCTATTACGATATGCAAAGGTCAGTTTTTATATTTCTCAATGACAATTGATGTTAATGATTGAACCAGAGATACCTATGCTTAGCTCTAATTATTTTTAGAAATTTTGAATTATAAATTAAAGCATTACAATTTAACATACTGTTTTATTAACTAATTAGCTTTAAAGCAGTATTAATAAATTTCAAAAATTGAAATACATTTTGTAATTAAATAAAATATTTGCTATAGTTATAAAGGTAAATAGCGTAGCCCTCTATGTTATTTAAAACTTTTTTATGAAATGGGTGCAAGATAATGCCTGATAAAGTACGAACATCACCTCAGTACGAATCGTTCCACGAGTTATATAAAAATTACACTACTAAAGATCTCACTCAAAAAGCAAAATCACTGAAATTAACAAACTATAGTAAATTAAATAAAAAAGAGTTAGTTCTTGCAATTATGGAAGCCCAGATGGAAAAAGATGGCAACTATTATATGGAAGGTATCTTAGATGATATCCAACAAGATGGTTATGGCTTCTTAAGGACTGTCAATTATTCAAAAGGTGAAAAAGATATTTATATCTCTGCTAGCCAAATACGTCGTTTTGAAATTAAAAGAGGCGACAAAGTAACTGGTAAAGTAAGGAAACCAAAGGATAATGAAAAGTATTATGGTTTGCTACAAGTAGATTTTGTTAATGATGAGAATGCAGAAGAAGTTAAGAAAAGACCACATTTCCAAGCATTAACACCATTATATCCAGAAGAGCGCATCAAGCTAGAAACAACAAAAGAAAATTATTCTACACGTATTATGGATTTAATTACGCCAATTGGTTTAGGACAACGTGGTTTGATTGTTGCCCCACCAAAAGCTGGGAAAACGTCATTATTGAAAGAAATTGCAAATGCCATCGCAAGCAATAAACCTGATGCAGAATTATTTGTGCTACTTGTGGGTGAAAGACCAGAAGAAGTAACTGATATTGAGCGTTCTGTAGAATCAGCAGAAGTCGTTCATTCAACATTTGATGAACCACCACAGCACCATGTCAAAGTAGCAGAATTACTATTAGAACGTGCCAAGCGTTTAGTAGAAATAGGTAAAGATGTCATTATTCTTATGGATTCTATTACAAGACTTGCACGTGCATATAACTTGGTTATCCCGCCAAGCGGACGCACACTTTCAGGTGGTTTAGATCCAGCTTCATTACACAAACCTAAGGCATTCTTTGGTGCTGCGAGAAATATTGAAGCTGGTGGAAGTATGACGATATTAGCTACTGCTTTAGTAGATACAGGATCACGTATGGATGACATGATATATGAAGAATTTAAAGGGACAGGAAACATGGAATTACACCTTGATCGCAAACTGGCTGAACGCCGTGTCTTTCCAGCTATTGATATTGGTCGAAGTTCTACACGTAAAGAAGAATTACTAATACCGCCAAAAGATTTAGAGTCACTTTGGCAACTACGTAACATGTTCACAGATTCACTTGATTTCACAGAAAGATTTGTAAGAAAATTAAAACGTACAAAAACGAATCAAGAATTCTTTGAACAATTGCAACAAGCTGCCAAAGAAAGTACTAAAACTGGTAAGCCAATTATTTAAAGCAGCTTAACATTTAAATATGTGATTTAGGGTTGCGTTTTAGTTTTATAACAATTATAATTATCAAGTATTGGGTAAAAAAACTCACAAACAACTCTGTTCCAGATGGTTCAGGGCAAAGGAGCTGAAAAAAATGAAACAAAATATTCATCCTGAATACCACAAAGTTATCTTTTTAGATACAACTACAGACTTTAAATTCTTAAGTGGTTCAACAAAATCTTCATCAGAAACAATGGAATGGGAAGATGGAAATGAATACCCAGTTATTCGTTTAGATATTTCATCTGATTCACATCCATTTTACACAGGACGTCAAAAATTCGCTGCTGCGGATGGTCGTGTGGAACGTTTCAACAAGAAATTCGGATTCAAATCAAGCAACGAATAATTGTTGTCATAAGGCATTCTCATTTTATGAGAATGCTTTTTTATTTAACATGGACGATGTGAAGGTTTGAACAGAATTGCACAGTTGTTAGAGCACTTTGATTACATATTAAATTACAAATATCTTATGAGAAATTGATATTTTAAGATGGAAAATATGATATAATAAACCGATTATGTTTTGAAAAAGGGTGGAACGCATAATGAATGAAACTTATCATTCCGGGTGGATAGAATGTATAACTGGAAGTATGTTTAGTGGTAAATCTGAAGAATTAATTCGTCGTTTAAGACGTGGACTATATGCTAAACAAAAGGTGGTTGTATTTAAACCGGCAATAGATGATCGCTATCATAAAGATAAGATTGTGTCGCATAACGGCAATGCAATTGAGGCAATTAATATCTCGACAGCAGCTGAGATCTATAAACACGATTTAACAAATTTTGATATTATAGCAATTGATGAAGTTCAATTTTTCGAAAATAATATTGTCCATATTGTTGAAGAATTAGCTGAAAAGGGGCATAGAGTGATTACTGCAGGTTTAGATATGGATTTCAGAGGTGAACCATTTGAACCAATTCCCCATTTATTAGCAGTAAGTGAAGAAGTGACTAAACTACAAGCTGTATGTGCAGTATGTGGCTCGTCATCAAGCCGTACACAACGATTAATTGATGGTAATCCAGCAAAAATAGATGATCCAGTGATTCTCGTTGGCGCTAACGAAAGCTATGAACCTAGATGTAGGGCACATCATATTGTTGCACCAAGTAATCATGAGAAGGAGGAAATGTAGTGTTTGATCAATTAGACATTGTAGAGGAAAGATACGAGCAATTAAATGAAATGTTAAGTGATCCTGAAGTCGTAAATAATCCAGACAATTTACGAAAATATTCAAAAGAACAGGCTGATTTGCAAAAAACAGTAGAAGTATATCGTGAATATAAACAGGTTAAAGAAGATGTAACTGAAATAGATGATATGTTACAGGAAACAAAAGACGATGAAGAAGTCGAAATGCTTAAAGACGAAAAGCAAGAATTGAGTCAAAAAATTCCAGAACTGGAAGAAGAATTAAAATTCTTGTTAATTCCAAAAGACCCTAACGATGAAAAAGACGTAATTGTTGAAATTCGTGCAGCAGCTGGTGGGGATGAGGCTGCAATATTTGCTGGTGATTTATTTAGAATGTATTCTAGATATGCAGAAGCACATAGTTATAAAACTGATATCGTAGAAGCTACTGAAAGTGATCATGGTGGTTACAAAGAGATTAGCTTCTCTGTTTCAGGAACAGGCGCTTACAGTAAATTGAAATACGAAAATGGTGCACATCGTGTACAACGTGTACCAGCAACTGAGTCTGGAGGACGTATTCACACATCTACTGCTACTGTTGCCGTATTACCAGAAGTTGAAGATGTTGAGATAGAGATTCGAAATGAAGATATTAAAGTAGACACATATCGTTCTAGTGGTGCAGGTGGACAACACGTAAATACCACTGATTCTGCCGTTCGAATTACACATATACCGACAGGTGTCATTGCTACATCATCTGAGAAATCTCAAATTCAAAACCGTGAAAAAGCAATGAAAGTGTTAAAAGCACGTTTATTTGATATGAAATTACAAGAAGAACAACAAAAGTATGCTGCACAGCGTAAATCAGCTGTCGGTTCAGGTGATCGCTCAGAGAGAATTAGAACATACAATTATCCACAGAGTCGCGTAACGGATCATCGTATTGGATTGACTTTGCAGAAATTAGAGCAAGTTATGGAAGGTAAGTTAGATGAGATTATTGATGCACTAACTTTAGCTGAACAAACTGATAAATTGAAAGAACTGAATGATGGTGAATTATAGAGAACGATTAAAAATCGCACAAGACAAATGCGAAACTAAAGGTATTGAAGTAACACGAGCTGAATGGTTAATGCTTGATTTATTTCAATGGCAAAAATTAGATTATTTGCTACACGCAGATGAAGTTATGACGGAAGCACACAACGTGTTGTTTGATAATGCGGAAGCAAGGATGTTACAAGGCGAACCGATTCAATATATTGTAGGAACGCAAACTTTTTATGGTGAAATATTTAAAGTGAATGAGCATTGTTTAATTCCAAGGCCAGAAACCGAGGAAGTATTACTACATTTTTATAATTTGGTAAAATCGGGAGATAAAGTTGTAGATATTGGAACAGGTAGTGGTAACATACCTATTTTACTAAAAAAAATGAATCAAAATTTGGATGTTATAGCTACAGATTTATATGATGAAGCCTTATCTGTGGCAAAAGAAAACGCTGAGTATCATGATGTAGATGTTATATTTTTACAAGGCGATACCTTAAATCCATTAATAGAAAAGCATATTAAAGTGAATGGATTGATTTCAAATCCCCCCTATATCGCTGAGAGCGAAAAAGCTTTAATGGATGATACTGTTTTACAATATGAACCTATGAGTGCTTTGTTTGCTGAAAACAACGGCTTTCAAGTTTATGAAAAGATTTTAGATCAATTACCAGACGTATTATTACCTAATGCAATTGTTGTGTTTGAGATTGGTTATAAACAAGGAGCTACATTAAAAAGCAAAATTGAAAATAAATATCCTGCTGTAAGTGTCCAAATAATAAAAGATATCAATGATAATGATAGAATGGTTTCTTTTAAATGGTAATTTAAGAAGTTGTGTACCTAACATGATATGTCATGAAGGTGCATAACTTCTTATTTTGTTTTAAAATTGAAATTAAGATGAAAGGGTGAGTATAAATGAAAACAAAAATATGGGATTTAAGAAATCATGTGACAGAAGATGCAAATGTAGATGCTTTTAATGAGATAAAAAATATTTTTGAAGCTGGTGGACTCATCGCTATACCAACTGAAACTGTATATGGTTTAGGTGGTGATGCAAGAAATGAACAAACTATAAAAAATATTTTTGCTGCAAAAGGTAGACCTTCAGATAATCCACTCATCGTGCATATACATAATGTTAAGCAACTAGATGTATTTACGAAGCATATTTCACAAGAAGTTAAAATACTGATGAATCAATTTTGGCCAGGACCAATTTCGTTTATTTTACCATTAAAAAAAGGATATTTATGTGAAAGTGTAAGTGGTGGACTTTCATCCATAGCGGTTAGAATGCCAAGTCATGTGATTGGGAGAAAAATATTAGAGTTTGTAGACATACCGATTGCCGCACCGAGCGCTAATTTAAGTGGTAGACCTTCTCCAACTAAGTTTGAACATGTATATCATGATTTAAACCAAAGCATTGATGGTATTGTTAATGGTGATCAAAGTGAAGAAGGTTTAGAAAGTACCGTGTTAGATTGCACGCAATACCCATTTAAAATTGCTCGTCCAGGATCTATCACCAAGTCGATGATTGAAAATGTTTTGCCAGGTTCTATTTCAGCAAAAGATGATTTAAATCAAGAAAAACCTATAGCCCCCGGAATGAAATATAAACATTATGCGCCAGATACGCCAATAACGATTGTATACGGCGTTCATCAACAACCATCCTCATGTAAAGATTGGAGTGATGTTGCGTTTATATTCCCGAAAGATAAATGTAAATATATTCCAAAAAACGCAACTTTCATTCCACTGTGTGAAAATGAAAGAGATATTAAAGGGGCAAACCATAATTTGTATCAAATATTGCACGATA
Source organism: Staphylococcus sp. GDY8P54P (assembly GCF_017892645.1). NCBI lineage: Bacteria > Bacillati > Bacillota > Bacilli > Caryophanales > Staphylococcaceae > Staphylococcus > Staphylococcus sp. GDY8P54P. Next base: position 41,292 of record NZ_JAESLN010000032.1, on the reverse strand, counting down.
TAGACAAAAATAAAAAGATAAAAGAAGCTTATATATTTGGATTTGAAAATAGTGGCGAAGCAGTTGCTATTATGAATCGAATGCAAAAGGCGGCAAACTTTACCGTCGTTAAAGGAGAAAAATTATGAAAATCGTTTTTGTTTGTACTGGTAATACTTGTAGAAGTCCAATGGCAGAAAGTATTGCAAAAGCTAAAATACCTGACATCGAAGTTGCTTCGCGTGGTTTATTTGCATTAGATGGCGCACCTACCTCAGAACATACGCGTGCTATCTTAAAAGAAAAACAATTGCCAATACCTGACAATGCGCAACAATTCACTGAGATGGACATGCATGCAGATCTTATTTTGACAATGTCAAGGAGTCATAGAGATGCGATTAAACAAACGTATGGCGTAAATACACATATATTTACTTTAAGTGAATATGTATTGCATGGTGATGATGTTTCTGACCCATTTGGAGGAACTAAATCAGATTATATTGAAATTTATAATGAATTAAATTCATTGATTGAAAAATTAAAAAATAAAATATTAGAGTAAATAAATATGTGAAATTAGTATGAGTAAGTCATTAAATACGTTATAATAATTACGTGTAGCAAATGTGCTAGCAATTAAATTTGCCAGATTGGACTTATGTATTTTGGCTTACTTTTTTATCAAAATAAATAAGGGGTGTTTAATATGGAAGATTTAAGAGCATTGTTAGATGAACTAAAGTCTAAATCTTTCTTTAAAAAGGATGAGCTTTGTATTGTAGGTTGTTCTACTTCAGAAGTGATTGGCGAACGCATAGGTAGCGTCGGTTCAATGGAAGTAGCTAAAGATATATTTGAAGCATTAAAAGAGATTGAAACGGAAACAGGCGTTTCTTTTGTATTTCAAGGCTGTGAACATATCAATAGAGCAATTACGATTGAAAAAGCTAACTTCGACCCCGCAACGATGGAAGAAGTAACCGTTGTACCCGATGTCCATGCTGGAGGTAGTTTAGCTACGTATGCATATCAGCATATGGAAGCGCCTATGGTGGTTGAAACTATAACTGTTCCGAAAGGTATAGATATTGGTCAAACATTAATTGGTATGCATATCAAACATGTAGCAATACCCGAACGTACAAGCGTGAAGCAAATTGGCGAAGCAATTGTTACAATCGCTTCTTCAAGACCTAAAAAAATTGGTGGCGAAAGAGCAAAATACAACTAATACAGAAACGAGGGTTTACTAATGTCATTTATTAAAGATCAAGATAAAGAAATTTATGAAGTGATTCAAAACGAGTTCAACCGTCAAAATAACAATATAGAGTTAATTGCGTCAGAAAACTTTGTGTCGGAAGCAGTTATGGAAGCTCAAGGTTCAGTATTAACTAATAAGTATGCTGAAGGTTATCCGAACAGAAGATATTACGGTGGTTGTGAATATGTCGATGTATCTGAAACATTAGCTATTGAGAGAGCAAAGCAATTATTTGGTGCAGAACATGTTAACGTTCAACCACATTCTGGTTCACAAGCAAATATGGCTGTTTATCTCGTGGCATTAGAACACGGAGATACTGTATTAGGTATGAATTTAAGTCATGGTGGGCACTTAACTCATGGTGCGCCAGTAAACTTTAGTGGTCAATTTTATAACTTTGTCGAATATGGTGTCGACAAAGAAAGCGAACAAATAGACTATGACGAAGTATTAAAAGTAGCAAAAGCGCACCAACCTAAGTTAATCGTTGCTGGGGCTTCTGCATACTCAAAAACAATAGACTTCAAACGTTTTAGAGAAATTGCTGATGAAGTAGGCGCTAAATTGATGGTAGATATGGCTCATATCGCTGGATTAGTCGCTGCAGGCTTACACCCAAGTCCAGTAGAATATGCTGATTTTGTAACTACAACAACACATAAAACATTACGTGGCCCTCGTGGTGGAATGATTTTATGTAAAGAAGAATACAAAAAGCAAATTGACAAAACAATCTTCCCAGGCATTCAAGGTGGCCCTTTAGAACATGTTATTGCTGCCAAAGCAGTAGCGTTCGGTGAAGCACTACAAGATGATTTTAAAACATATCAGCAACAAGTTATTAAAAATGCAAAAGTATTAGCTGATACACTAAATAAAGAAGGATTTAGAGTAGTATCTGGCGGTACTGATAATCACCTAGTATGCGTAGATGTAAAAGGATCAGTCAATATTACTGGTAAAGTAGCAGAAGAAGCCCTTGACTCAATAGGTATTACTTGTAATAAAAATACAATACCATTTGATCAAGAAAAACCTTTTGTAACAAGTGGTTTAAGACTTGGTACACCAGCAGCTACTACACGTGGTTTTGATGAAGCGGCATTTGAAGAAGTAGCTAAAATTATAAGCTTAGTGTTAAAAGATCCTGAAAACGAAACAACATTAAAAGAAGGACAAGAAAGAGTTAAAGCATTAACTACGAAACATCCTTTATATAATTAAATTGGAGGAAGTAATTATGGGCAACGTACATGTTTTTGATCACCCACTTATTCAACACAAATTAAGTTACATTAGAGATGTACATACAGGTACAAAAGAATTTAGAGAACTCGTAGATGAAGTAGGCATGTTAATGGCTTACGAAGTGACTAGAAATCTAGAGTTACAAGATGTAGAAATTGAAACGCCTGTTACTAAAATGATAGCTAAGCGTTTAACTGGTAAAAAATTAGCATTTATTCCCATTTTAAGAGCAGGTCTTGGCATGACACAAGGTATCTTAAATCTTGTGCCGGCAGCAAGAATAGGTCATGTTGGCTTATACAGAGATCCTGAAACGCTAGAAGCAGTTGAGTATTTTGTGAAATTACCACAAGATATTGAAGAAAGAGAAATTGTCGTAGTTGATCCAATGCTAGCGACTGGTGCTTCCGCAATTGAAGCGATTAATTCACTTAAAAAACGTGGCGCCAAGCATATCAGATTTATGTGTCTAATTGCAGCACCAGAAGGTGTAGAAAAATTACAAGAAGCACATGAAGATGTCGATATCTATATCGCAGCATTAGATGAGAAATTAGATGACCATGCTTATATTACACCTGGATTAGGTGACGCTGGTGACCGTTTATTCGGTACAAAATAGTTTGACCCAGGAGTGGAGTAGTATGAAAAAAGTTATGACTGTATTCGGGACACGGCCTGAAGCTATAAAGATGGCACCACTCGTTTTAGAATTGGAGAAAGACGCTGAATTACAACCAATCGTTGTAGTGACGGCACAACATAGAGAAATGTTAGATTCTGTGTTGAAAAGCTTTGACATCACACCTGATTATGATTTGAACATTATGAAGCAGGGACAATCATTGTCTGATATAACTTCACGCATACTCGTACGATTAGAGGATGTTATAAAAGAAGCGAAACCAGATATGATACTTGTTCATGGTGATACCATGAGTACATTTGCTGGAAGTCTTGCAGCATTATATAATCAAGTCCCAATCGGGCATGTCGAAGCTGGTTTGCGAACTTGGAATAAATATGCTCCATTTCCTGAAGAAATGAATAGACAAATGGTAGGAGTAATGTCCGATTTAAACTTTGCTCCTACCAATAATGCTGCAAATAATTTGATTGCTGAAAACAAACCAGAAGACTCAATTGTCGTAACAGGTAATACTGCTATTGATGCAATGAAAACGACAATTCATAATGGTTATCAATCAGAAATTATAGCCAAGCACAAAGATAAACGAATTATTCTACTCACTGCGCATAGACGAGAAAATATTGGGGAACCAATGGCACATATTTTCAAAGCAGTACGAGATATCGTCGAAGCATACGAGGATGTTGTTGTCGTTTACCCAATACATAAAAACCCTAAAGTAAGAGAAATTGCAGATTATTATTTATCAAATCACACGAGAATTGAGCTTGTAGAACCCTTAGAAGTTGTTGATTTTCATAATTTTGCACATCAGTCTTATTTAATTTTAACTGATTCTGGTGGTGTACAAGAAGAAGCGCCTTCTTTAGGTAAACCAGTACTCGTTTTGAGGGATGTTACAGAAAGACCAGAAGGTGTAGCGGCAGGTACATTAAAAATTGTAGGCACAAATGAAAAGAATATATTCGCAGCAACAAAAGAACTATTAGATAACGAAAATTTGTATGAGATCATGAGTACAGCTCAAAATCCATATGGAGACGGCAATGCATCATATAGAATTTGTCAAAATATTAAATATTTTTTTGGTTTAATTGATAAAAAACCTTCTTCTTTCAAATAATTTTCGTATTTATGTGTCATTTTTGTGACATTCTTGTAAAAAATTGAATTACAATTTGAATAGAATTGACACGTAAAGTACCCTATATTATTATTAAAATTGTATGATTGGAATGGTTTTCATATAAGAAAGATAAGGTGAAGCGAGGCACTGAAATGAAACGTTTCAACATCATTTTTAAACAGTACATGCAATACTATATATATTGTATTATTGTACTTGTAATTGTGTTTATTTTCACATACTCTGCATTTATATTAGGTCTTATAATTGGAATGATCGGATCGCTAATCAATACTTTTACTTTTGAATATTATTTGGCGGAAGCAAAAGAAAAGGATAACATACATATTTCAACGGGCAACATTTGGAGATATTTGGTTGTGATATTAGCTTGTACGACATGGTATTTTTATAAGGACCATATAAACATTTTTGGAGTAGTTGTTGGTTTAATGATTTCTTATGTTTTAATTGTTTTCAAACCATTTTTACACAAGAAATAAATTTTATAATGAAAGAGGTGAGAAAGCATGGATCATAAAGACCCTCTAGTCAGTTGGAATGTGTTCGGTCTAGACATCGTGTTTAATCTATCATCGATTATGATGATGTTGATTACGGCGTTTATTGTTTTTGTAATAGCTATTATTTGTACACGTAACCTCAAGAAACGTCCAACAGGCAAACAAAACTTTATCGAATGGGTTTTTGATTTCGTAAGAGGGATTATCGAAAGTAACATGGCTTGGTCAAAAGGCGGTCAGTTCCATTTCTTAGCCGTTACATTAATCTTTTTCATATTTGTTAGTAATATGCTCGGTTTACCGTTCCAATTAATTTCGGGACACACCCTGTGGTGGAAATCTCCCACAGCCGATCCAACTGTGACATTAACATTATCAACGCTTATAATATTATTAACACATTATTATGGGGTTAAAATGGTTGGCACTAAAGGGTATTTTCAAAATTATACAAAGCCGATATTCCTATTGCCTATCAATGTGTTTGAAGAGTTCACTTCAACATTGACGCTAGGACTACGACTTTACGGAAATATTTTTGCAGGTGAATTATTACTAGGATTATTAGCAGGTTTAGTATTCGACTTCCCAGCATGGGGTTGGTTAATTGGATTACCTGGCCTAATCGTATGGCAAGGGTTCTCAATTTTTATCGGTACGATTCAGGCATATATATTTGTAATGCTTTCGATGGTATATATGTCACATAAAGTACAAAAGAGTCATTAAATTAAAAAATAAAAAGAACAAATTAGGAGGATTTTTAAATGAATTTAATCGCAGCAGCAATCGCAATCGGCTTATCAGCACTTGGTGCAGGTATTGGTAATGGTCTTATCGTTTCAAGAACAGTAGAAGGTGTCGCTCGTCAACCAGAAGCACGTGGTCAATTAATGGGTATTATGTTTATCGGTATCGGATTAGTTGAGGCGCTACCAATTATAGGTGTAGTTATCGCTTTCATGTCACTATAAGTAAACTAGTCTTTATGGCGAAGTCTTCTAGGCTCTCGCCGTTCGTTTTTATCAAAATACCTTATGATTATACTGGATGAAAGGAGTGTCTATGAAAGTGACTGCTACGACTAATATGTTCGTTCTAGGTGCGGCTAGTGGCGGTGGTGTACAATGGGGAACAATCATTGTTACGATTGCTACATTCGCCATATTACTCTTACTTTTGAAAAAGTTTGCATGGGGCCCACTTAAAGAAGTAATGGACAAACGTGAACGCGATATCAATAAAGATATCGACGATGCTGAACAAGCTAAATTAAATGCTCAAAAATTAGAAGCACAAAACAAACAAACACTAAAAGAAACACAAGAAGAGGTTCATAAGATTTTAGAAGAATCTAAAATACAAGCCCGTAAACAACACGAAGAAATTATTCATGAAGCCAATATTAGAGCTAATGGCATGATTGAAACAGCACAAAATGAAATTAACAGTGAAAAAGAACGCGCACTTGCAGATATTAATAATCAAGTTTCTGAGCTTTCCGTACTCATTGCTTCAAAAGTACTGCAAAAAGAAATTTCAGAAAAAGATCAAAAAGAATTAGTTGAAAAGTACATTAAAGAGGCAGGCGATAAATAATGGCTAATGTAGCAAAAAAATATGCAAAAGCGTTATTTGATACTGCTAAAGAAAAAACGTTACTTGATCAAATGTATGAAGAGTTTTCAACAATTGACGAAGCAGTGCGACCTGAAGTAGGAAAATTAAAAGAATTAGATACAGACCCACAAAAAGATGTAGCACAACGCCAACGTTTTGTTGCTATTATTTTTGGACACGCACATCAATATTTACAAAATATGTTTATGGTGCTTGCAAGTAATCGTCACCTTACATATACACATGAAATATTCTTAGCTTTTGAAACTTTATATAATGCGTATCACAATCAAGACTTTGCGATTATTGAATCAGTGTATGAACTATCTGAGGATGAAATAGCAAGTATTGATTCAATTATTAGATCGCGCACAAAACTATCAAAACTAATGATTACAAATGAAATAAATCCAGATCTTATCGGTGGTATCCGAGTTAAAGTTGGTACGAAAGTGATGGATGCAAGTATTAAAAATGATCTTGCCAAACTTGAAAAGCAATTTATTAGAGTGAAATAAAAATCGAAGGAGTGACATAGATGGCCATTAAAGCTGAAGAAATCAGTGCATTACTTCGCTCACAAATAGAAAATTATGAGTCAGAAATGGCTGTTACTGATGTAGGTACAGTTCTGCAAATTGGTGATGGTATCGCTTTAATCCACGGATTAAATGACGTTATGGCTGGTGAGCTTATTGAATTTAATAACGGCGTTCTAGGTTTAGCACAAAACTTAGAAGAATCCAATGTCGGTGTAGTAATTTTAGGCCCTTACACGGATATTAAAGAGGGAGACGAAGTAAAACGAACTGGACGTATCATGGAAGTTCCAGTTGGTGAGGAGTTACTTGGTCGTGTCGTTAACCCATTAGGACAAGCAATTGATGGTCAAGGACCAGTCAATACTACAAAAACACGTCCTGTAGAGAAGAAAGCAACTGGTGTAATGGATCGTAAATCTGTAGATGAACCATTACAAACTGGTATAAAAGCAATTGACGCGCTTGTACCAATCGGCCGTGGACAGCGTGAATTAATCATCGGAGACCGTCAAACAGGTAAAACGACGGTTGCCATTGATACGATTTTGAACCAAAGAGATCAAGATACGATCTGTATATACGTTGCTATCGGACAAAAAGATTCAACTGTACGTGCAAATGTTGAAAAATTACGTCAAGAAGGTGCATTAGATTATACAATTATTGTTTCTGCTTCAGCAGCAGATCCAGCGCCTATGCTTTATATCGCGCCATATTCTGGTGTAGCAATGGCTGAAGAATTCATGTTTGCTGGCAAAGATGTTTTAATCGTTTATGATGATTTAACAAAACAAGCAGCAGCTTATCGTGAACTATCATTATTATTACGTAGACCTCCAGGCCGTGAAGCTTATCCTGGTGATGTATTCTACTTACATAGTAGATTATTAGAGAGAGCGGCTAAACTAAATGATGATTTAGGTGGCGGTTCAATCACAGCATTACCTATTATTGAGACACAAGCAGGCGACATTGCCGCTTACGTTCCGACAAACGTAATTTCTATTACTGATGGACAAATATTCTTGCAATCTGACTTGTTCTTCTCTGGTGTAAGACCAGCGATTAATGCAGGTCAATCAGTATCACGTGTCGGTGGTTCTGCGCAAATTAAAGCAATGAAAAAGGTTGCTGGAACTTTACGTCTAGATTTAGCATCATATCGTGAATTAGAATCATTCGCGCAATTTGGATCTGATTTAGATGAATTTACTGCTAAAAAATTAGAACGTGGTAAACGTACAGTTGAAATATTAAAACAAGATAAAAACAAACCACTACCTGTAGAAAATCAAGTTTTAATTATTTATGCTTTAACAAAAGGACATTTGGATGATATCCCTGTAGTTGATATCACACGTTTTGAAGACGAGTTGAATCAATGGGCTAAATCGAATGCATCTGATTTATTAAATGAAATCAAAACGACGGGTGCTTTACCTAATGATGAATCATTTGAATCAGCGATTAATGAATTCAAGAAGAGTTTTAGCAAATCAGAAGAAGCATAATAGTTAATGTAGATAAAAGGTGGTGAGATAATGGCGTCTCTTAAAGAAATCGATACACGAATAAAATCAACAAAAAAGATGAAACAGATTACGAAAGCAATGAACATGGTTTCTAGTTCTAAATTGCGTCGTGCTGAAAAAAATACGAATCAGTTCAGACCATATATGGTTAAAATGCAAGATGCAATTACAGCAGTTGCTGGAGCGGACAAAAATTCACATCACCCAATGTTACAACAACGAGAAGTGAAGAAAAGTGGTTATATCGTAATTACTAGTGACCAAGGCCTTGCGGGTGCATACAATGCGAATGTGTTGAAACATCTAATGAAAGATATTGAACGCAAACATAGTAGTAGTGATGAATATTCCATCTTAGTTTTAGGCCAAACAGGTGTTGATTTTCTTAAAAATAAAGGATATGACATTCATGATTCTTTAACAGAAGTTCCTGATCAACCTTCATTTAAAGAAATACAAGCAATTGCTAAAAAAGCAATAGATTTGTATAACGATGAGATTGTGGATGAGGTGAAAATTTATTACAGTCATTTCGTCAGTGTTTTAGAAAATACACCGTCGATGAAAACTGTGCTTCCATTGTCTCCAGAAGATTCAAGCTTAGGACATGGTCAAATGTCTTCATATGAATTTGAACCAGACAAAGAAGCAATTTTAAGTGTCATTTTACCTCAATATGTTGAAAGTTTAATATATGGAACGATTTTAGATGCAAAAGCAAGTGAACATGCAACACGTATGACGGCTATGAAAAATGCATCTGATAATGCGACAGATATCATTGATGATTTATCTATCGAATATAACAGAGCGAGACAAGCAGCAATCACTCAACAAATTACTGAAATTGTTGGTGGCGCAGTTGCACTTGAATAATGATTAAAGGAGGAAAATAGAATGGGATTAGGCCGTGTAACACAAGTTATGGGTCCAGTAATTGATGTTCGCTTTGAGCACAATGAAGTTCCAGAAATTAATAATGCCTTAGTTCTCGATATAGAAAGAGAAGAAGGTACTGTTGAATTAACGTTAGAAGTTGCATTACAACTTGGCGATGACGTAGTACGTACAATCGCAATGGATTCAACTGATGGTGTTAAACGTGGTACAGAAGTAAGAGACAGCGGAAACAGCATTAGCGTTCCAGTTGGTAATGAAACGTTAGGTAGAGTGTTTAATGTATTAGGTGATACGATAGACTTAGATGAAGACATAGATGACTCAGTACGTCGTGATCCAATTCATAGAGAAGCACCTGCATTTGATCAATTATCTACGAAAGTTGAAATATTAGAAACAGGTATCAAAGTTATTGATTTATTAGCACCTTATATTAAAGGTGGTAAAGTTGGATTATTCGGCGGTGCAGGTGTAGGTAAAACTGTATTAATTCAAGAATTGATCAATAATATCGCTCAAGAACACGGTGGTATATCAGTGTTCGCTGGTGTAGGTGAACGTACTCGTGAAGGTAATGACCTATACTTTGAAATGAGTGATAGTGGTGTTATTAAAAAGACAGCGATGGTTTTTGGACAAATGAACGAACCACCTGGTGCTCGTATGCGTGTAGCACTTTCTGGTTTAACTATGGCTGAGTATTTCCGTGATGAACAAGGACAAGACGTTCTACTATTCATCGATAACATCTTTAGATTTACGCAAGCCGGTTCAGAAGTTTCTGCACTATTAGGACGTATGCCTTCAGCCGTTGGTTATCAACCTACATTAGCTACGGAAATGGGACAATTACAAGAACGTATTACTTCTACAACTAAAGGATCTGTAACGTCAATTCAAGCAGTATTCGTGCCAGCCGATGATTATACCGACCCAGCACCAGCTGCAGTATTTGCGCACTTAGATTCAACTACAAACTTAGAGCGTAAATTAACAGAAATGGGTATTTATCCTGCAGTTGATCCATTAGCATCTACTTCTAGAGCGCTTGATCCATCAATTGTTGGTCAAGAACATTATGAAGTAGCACGTGAAGTACAATCTACTTTACAAAAATATAGAGAATTACAAGATATTATTGCTATTTTAGGTATGGATGAACTTTCGGAAGAGGATAAACAAACTGTAGAACGTGCGCGTCGTATTCAGTTCTTCTTATCTCAAAACTTCCACGTAGCTGAACAATTTACTGGGCAAAAAGGATCTTATGTGTCTGTTCAAAAAACAGTAGAAGGCTTCAAAGCAATATTAAATGGTGATTACGATCATATTCCAGAAGATGCATTCCGTCTAGTTGGAAGCATGGATGAAGTAATTGAAAAAGCTAAAGATATGGGTGTTGAAGTTTAAAATTAGGAGGTATGGATAATGAATACATTAAGCCTAAATATTGTCACTCCTAATGGTTCTGTTTACGACCGAGAAGATGTCACTCTGGCAGTTTTACAAACTACTGCTGGAGAAATCGGTGTCATGTATGGACATATTCCAACAGTTGCAGCACTTGAAATTGGCTATGCCAAAATTAATTTTGACGGTGGTTCAGAATATATTGCAGTGAGTGAAGGTTTTGTTGAAGTAAGACAAGATAAATTATCAATCATTGTTCAAACTGCAGAGCCTGCGAATGAAATTGATGTTGCTAGAGCAGAATTAGCTAAGTCAAGAGCAGAATCTCATTTAAACAATGAAGAAGATAGCAGTGACATAAATAGAGCCAAACGCGCATTAGATCGTGCTAATAACCGTCTTCGTGTCGCTCAATTACAATAATGAATAAAAGATATACTATGACGAATATCTAAAAAAGTCGACAAAGTTTTTACTTTGTCGACTTTTTCTTTTCTAATTAAACATGTCAAAATTAAATTTTTAGCGTTAATTTAGCAATGAAACATTAATTCAAAATATGGATTATAGTAACTTTCTTAAATCACAAGTGAATTATAATAATGTACTAAAGATTTAAGAGTGTAGTATGAATAAAAAAGTAAAAGTTTTACTTTCACATATACTTTTAATCGTTTAGAAGTAAAGTAAGTAAAAATATTTAATTTTAATAGTTATGCATACATGATATATATAATGGGAAAATAATATTAAATTGACGCTTATTATTTAAAAGTCAGTAATCTAATTATTAAGTATCTTTTGTTTAGTGTTTCGTGTAAAATATATAAATAGTGTTTATCAAGGAGAATGGCTTATGGAATATTTAGGACAATTTTCAATTGTACATCTCATACTACATGTCCTTTGTATTTGTATTGCTTATTGGGCATTGAATGCAGTGAGATTAGAGCAATTTTTTAAAAAAGGTTTTCCAGTACAAGTTCAAATTTGTATGATATTTTTAGCAATATTAATTGGAACTTCGGTCAGTAATTTTATTGTAGATTTATTACAATTTTCTACACAAATAAAATATTTGGTACAATAATTCAAATAATTGTATATTACGTATGATTATCGATATAATTTAATAGTAAGTTTGAATAAAAATTTTAGGCAATATATAAGTAGTTAAGTGGAGGATTTAAGATGGATAAGATAGAAATTAATGGTGGTAAAAAATTAACTGGTGAAGTGAAAGTTTCGGGTGCAAAAAACGCAGTATTACCAGTATTAACAGCATCACTATTAGCATCAAAAGGCGTGAGCAAATTAAAAAATGTACCAGCACTTAGTGATGTAGAAACAATTAATAATGTAATATCTACATTAAATGCTGAGGTCTCTTATAATAAAGAACAAGAAGAAGTTACAGTAGATGCAACAAAACAATTAAATGAAGAAGCACCATATGAATATGTAAGTAAAATGAGAGCAAGTATACTTGTAATGGGACCTTTACTAGCACGATTAGGTCATGCCAAAGTTGCTTTACCGGGTGGTTGTGCAATTGGTTCAAGACCGATAGAACAGCATATTAAAGGTTTTGAAGAACTAGGTGCTGAAATCCATATGGATGGTGGTTTTATATACGCAAACACTACTAACGGATTGAAAGGTACAACGATTCACTTAGATTTTCCAAGCGTAGGTGCGACTCAAAATATTATCATGGCTGCTTCATTAGCTGAAGGTAAAACTGTTTTAGAAAACGTCGCACGTGAACCAGAAATTGTTGATTTAGCAAATTATATTAATGAAATGGGCGGAAATGTGTTAGGTGCTGGTACTGACACCATTACGATTGAAGGTGTTGAAGCCTTGTATGGCGTCGAGCATTCAATTATACCTGATAGAATTGAAGCAGGTACATTATTAATTGCAGGTGCAATTACAAGAGGAAATGTTTTAGTTAACGGTGCAATCAAAGAACATATGACGAGTCTAGTTTATAAATTAGAAGAAATGGGAGTTAATCTAGAATACCTTGATGATGCTATTCGTGTAAGTGCTGAAAACGAATTGAAACCGGTAGATATCAAAACACTTCCACATCCTGGTTTTCCTACAGACATGCAATCACAAATGATGGCGTTATTATTAACTGCAAATGGACATAAAGTAGTAACGGAAACTGTGTTTGAAAATCGATTCATGCATGTCGGTGAATTTAAAAGAATGAATGCTAAAATCACTGTTGAAGGAAGAAGTGCAAAAATTGAAGGTAAAAGTCAACTTCAAGGCGCTCAAGTAAAAGCAACGGATTTACGTGCAGCAGCAGCACTTATTTTAGCGGGACTAGTAGCTGAAGGAACAACATATGTTACTGAACTAAAGCATTTAGACAGAGGGTATGTTGATTTGCATGGTAAATTAAAGGCATTAGGTGCTGACATCAAAAGAATAAAAGATTAATGTTATAATATATTATATTAATAAATTGGAAACAGAGAGAAGTAAAGTTGGAGGAAGCAAATTATGGAAACAATTTTTGACTACAACCAAATAAAAGAGATTATTCCACATAGGCAACCATTTTTATTGATTGATCGTGTTGTAGAATACGATGAAGGTCAACGATGTGTAGCAATTAAACAAGTTTCAGGTAATGAACCATTCTTTCAAGGTCATTTTCCAGAATATGCAGTAATGCCTGGCGTATTAATTACTGAAGCTTTAGCACAAACAGGTGCAGTCGCTATGTTAAATAGCGAAGCAAACAAGGGAAAACTTGCACTATTTGCTGGTATCGATAAATGTCGTTTTAAAAAACAAGTAACACCTGGAGATACTTTGCGCTTAGAAGTTGAAATCACGAAGCTCAGAGGCCCTATTGGTAAAGGTAGTGCTAAGGCAACAGTAGATGGACAGTTAGCATGTAGTTGTGAGTTAACATTTGCTTTACAAGACAAATAATAAAAAATAGTGTTACAGACTGTTTAAAACGGGCTGTAACACTATTTTTTATTTATCTACTTTTTCATCCTTCAGTCTTGGTTTAGATTGCATCATTCTATTAAAGGATTTCTTCAAGTCTTCACCAGATAAACCTTCATCTATTAATTGTTCTAATAAACTTTCAGCATAAACTTGTCTTAATGTGTAAATGTGACATTCACAAACAACAGAAATTGTATTTTCTAATTGAATGATATGTTTAATGGTTGCATCAAATAAAGCTGGATCGTTAGCAGGTCTAGTGATAACGACACGTATGTCTAATAATGTTTCGTTATCCATATATGTTTTCATAGTTTCATAATGATAATCTGAAATGACGATTTCAAGCAACCAGCCAGTGCCACTGTTTTCCTTATTGATGATGACACCATCTTCTAATTCGTACTCAGTTAAGCCACCATTTTCTGATACGATTTGAAATCGAACGGCTTTAAATGTTTTCATCGTCTCACATCCATTTAATTAATTTAAACTCTACATAAAATGTATTTATATTATCATTATAACGTAATTTTCTATGATAAAGGTGAAAAAAGTAGAATTTTGTAGTCATTTACTTTTTAAAATTATAAAAACTGTATTTTGACGGAATCATGTGAATTTTTTATGATTTCCTTATAGAGGAGGTGACATATGATTAACAGTATTGTCATTGTAGGGAGACTAACAAAGGACCCTAAAATTTATGAGAAGGAAGGTAATAAACTAGCTACATTTTGCGTAGCCGTCTCAAGAAATTATAAAGATAAAAATCAAAAAGTTATTTGTGATTATTTATTTTGTAAGGCATTCGGAAAAATTGCTAATAATGTCGAAAAATATATCAATCAAGGTTCATTGGTTGGTATAACTGGACAAATGCAATCGAGAAAATTTGAAAAAGAAGGACAGATGCATTTTGTATCAGAAATTTTTATTGAAACTATTAAATTTATGTCCCCACGTTCTAAAAATGAAGATGAAACACTTTTTGATCCACTTCCAATAGATCAAAATCCAGATCTTATAAGTCAATTTGATTTTGAAGAAAACGAAATTTATGAAATTGTATAATATTTCAAGCACTCCCAACTCCCCGTTAATTTAACCCATCAAATCTAATATATTTAATCCTACTATTTAATTATACTTCTATCAGGCTATTCTTATTGTCTATTAAATTAACAATAGACAATAGGAATAGCTAAAATACATACTTTATAGGAAAATGTACTTTTATAAGAAGGTAGAAATTTATCTCGAAATAATACAGAATAATCTGATAAATTACAATTTTATTACACTCACTATATTTGTTAAATAGTCACATAAACTTTCATAGCAGTTTTCAACATAGTTGATGATGCTTATATTCTATTTTATAAATGTAATCACCATGTAAAGAAAAGGTGTACTTTTTTATTTGGCTGTAACCTACTACTGTTTTTAAGATGTTATAGTTGTACTTGCAAATTAATCATAACGAAAAAAATTATTTACCTTATAGGAGGAATTTTTAAAAATGAAAAAAACAGTATTAGCTTCAACATTAGCAGTAGGCTTAGGCGTAACAGGATTTGCAGCAGGAAACTCAGCAGACGCAGCTGAACAAGGTGTTGACAAAGCAGAATTAGCAAACTTAGCACAATCTAATCCAGAACAATTAAATGCATCACCTGTACAAGAGGGTGCATATAACTATAACTTTAATTATAATGGTACAAATTATAATTTTGAATCAGATGGCCAAACATGGTCATGGAGTTTTGGTGGAGGTTCTAGTGAAGATGTATCATCAGAACAAACAACTTCTGTTGAACAACCTCAACAAGCACAAACTGAACAACCAGCACAAGAAGTACAAACTGAGCAACCAGCTCAACAAGCTGCTCCACAAACTGAACAAACACAACAACCACAACAAGAAGCAACTACAAAAGCTTCAACTCAATCATCAAGCTCAAATGAAGCTTCAACTAGCTCATCAGGTGTGAATGCACACTTACAACAAATTGCACAACGTGAATCAGGTGGCGATATTCATGCTACAAACCCATCATCAGGTGCTTCAGGTAAGTTCCAATTCTTACAAAGTACATGGGATTCAGTAGCTCCAGCTGAATATCAAGGTCAACCAGCTGCTAACGCACCAGAAGCAGTTCAAGATGCAGCAGCTCAAAAATTATATGATGAAGTTGGCCCTTCACAATGGGTTACAGCATAATATAACAAAATACAATAAAGTTTATTTTTGGAAAAGCTGAGACAATTTAATTGTCTCAGCTTTTTATTGTTATATTAAGTTAGTGGTAATTATGCATGAACGATAGCCAAAGTCCTGCATATTTTTTCTTATAAAAAATGTGCATCTAGAGTATATAAAGCTAATTATAAGTACATTTAACTTAGTTGATAACTGTTGGGAGTACAATCATATTAAAGGTTTTTGTATTACTAGAAGGTTTATATAAACCATTTTATTGCAATAGTTGATGTACTTTGATATGTTTTATATAAATACATAATAAAGAAACTACTAGGGGAGCCTTATGGCTGAGATGAGAAATTCAGACCCTTATAACCTGATTTGGTTAAGACCAACGTAGGAAAGTAGCATACATTAATATTTGGGAAATTGCTCTAATATATATTAATAAACTACATTCCTACGTGGGATGTAGTTTTTTTAATTAGGAGGGCTAAATTTGTTATTTTCACAGGAATTAAAAAAAGCTTCACAACCAATTATTGAGGATATCTATAATGATCCATTTATCCAAGAAATGTTGCATGGTACGATTTCTGAAGAGGCTTTGAAATTTTATTTGAGAGCAGATGCTTCTTATTTAAAAGAATTTGCAAATATATATGCATTGTTAATACCAAAAATGAGTAGATTGGAAGAGGTTCAATTTTTAGTAGAACAAATACAATTTATAGTTGATGGTGAAGTAGAAGCACACGAAATCTTAGCAACATATGTACAACAAAACTATAGTGAAATCGTTCAAGAAAAAGTTTGGCCACCAAGTGGAGATCATTATATCAAACATATGTATTTCAATGCCTATTCAAAAGAAAATGCTGCATATACAATTGCAGCAATGGCACCTTGTCCATATGTGTATCAAGTGATTGCTAAAGAAGCGTTGAAAGACAGTGAATTAAATAAAGACTCAATTTTATCAAAATGGTTTGAATTTTATAGTACGGAAATGGATGAATTGGTAAATATTTTTGATGAATTAATGGACCGATTAACGCAAAATCTTGCAGTTGAAGAAAAAGAAGCAATAAAATCTTGTTTCTTACAAAGTACGATACATGAACGAAATTTCTTTAATATGGCATATATACAAGAAAATTGGTTATACGGAGGTCAAAATAATGAATAAACCTAAGATTGCGTTAACGATTGCTGGAACAGATCCTACCGGTGGTGCAGGTGTCATGGCAGATTTAAAATCATTCCATGCATGTGGTGTATATGGTATGGCTGCAATAACAAGCATTGTGGCTCAAAATACTAAAGGCGTACAACATATTCATAATCTAGATTCACATTGGTTAGAAGAGCAAATGGAAAGTGTATTTTCAGATGAACTACCACATGCTTTGAAAACTGGGATGATTGCATCTAAAGAAATGATGGAGATTATTCAAATGTATTTAAAAAAATACGACAATATTCCATATGTTATCGATCCAGTTATGTTAGCAAAAAGTGGTGATTCTTTGATGGATGATGATGCTAAAGCAAACTTACAAAATATTTTATTGCCTTACGCTACAATAGCGACGCCTAACTTACCAGAAGCTGAAGAAATTACAGGTATTACAATTAATGACCAACAGTCGATTTATCAAGCTGGCAATATATTTATCAATGAAATTGGTACCAAGGGTGTTGTTATAAAAGGGGGACATTCAAGTGATAAAAATACAGCTATAGACTATTTATTTACACAAGATGATGTGTTTACCTTTGAAGAACCTAGATATGATACAAAACATACACATGGTACAGGATGTACTTTTTCAGCTGTTATTACTGCAGAGTTAGCAAAAGGTAAATCGATGTTCGATGCAGTTCAAAAAGCGAAGAAATTTATTTCACTTAGTATTAAACACACACCAGAAATTGGTTTAGGTAGAGGTCCAGTAAACCATTTTGCATATATGAAGGAAGTTGGTTTAGATGATGAATAATTTAGAAAAATTAAGGGCGGATCAACCGCTTGTCATTTGTTATACAAATGATGTAGTTAAAAATTTTACTGCAAATGGTTTGTTAAGTCTTGGTGCTAGTCCAGCAATGAGTGAGGCGCCTGAAGAAGCACATGATATGCTGACAGCTGCAAACGCTTTGTTAATAAATATTGGTACGTTAACAAAAGAAAGAGAACAAGATATTTTAAAAATCGCCAAAACAGCGAATCATCTTGGCAAACCGATTATATTTGATCCTGTTGCTGTAGGTGCTTCACAATACCGCAAAGATTTTTGCAAAAAGTTTCTCAATGAAATAAAAGTTACTGTTATTAAAGGAAATGCTTCTGAAATTTTAACGTTAATTAATAGCGATACTAAAATGAAGGGAACTGACAGCGATAGTAGTTTAGATTCAGTATCAATTGCAAAAGAAGCACGCAAACACTTTAATACGTCGATTGTCATAACTGGCAAAGAGGATGTTATTGCTCAGAATGAACACATATTTAAACTATCTAACGGATCTCCATTGTTGGCAAGAATAACTGGTGCTGGTTGCTTATTAGGAGCAATAGTAGCAAGTTTTGTTGACTCAGAAACCCCATCTATAAATGCGTTAATAGAAGCGGTCTCTCTATATAATATCGCTGCAGAAAAAGCTGAACAAATTTCAGCAGGACCTGGTAGTTTTAAAGTAGAATTGTTAAATGCATTGTATAATATGACCTTTGAAACTGATATACAATATCAAAATAAGCAAGAGGTGTAACTATGTTTAATAAAGCGTATTTAAAGCTATATTTTATTTGTGGTACACAAGATATACCAAAACAAACATCAATCATAGATGTTGTGACTGAAGCTTTAGAATCAGGAATTACAATGTTCCAATTTCGAGAAAAAGGGGACGGTTCATTAACAGGAAATGCCAAAATTGAACTTGCACAAAAATTATTATCTTTATGTAAAAGTTATCATGTTCCTTTTATTATTAATGATGATGTAGACTTAGCAAAAGCAATAGATGCTGATGGAATACATGTAGGACAAAATGATGCCAATATTGATGCATTCGCCAGTACATTTAGTAATAAAATAATAGGTCTTAGTGTAAGTGATTTAGAAGAATATCAAGTATCGGATTTAACCAATGTTGATTATATCGGTGTTGGACCGATGTATCATACGGGCTCAAAATCAGATGCTAAAGCTCCAGTGGGACCAGGAATGATTCAAACATTAAGAACTAAAGTTCAAGATTTTCCAATCGTTGCAATTGGAGGTATTAATACAAAAAATGCTCAAATCATTATGAATCATGGTGCAGATGGATTATCAATTATTTCTGCAATCTCGAAAAGTTCAAATATCCAAGAAACTGTACAACAATTTTTACAAACTGTTGAATAATGCGGAAAATTTCTTTTTTTGTTTTCTACTTTCCTTTGAGTATGATAAAATAAATTTTATGTGAATATATCATTAGAGGTGGAAAAATGAAAAAGAAAGCGCTACTACCTTTATTATTAGGTGTAATGGTCCTTTTAGCAGGCTGTGACTACTCTAAACCTGAAAATAGAGATGGATTTTTCTTTAATACGTTTGTAGAACCAATGGACAAGTTAATTCATTGGTTGGGAACAAGTTTCAACAATGATTATGGTTTAGCAATAGTAGTACTTGTATTGGCAATACGTGTTGTATTATTGCCTTTCATGTTATCAAACTATAAAAATAGTCATATGATGCGAGAAAAAATGAAGGTTGCAAAACCGGATATTGATGCAGTTCAAGAAAAAGTTAAGCGTTCTAGAACGCAAGAAGAAAAAATGGCTGCAAACCAAGAAATGATGGAAGTATATAAAAAATACGATATGAATCCAATGAAGAGCATGTTAGGTTGTTTACCAATCTTAATTCAAATGCCAATCATTATGGGCTTATTCTTCGTATTGAAATACCCGTCAAGTGGTGGATTTACGGAACACCCAAATTTCCTTTGGTTTAACTTGTCTCAACCTGATATTTGGATTACTGTTATCGCTGGTATTTTATACTTCTTACAAGCTTTTGTATCAAGTAAGAGTATGCCAAATGAACAACGTCAAATGGGTTATATGATGATGATTATTTCACCAATTATGATTGTTTGGATTTCTTTAAGTTCTGCGTCAGCATTAGGTCTTTATTGGTCAGTCAGTGCGGCATTCTTGATTGTACAAACTCAAGTTGCCAACATGTATTATTCTAATCTTGCTAAAAAAGAAGTTGCTCCAATGATTGAAGCAATGAAGAATAATAATTCTGAAAAAGCTAGCAAAGGTAAAAACACTCAAGTAGCACCTAAGAAATCTAAAAAGAAATAATGCATTACATCATTAATTTAAATGGTAGACCTGGTACATAATATATAGCAGGTATAAAGTTTAGAAGCACTTGAGATGATTATCTCAAGTGCTTCTATTTTTTATATTTAAAATAAATGTATCTTAGTTTCGAAAGTAACGTAGCTATCCAATATATAAAGATGGTCTACAAAGTCTGGAACAAACATACTTGAATTTTTAAAAATACCATTCTTTGAAAAAAGTATCTACATAATTTTTCATAAATTCATGTCGTTGTTGCGCTAAATTTTTTGCTGTTTGAGTGTGCATGAGTGATTTAAGTTTAAATAATTTTTCATAAAAGTGTTTTATTGCAGAAGGTTTCCAATCAAAATATGATTGATTAGATTTTTTTATATTATTGGATTGTTGGTCAATCCACATAGGTTCACCAAAATGACCTGCAAATTGAAATGTGCGTGCTATACCAATTGCACCAATCGCATCTAAACGATCAGCATCACGAACAATTTGTCCTTCAATCGATAATTTAACATGATCATTTTTACCATTTTTATAACTGATATGTTCAATAATATGTAACACATCTTGTTGTATTACGAGATCAAGTTCCAAACCATTGAGGAACTGTGCTAACTTTACTTTTGCTTCTTTAGTATTTGTAAGTTTGCTATCGATAGTATCGTGTAAAATACTTGCTAATTGTATGGTGAGTAAATGACCTTGTTGTTCATTGTTAGCAATATATTCTGCTAATCTTCTTACGCGTTGTATATGTGCAATATCGTGCCCGGTTGTATCATCTTTATGAAAATGTTTCATGTAGTTTTGCGCTTTAGTGAGTATATCTTCATTAGTCATATCAAGTTGCCTCCATTTTGAGAAAAAACTAAACTAAATTATTGATTGAGATTTAATTGTTATAAAAAATACATTGATGTGCTTAAATAGTGGGTGATCAACAATCTTTTTAAGATGAAAGTATTAAGTGTTATTACTAGAGTGACAAACAACATGTATATACTTTACGCTTTTATAAGCGTAGAAATACATTTTTTAATTCGGTTGTTTATAATTACTAAGATTAAAAATGTCCGAGACATATGATAAGTCTCGGACTGCTAATGATTCTATAAAATCGGAGATAATAATCTTGAAATGCCTTCTTTAAATTTGACCCATAAACTTCTTTGTTCATATAGTGCTTTAGTTAATCTATAAGAGACATTTAAATCTTCTTCAAAAGCCATTCTTAAAGCTTTAGCAATATGTGGGTCATAGATGAATGCGTTTATCTCAAAGTTTAATGTGAAGCTGCGGTGATCCATATTTGTTGTTCCAACACTGGAAACTTCATCATCAATGACGAGTGTTTTAGAATGTAAGAAACCATTATTGTAGTGAAAGATATTCACTCCAGCATCTAATAAAGAAGCAACGTTATTGTATGTTGCCCAATAAACAAAAGGATGATCCGGTTTATTAGGTATCATGATATTTACGTTCACGCCACCTAAAGAAGCAATTTTAACAGCATCTAAAAATGCTTGATCGGGAATAAAATAAGGTGATTGTATATAAATAGAATGCTTTGCTGAAGCAATCATTTTTAAATAACCGTATTTTATTTGTTCCCACGTTTCATCAGGACCACTAGAAGCAATTTGCACACCCGTCGTACCACCTGAATCTACGTCTGGAAAATAACGTTCTTCATATCTTAAATTATCACGTGTTGAGTGTGAGTTCCAGTCAAGCATAAAACGAAGTTGTAAAGCGTTAACAGCATCACCAACGATACGGAGATGTGTATCTCTCCAGTATCCAAATTTTTTCTTAAGTCCCAAATATTCATCACCGACGTTAAATCCACCTACGTAACCAATATGTCCATCGATAACAACAATTTTTCTATGATTACGATTATTCATTCTCAAATTGATTAATGGTAATTTAGATGGAAAGAATGCTTCAACGAGTCCACCTTTTTTTCTAAAAGCTTTAAAGTCTTTTATAGATAAACCTCTAGACCCCATGTCGTCATAAAGCATTTTCACTTCGACACCTTCGTCAAGCTTATGTTCTAATGCAGTTAATATTCGTTTTCCTAGATAATCATTACGGAAAATATAGTATTGAATATGTATATAATCTTTGGCATTATATATATCTTCAATGAGTGCATCAAACTTTTCTTTTCCGTCTATAAAGATGCTTATATCATTATCAGTAGTTAAGAAAGCCGCATTATTATACAATAACATTTGAACCATATCTTTAAATTTTACGATTTGATGATTGCCTTTAGAAAAATCATCATTTTTCAAGGCTTCTAGTTGTTCATTTACAATCATTTCAATGCCGACTTTATCTTCTTCATCTAAACTAAAGATATGTTCGCGTTGGATTTGGCGACCAAAAAGTAAATACACGATAAAACCTAAAATAGGTATAAGACCCAAAACCAATATCCATGCCCAAACAGAACCAGCAGATCGTCGCTCCATAAAGATAATTGTAAATGCAAAGATTAGGTTTAATATAAATGCGCCAATCAGAATAACATTAATGATGACGTTTGTATGGTTGTAAGTTATAGCAAAAATATCTATCATATTAAACCTCCAAATTGCTATTCAATTAATTTACAATTGATAAATTCTTCATCATTGTAACATGGTACCACGTTTTTATCACTTGACTAATACCTGATAGGGGTATATTATAAATGTATATTAAGAGGGGGGCGTTGGATTATGGCAGAAATGCAAAAAGCGCATCATTCTGAACAAATTAAATCAAATTTAAAATCTCGTTTAAATCGCATTGAAGGACAAGTAAGAGCGATCAATCGTATGATTGATGAAGATGTATATTGTGATGATGTGCTTACACAAATTAGAGCGACAAGATCAGCACTTAATAGTGTTGCTACGAAATTATTAGATCACCATATGAAAAGTTGTATTATGGATAAAGTGAACCAAGGTGAGCAACAAGAAGCAATGGATGAGTTGTTGGTAACTTTCCAAAAGTTAATGAAAGATTAGAACAGGTGACGCCAATGGAATCACAAACGATTTATTTACGTAAAATAGATAATAAACAAGATAAGCTTCAAATAGAAAGAACATTATCACAAATCATCGGTGTGAATCATGTTTCAGTTGAAATTGAAAAAGCACAAGTGTTTATAGAATTTGAAACACCAGCAAGTTTAAACAATTTAGAAAAAGACTTATATGATTTAGGATTTGAAATTTTGTATTAAATCAACTTCAGTCATTGAAATGTTATCTTTCTCATATCATGTTATAAAGTACAGGGTGAAACAATCAATAGACTGACTGGTATTGATTTATATTCTGTTTTTGTTTTTATTGCTTATAATAATTATAAGAGAATGTTTTAAAATTACGTAATAAAACAAAAATTATTTTATAAGATAAAGAAAATTTCAATAACATGTAGTAATTCGGAAATAAATAGGGTAAGATATAATAGAAGCTAGAATTTAGGAGTGATGATATGAGTAAAGATAACGAAAAGATTCAAAATGTAGTTAAACTATTATCATCATTAGGGGTAAACATAAAGAAAACTAAATCAAGATTAGAAGTTATGCATACTTTACCAACGACTGTGAAAACCGCTAACGAATTGAAATAGTGCGTTACCCATACAAAGATTAAAAACATATATGCAAATTTAAGAGGCTGAGACATTGATTGTCTCAGCCTCTTATTGTTAAAGGAGCAGTTAATCTTGACTTGAAGAAATGGTACGGTGAAGTCTTATTAAATAAATTGATTTTCTACTCAATCCATTTTAGAGTGCCGTGTTGAACGATAAATTTATAAAAAATAAAAGCGTTGAAAACTTTTTGATCTAAGAGTTTTCAACGCTTTTTAAATATGTCAACGCAAAACAAATAGCTATTTGTTTTGCGTTGTATATTGTCTAGATTGGTGATAATAAATTGATAATATCACACCAATACCACACATTAAACTCCATAATGAGCTACCACCATAACTAATAAATGGCAATGGTATACCCGTAATTGGTAATAACTGAATGGTCATACCAATATTTTCTAGGATATGGAATAGCATCATTGTCGTAAATCCAATGATGAAAATTTTACTGAACGGTAATTCAATTTTAGTAGCAAGTCTTACTAAGTGAAAAATAAATGCAAGAAAAATCAATAGCAAAATGACTGAACCAATAAAACCAAATTCTTCCCCAATAACTGAGAAAATAAAATCCGTATGGTTTTCCGGAATATAAACTTCACCTTGATTGAACCCTTTACCAAATAGTTGTCCAGAACCAATCGCTTTAAGTGATTCTGTTAAATGAAATCCATCACCACTACTATAAGTATAGGGATCAAGCCACGAATTGATACGACTTAATTGGTAAGGTTGAATGCCGAAACTATTTTCTAAAATAGAAGGTTTATAAATCACTGATAATATCACCGTAGAAGCAATAACGACTGACCCTATTAATATAGGTGCTAGTATCTTCCAAGTGATTCCACTGATTATCATAACACCGACAATAATCGCAAAGATAACTAGTGTTGTACCTAAATCATTTTGCAATAATATAAGTACCATAGGGATAAAAGCTATACCGATAATTTTAAAGAATAATTTAAAGTCAGTTTCTAAAGATTTGTTAAATGTAAATTGGTTATGTTTAGTTACAATTTTGGCCAAAGCTAAAATCATAACTATTTTCATAAATTCGGATGGTTGAACACTAATTGGTCCAAACGTATACCAACTTTTTGCCCCGTTAATAATCGGTGTGATAGGTGTTTCTGGAATAATTAGTAATAACAACAATGAGAAACAAAGTATAATATAAAGTAAATATGTATATTTCATAAGTTTTTTAGGTGAAATTAGCATTATTAGAAATGCGATAATCGCCCCAAAAACATAATATAGTATCTGGCGTATACTAAAGTTAGCGCTATATTGACCTCCGCCCATTGCAGAACTAATAAACGTAATACTTATGATTGCTAGTAATGCGATGAAGCCAATTAAAATCCAGTCTATTTTTCGGATCCAATGATTATTTTTTGATTGACGTGAAGTATTCATTTCTTACTCCTTTGGAAAACTATTATTTCAATTACTTGTAGTATATATAGATTTTACCGAACTTTATACGATTTTGCTAGAAGTAGGGTATGTAAAACTTAAATAATTATTTTAAGTGTCATTGAAGTTTTCACTTTAAATACTTTAAAAACTTCAATATACTTATAAAAAACAATTATTTTACAACTACATAACAAATGCAAAATGCTAATAAATCGTGATATGATGTAGTTTAAGAATTCTATATGGAGGCTAAAATATGGCTAAAGAAAATGTTTGTATCGTATATGGAGGGAAAAGTGCTGAACACGATGTATCAATATTAACAGCACAAAATGTCTTAAATGCGATTGATAAAGAAAAATATCAAGTGGACATTATTTACATAACAAACGATGGAGATTGGAAAAAGAAAGAAAATATCGTAGATCCTATAGATGACATAGATGCGTTACGATTAGCAGATGTTCCTGCCGGAGAAATCTCCAAATTATTAAATGAAGGCAGCCTTGGCACAGCATATAGTGCGGTTTTCCCATTACTACATGGACCGAATGGTGAAGATGGAACAATTCAAGGTTTATTTGAAGTGTTAGATATTCCATACGTTGGTAATGGTGTGCTAGCAGCCTCAAGTTCAATGGATAAGCTTGTGATGAAACAACTCTTTGCGCATAGAGGCTTACCTCAATTACCATATGTAAGTTTCTTAAGAAGCGAATATCAAAAATACGAAAATAATATTTTGAAATTAGTACATGACAAGTTAGAATATCCTGTATTTGTGAAACCTGCAAATTTAGGATCAAGCGTAGGTATTAGTAAGTGTAACGATGAGGAAGAGTTGAAACAAGGTATAGAAGAAGCATTTCAATTTGATCGTAAATTAGTAATTGAGCAAGGCATCAACGCTAGAGAAATTGAAGTGGCTGTCTTAGGTAATGACTACCCAGAAACGACTTGGCCGGGAGAGGTAGTTAAAGATGTGGCATTTTATGATTACAAAGCTAAGTATAAAGATGGAAAAATCAAATTGGATATTCCAGCTGACTTGAATGATGATGTAAAAATGACTTTAAGAAATATGGCTGTAGAAGCATTTAAAGCAACAGATTGTTCAGGATTATTGCGCGCTGATTTCTTTGTAACGGAAGATAATCAAATTTTTATAAACGAGACAAATGCTATGCCTGGTTTCACAGCTTATAGTATGTATCCAAGTTTATGGGAAAACATGGGCGTAAGTTATGCAGAACTCATAAGTAAATTAATTGAATTAGCAAAAGAAAAACATGAAGATAAAAAGAAAAATAAATATAAAATTGATTGAGGCGGTTAAATCATGATTGAAGTAACTTTAGAACAAATTCAAGATTGGATTCCATGCGAGATTGATAATGACTATTTAGATTACACAATTAAAGGTGTTTCTATAGATTCAAGAAAAATCGACGAACAAAATTTGTTTATTCCTTTTAAAGGAGAACATGTCGACGGACATAAATATGTGAATCAAGCATTGGAAGATGGTGCGGGAGCGGCATTTTGTCAGAAGAACAGTGTTTTAGCCCCTCAAATTTCTGGACCTATTATTTGGGTAGATGACACATTGGAAGCATTGCAGCAGTTAGCCAAAGCCTATTTGGCATTTGTTAATCCATTTGTGATCGCTGTTACAGGTTCTAATGGTAAAACAACGACTAAAGACATGATAGAAAGTGTATTAAAGCCTCAATTTAAAGTGAAAAAAACACTAGGAAATTATAATAATGAAATCGGTATGCCGTTAACCATTTTGCAATTAGATCAAGATACTGAAATTTCTATATTAGAAATGGGTATGTCTGGTTTTCATGAAATTGAAGCATTATCACAATTAGCTAACCCAGATATTGCAATTATTACTAATATTGGTGAATCACATATGCAAGATTTAGGATCGCGTGAAGGTATAGCGAAAGCTAAAGCGGAAATTTCATTTGGTCTTAAACCTCAAGGTCTATTTATCTACGATGGAGATGAGCCATTATTAAAGCCTCATGTCGATAAATTAGTAGATATAGATTTAATGAGTATAGGTAAAAAAGAAAATAATGATTTAGTTTGTAAAATTGACAATATAGATGATACTGGTATTATTTTTAATATTAATGAAAATGAGCATTATGAATTACCAATTTTAGGTGAACATAATATGAAAAACGCAACTATAGCTATAGCTGTTGGTAAACGGCTTAATCTGAGTTATGAAACGATACATCAAAATATTCAAGCGGTTCAACTTACAGGTATGAGAATGGAACAACACCATACCGACTCCGATACGCTTGTTATCAATGATGCTTATAATGCTAGTCCAACTAGTATGAAAGCCGCTATTGATACACTCAGCAGTATGGGAGGCCGCAAGATACTTGTGTTAGGTGATGTCTTAGAATTAGGGCCTAATAGTCAAACAATGCATGAAGCGGTTGGTGATTATTTAGTTAATAAACAAATCGATGCGTTATATACTTATGGAACAGAAGCGGGTCATATTCATCGTACAGGCAAAGCGTTTGTAAAATATGCAGAACATTTTACAGATAAAGCTGCACTAATACAGTCATTAAAATCAAATACTGAACCACAAGATAAAATACTAATTAAAGGTTCAAGAGGGATGCAATTAGAAGAAGTTGTAGATGCCTTAATTTAAAATTATTAACACCACATTTCATATCACTTTTATTAGTGGGAAAGTGGTGTTTTATTTTGTTATAAATAAAATAGATATTTCGATAGTTAGTAACTTGAACTAGTTCATTTAAGTTACTATTTTTAAAAATTACTAAAAATTATCAATATAAATAAATCTACAATTTTTTTTCGTAAACAAAAATAAATACTGGTAAATATAATTAAACGCTTACAACCTATATGTCACAGTATTTTCTCAGTTTACTTTGATTATTAATGAGGTGAATTATGTCATTATAATAAATTTGGTTTATTGCGATTATAGACTTGAGGTGGTACTATAAAGAAGTTGAAGAAACTTAGATGAACATATATGTAGAGAAATACAGATAAATAAAGGAGAATTATATTGCAAAATTTTAAAGAATTAGGGATCTCAGATAAAACGGTAGAAACCCTAGTATCAATGGGGTTCGATGAGGCCACTCCTATACAAAAAGAGAGTATCCCTCTTGCCTTAGAAGGTAAGGATGTTCTTGGTCAAGCGCAAACAGGTACAGGAAAAACAGGCGCTTTTGGTATTCCACTTATTGAAAAAGTGGCAGGACAAGATGGAGTTCAATCATTAATATTAGCACCAACTAGAGAATTGGCGATGCAAGTTGCTGAATCACTTAGAGCATTTGCGACCGGCCAAAATGTACAAATAGTAACTGTATTTGGTGGAATGCCAATAGATCGTCAAATTAAATCACTTAAAAAGGGTCCACAAATTGTTGTAGGTACACCTGGACGTGTTATTGATCATTTAAATCGTCGTACGTTAAAAACAAACACTATTCATACATTAATATTAGATGAAGCAGATGAAATGATGAATATGGGCTTTATTGATGATATGAAATTTATTATGGATAAAATACCAGCAGAACAACGTCAAACAATGTTATTTTCAGCTACAATGCCAAAAGCTATTCAAACATTGGTACAACAATTTATGAAATCACCAGAAATTGTTAAAACTATGAATAATGAAATGTCAGATCCTCAAATAGATGAATATTACACAATTGTAAAAGAATTAGAAAAATTTGATACATTTACAAATTTCTTAGATGTACATCAACCTGAGTTAGCAATTGTTTTTGGTCGTACTAAGCGTCGTGTTGACGAACTAACAAGTGCGTTAATTTCAAAAGGATATAAAGCTGAAGGTTTACATGGCGATATCACACAAGCTAAACGTTTAGAAGTATTGAAGAAATTTAAGAACGACCAATTAGATATCTTAGTTGCTACAGATGTTGCAGCAAGAGGACTCGATATATCAGGTGTAAGCCATGTTTATAACTTTGATATACCTCAAGATACTGAAAGTTATACTCACAGAATTGGCCGTACGGGTCGTGCTGGTAAAAAAGGTGTAGCAATTACTTTTGTTAACCCAATTGAAATGGATTATATCCGTCAAATTGAACAAACGAACAAACGACAAATGACTGCATTGAGACCACCGCATCGTAAAGAAGTGCTTAAAGCACGTGAAGACGACATTAAAGGTAAAGTTCAAAACTGGATGTCAAGAGATAGCGAACCAAGACTGGAACGTATTGCAACAGAATTACTGGAAGAATATAATGATGTAAATTTAGTAGCAGCATTATTGCAAGAGTTAGTTGAATCAAACGATGAAGTTGATGTTCAATTAACATTTGAAAAGCCATTATCTCGAGGCAAAGGTCGCCAAGGTAAAGGTGGACCAAAACGTGGTGGAAACCATAAACGTGGTGGCGGCAAATTCGATAGCAGAAATCGTCGTCCAAATAAAGGCGGCTTCAACAATAAAAAGAAAAATGATAGATCATCAGATAGAAACAACAAAAAATCAATGAAGGGTCGCACATTCGCAGACCATAAAAAATAAAATACTTTATCATATATGAATTTTAGGTTTAGTCACTCCAATTTATTGGAGTGATTTTTTTATATCTAAAATCGATTCAATCACATAAAAGTGATTAGAAAAAGTGGGAAATTAAAGTGATGATAAAAATATTAGAATAATCATTGCCTTCTACGACGATAATGAAGCAAACATGTCCCTATGTTATAATGAATTGAAAAATTTTATGGAGGAGTGTAATTATGACTAACGACCAACAATTTAGGCGCAGCCCTAAACAAGCGATGAGATATTATTACATACTAGAAGCTCTTGAATTGATTGTTAGTTTATTATTTATGATTGCATTAGTATTTTTATGGAATCATTATAATTGGTGGCATTTTTTAATTTACATATTTATTGCAATAACGATTTTTGATGTAATATATATGCTGTTGAGACCTTGGTTGAAGTATAAATATACTTTTTACTGCGTCAAAGACCAATATATTGAAATCAAAACAGGAATATTTTTTAAAAAGAATGAAATTGTTAAATATGAGCGAACGCAATTTTTAAAAAGAAAAAGCAATCCATTATTAAAACAATTACATAAATCAAGGCTAACTTTGGTGACAGCTGGCCACTCACTTGATTTCCCGTTGATGTTAACAAAGGAAATTGAAGTATTTGAACATAATATTTTAAAATACTTACGAGGAGCTGATTATGATGTATAGTCCTCAAAAATTACATCCAATTTCATACATAACTGGAATAATAGAGGCGATTAAACAAAATATTATTTTGATTTTTATTTTTTTAGTGTTTAATTTACGCAACTTTGATTTTACGGATTATAAATCATATATCTATCCAGGCATTGTTACTATTATCTTTCTGATTTCGTTTATAATACAAATATTAAAGGTTTATAACACTAGATATTGGATTGAAAATGATCATTTTATTTTAGCCACTGGTATTTTTAGTAAAGAAAGGAAAGAGTTAAATATACGCAGAATTCAAACGTTAGATACTTCACAAGGTATTATTAATCAAATTGTGGGTGGGGTAATACTTCAAATTAAAACGCCTAGTGATGGTATAGAGTTAGACACTGTATCCAAAAATCAAAGTGATTTTATACAGCAAACATTAAAAGAAAAACAGCAAAAACTGACTCAAAATAGCGAAATCATTGACAACAATAATTCTTTTGCAGAGCAGGATGCTGAAAAAGAACAAAAAATGCAGTCGCCAGCTATGAATATTTATAAATTAAATTTTAAAGAACTTTTATTTATGGCTTTAACAAGTGGTGTCATTGGTGTAGCTTTTGCAACATTGTCACCAGTCATGTTTGCATTAAGTGATATTTTACCTTGGCATAAAATTACCAATACATTTTCTGAAATTTTTCAGACTGCTTTTATGATTATTTTAATGATTGTTGTCTTGATCATTGTAGTGAGTTATATTTTTGGCACTATCATAGAAATAGTTAGAAATTTTAATTATACGGTTAAGCAACAAGGTACACAGTTAAATATTCAATATGGTTTGTTTAATGTCAAAAGTATTACTGTACCAACTGACCGTGTGCAAGCGATTGTAGAACGTCAATCATTTATAAGAAAGTTATTTGGCTATACTTCAATTCATTTTGTAATTACGAGTGATATGGATGGTGTTGATAAGGATGATGTTACTCTAGGCGGCAATGTAATGATTTTACCATTTATTAAGAGGCAAAAAGCATTTTATCTGATAAAGCACCTGATACCAGACATGAAATTCACTGAACCAAAACTAGGCATGCCTTGGAGGGGATTTCATAGGTATTTTTGGAGAGAATCACTAGTATTACTTATCGGTGCTACGATTGCTACTTATTACTGGTCTGTTTGGTCATTTGTTATTGCAGGGTGCCTAATATTAATAATGATTCTTCACAGTTTTATCGTTATTAAATCCTCTGGTTTAAACTTAAATCACGATGAATTAGTTGTGCGGAATGTAACTATGTTTGGATTTAAAAACACATATTTTAAACACAACAAATTGTTAGGTATGGAAATGTCAGAAAATCCGTTTCTTATTCGAAGTAACCTAGCAAACTTTAAATTTATCATTGCTAAAGCGGCTGGCAGTGCAGAAATAGGGTTAAAATATAGTGAAGATAGTCATGTGGAAAAACTAAAATCATGGTATTTGAGAGGTGATTTTGATGAATGAATATAATTATATGGATCCATCAGGCAAAACAGTCATTTGTATTGCTTCAATAATTACTGCAATTTTATTAATTTTGGCTTTATCAATCATTACAGTAATAGATAAGGTATGGTTACATTTCATAAGTTCTAAAGTCATGTTTTGGTTATGGACGATTAATATCATAATTGCATTCATTGTTATCATTATCGGTGGTATGATTAGACCGATTTATAAATATAAAATATTTAGATATAAGTTAGAAAATCAAGAATTCACGGTTAGAAATGGCTTGTGGTTTATTAATGTAGTGAAAATTCCTTTGTTTCGTATTCAAAATGTCGATACCCATGAAGGTATCTTAATGAGAAAATATAATTTGGCGAGTTTAACCTTGTCGACAGCAGGTGGAAATACTGAAATAAAGCTAATTGACAAAAATAAAGCAAATACATTGAAACAAGAAATAAAAAAAGGTAATCATTCTATGCCACAGAATTTATAATAAAAAACTTGTCATAGAAAGGCAGGAGTAGCTAATGATACATGGTATAGGCGTTGATTTAATAGAAATAGCTAGAATAAAAAAACTTTACTATAGACAAGACAAATTGGTAGAACGTGTATTGTCAAAAAATGAGCAACAACACTTTCATCAATTTAAAAGTGAAACGCGTAAAATAGAATTTTTAGCGGGAAGATTTACCTGTAAAGAAGCTTTTAGCAAAGCGCTCGGTACAGGACTTGGAAAAACTATAGCATTAAATGAAATAGATTGTTTTAATGATGAACTTGGAAAACCATGTATACATTATGATGGTTTTACAGTTCATGTAAGTATTTCACACACAGAACATTACGCAATGAGCCAAGTCATTATAGAAAAATAAAAAACGATTTTAATATAAAGTTTTGGCTATCTTTATTTAATTGTTATAAAATTAATTTAATGTATGTCAAAGTGTAACTTTATTTTTGAAATGGAGGTCTCGTTTAATGACTGATAAGTATTATAGATCCACATATTTAAACGTAGATTTAAATGCAATTGTGGCAAATTTTCAAGTTTTCCAAAAATTACACCCAAATAAAACGGTGATGCCAATCGTAAAAGCGAATGCTTATGGCCTTGGCAGCGTGAAAATCGCACGTTACCTTATGGATCATGGCGCTGATTTTTTTGGCGTAGCAACTTTGGATGAAGCGATAGAATTAAGAATGCACGGTATAGATGCTAAAATTTTAATATTAGGCGTTATACCTACATATAATATTAATAAAGCCATACAACATCGCGTAGCAATCACCATTCCATCAAAAGCATGGTTAGTTGAAGCGTTAAAAGAAATTCCAGAAGATAACGACAAAGATTTATGGTTACATGTAAAAATAGATACTGGCATGGGAAGATTAGGTATTAAAGATGCAGCGGAGTATAAAGAAGTTATTGAGTTAATCCATAACCATGATCATTTAGTATTTGAAGGGGTGTTTACGCATTTTGCATGTGCAGATGAACCTGGAGAATCAATGAATCAGCAACAAAGTTTATTTGAATCAATTGTCAATGAAGAAGAAAAGCCACAGTATATACATACGCAAAATTCTGCAGGTGCATTAATGAAAGATAGCCAATTCTGTAATTCAGTGCGGGTGGGTATATCATTATACGGTTATTATCCTTCAAGTTATGTTAAAGACAGTGTGAAAATACATTTAAAACCAAGTGCGCAATGGATTAGTGAAATTGTACAAACAAAAGTCTTGCAACCAGGCGAATCTGTGAGTTATGGCAGTATTTATACAGCGACAGAACCTACAAAAATAGGTATTATTCCTGTTGGTTATGCAGATGGATTTCCAAGAATGATGACCGGATTTAATGTAAATGTTAACAGCAAACAATGTGAAATTATTGGAAAAGTTTGCATGGATCAAATAATTATAAAAATTCCAGAAGAAATTCAAACTGGTGATAAAGTGATATTGTTGGATCATCATTCAGACAGTGAACAATCTGTGGAAGCGCTGGCATATCAACAACATACTATCAATTATGAAGTTTTATGTCGCTTAAATAGGAGATTGCCACGTATCTATTATGGTACTCAAGACCTAGAAATCCTTAATGAATTACTAAAATAGTATAGTCACTGTATTTAAAATTTGTTATTATATATCTAACAAGAAATCTCAATATATTCTATTTTAGTCACATGGAGGTCTTTATTCATGGCAAGTTTTAATCAAAGCAGAAATCATAGTATTGAACAACTATTAAAAGAAGGCTATTCGCAAATGGCTGACTTGAATCTCTCCCTTGCGGCGGAAGCATTTCCATTTGAATGTGAAGCTTGCGATTGCAATGAAGTCTACATTATATCTAAGAATAACAATGAATGATGAGAAGAGGAGACGTTTATTTAGCTGATTTGTCACCAGTACAGGGTTCTGAACAAGGGGGAATAAGGCCCGTAGTCATTATACAAAATGATACTGGTAACAAGTATAGTCCTACCGTAATTGTAGCTGCAATTACAGGTAGGATTAATAAAGCTAAAATACCTACACATGTAGAAATAGAAAAAAGCAAGTATAAACTCGACAAAGATTCAGTTATATTGTTAGAGCAAATACGGACGTTAGACAAGAACAGATTAAAAGAAAAACTGACATATCTATCTGAAGAAAAAATGCAAGAAGTTAATAATGCTATAGATATTAGCCTAGGTTTACATAATATTAGAAATCATAGAACATAATTTTTAAAAGTGAGCGTAATAAAATAACGAATAACAGACATCAATTCCTTATACATGCAACAAACACTTAATTCCAAGATAATTTGAAATAGAACAGAGAAAATAAAGCGTGTGTTTGTAATCAAATATTTATGAATAGGATGTTTAAGTTGAAAAGCTTTAGGTTATCCTAAAGCTTTTTTCGATATCAACTTAAAGTATGTATTTAAAAACATCTCACTTTGCTAGAAACAAAACTGTATTGCTTGATTAAATATTTAATACACATACATATAACAGAATATATTCTTGTTAAAACCGATGTATGCGATTTATATTTGCATTTTGAGGAGGAAATACTGAGTGAAAGAGTTCAAAAATCAATATAAAGCGCTAATTGACGAAAGTCTACACACAGTAAATGAGACAGATTTATTAAAAAAGTGTGAAGGCTTCACCGAAGAAGTGAAAAGAAAAGACTTGCTACCTGAAGATATCGTTGAAATTCATAAAAATTATGTTCAAGCATTAGAGTTAAGTAGTGAACAAATTTCTAAAACATTCAACGTACTTAAAGAAGTAGTAAAAGGATTTGGCTATAATTATAGAGATTATCAAGATCTTGTAAATCGATTACAATATCATGATAAAGAAATCGACTTAGCATCCCGTTTACAGCAAACGATGCTTAAGACAGATATTCCTCAATTCGATAGTATTCAAATCGGTGTAATTTCCGTAGCTGCGCAAAAGGTTAGTGGCGATTACTTTAATTTAATAGATCATAAAGACGGTACGATGAGTTTTGCAGTAGCAGATGTTATAGGTAAAGGTATACCTGCTGCCTTAGCTATGAGTATGATCAAATTTGGTATGGATTCATATGGGCATTCCCAATTGCCAAGCGATGGTCTTAAACGATTGAATCGCGTGGTAGAAAAAAATGTGAATCAAAATATGTTCGTAACGATGTTTTATGGACTGTATGAAGAATTAAACCACTTGTTATATTGCAGTTCTGCTGGCCATGAGCCAGGGTATATTTATAGAGCTGAAACCGAAACATTTGAGGAAATTAAGGTGAGAGGTCGCGTTTTAGGTGTTAGCCAACAAACACGATACAATCAACAAGAAATACCCGTTCATTTAGATGACTTAGTTATCATTTTTACAGATGGTGTCACAGAAGTAAGAAATGAAGCTGGTGACTTTTTAGATAAAAGTTATTTACTAGATATGATAAAAAAGTATAAACATATGCATCCACAAGACATTGTTCAACTTTTATATGAAGCAATTTTAAAAATTCAAAATCCAGAAAAAAGAGACGATTTAACAATATTGATAATAAAAAGAGTGAATTAGATAAGATTAATGATTAAAATAAAAGGGTATAACGGTTATTAATGAGACTATGCTTAGGAGTGTAATTTATGAATCTAAATATTGAAACAATATCACATGATACACATTATGAAGTTAAAGTTGGCGGAGAATTAGATGTTTATACTGTTCCAGAACTTGAAGAAGTACTCATGCCGATGAGACAAGAGGGAACGCATGATATATATGTAAATTTAGAAAATGTTAGTTATATGGATTCAACCGGTTTAGGACTATTTGTCGGAACATTAAAGGCTTTAAATCAAAATGATAAAGAATTATATATATTAGGTGCTTCAGATCGAATAAGTCGACTATTTGATATCACAGGTTTAAAAGATTTGATGCATGTTAATGAAGGAACGGAGGTCGAATAACATGCAACTTAAACAAGATTATATAGAAATGCGTTTACCAGCATCAGCAGAGTATGTAAGCTTAATACGTTTGACTCTATCAGGTGTATTTTCACGTGCTGGGGCGTCATATGACGATATAGAAGATGCCAAAATAGCAGTGAGCGAAGCAGTAACAAATGCAGTAAAACACGCATATAAAAACGATGCTACGGATGTAGGAATGATTAACCTTTGTTTTGAAATTTTTGATGATAAAATTAAAATAGTAATTTCCGATCAAGGGGAAAGTTTCGATTATGAAGAAACAAAAGCAAAATTAGGACCATATAAAGACAATGAAAATATAGATTTCCTTAGAGAGGGAGGTCTTGGTTTATTTTTAATTGAATCTTTAATGGATGAAGTTACAGTGGATAAAAACTCTGGTGTAACCATTAGCATGATTAAGTATATAAAAAAAGAGCAGGTGCGAAATAATGGCGAGAGAGTCGAAATCAGTTAATGACGTATCACCTGAACAAATCAACCAGTGGATAATGGAGCATCAAAATAACGAGAATTCAGATGCTCAAGATAAACTTGTTAAACATTATAA
The DNA here is from genome assembly GCF_017892645.1 of Staphylococcus sp. GDY8P54P. Taxonomy (NCBI): domain Bacteria; kingdom Bacillati; phylum Bacillota; class Bacilli; order Caryophanales; family Staphylococcaceae; genus Staphylococcus; species Staphylococcus sp. GDY8P54P. Next base: position 3,962 of record NZ_JAESLN010000032.1, on the reverse strand, counting down.
AAAGTTGATTGAATCATTGGCATATAAATATTCAAAAGGTCAATCTCATCACGAAGATCTCGTTCAGGTTGGTATGGTTGGTTTAATTGGTGCAATTAACCGATTCGACCTATCTTTTGATAGAAAGTTCGAAGCTTTTTTAGTACCAACTGTAATTGGTGAGATTAAGCGTTATCTACGTGATAAAACGTGGAGTGTGCACGTTCCTAGGCGAATTAAAGAAATCGGACCCCGTATTAAGAAAGTGACTGATGAATTGACAAATGAGTTAGAGCGCTCACCTTCTATTGCTGAAATTGCCGATAGGTTGGAAGTCAATGAAGAAGATGTGCTCGAAGCTATGGAAATGGGTCAAAGTTATAATGCATTAAGTGTAGACCATTCCATTGAAGCGGATAAAGACGGATCGACTGTTACATTATTAGATATTATGGGGCAACAAGATGATAATTATGATTTAACTGAAAAGCGTATGATATTAGAAAAAATACTCCCAATTTTATCTGAACGGGAAAGAGAGATTATACAGTGCACATTTATTGAAGGTTTAAGTCAAAAAGAAACAGGTGAAAGAATAGGTTTAAGTCAAATGCATGTATCCCGGTTACAACGAACAGCAATTAAGAAACTTCAAGAAGCAGCAAACCAATAAAATATATGCTTAAAGCAGAATTCATTTAATGAATTCTGCTTTTTTATACTTCGATTATTTTTAGGAAAAGAATCAAGATAACGTTATATGTTAGAATATATAAGTATTAGTAATAAATTTTTTATTTATGAGTGGAGGATACTATGGATAGTAATTTAATACAATCTATAAAAGAAAAATATAAATTTTCAAGTAAACAAATTAATGCAGTATTAACGTTGCTTGAAGAAAAAAATACAGTACCATTTATTGCACGCTATCGTAAAGAACAGACTGACGGGTTAGATGAAGTAGAAATAAAACAAATTAATGATGAATATCAATATATGGTTAATCTTCAAAAAAGAAAAGAAGAAGTTATACATAATATAGAAGAACAAGGTTTACTGACTACAGAATTAAAAAATGACATTTTAAAGCAAACAAAGCTACAAAGAGTTGAAGATTTATATAGACCTTATAAACAGAAAAAGAAAACAAGAGCTACGGAAGCGAAAAGAAAAGGTTTAGAACCTTTTGCAAAATGGCTCAAAAATCCTAGTTTAGAAATGACAATAGAAGAAAAAGCAACTCAATTTTTCAATGAAGAAATAAAAAATATAGAACAAGCAATACAAGGTGCGCAAGATATTATTGCAGAAAAAGTTTCAGATGAACCTAAATATAGAACTAAAATACTTAAAGATACTTTCCAGCATGGCAAAATTGTTACACAAAAGAAAAAGAATGCTGAGGATGACCAAGAGATTTTTTCAATGTATTATGATTATTCAGAACCAATTAAAAAAATTGCAAATCATAGAACATTAGCAATCAATCGGGGAGAAAAAGAAAAAATACTATCAGTTAAAATAGATATAGATATTCAAGGCATTGAGAATTTTATTCGTAAGCATGAAATGATTCATCATCATGAAGGTTCAACAATTATTGAAAATGCGATTGCTGATAGTTTGAAAAGACTAATCATGCCTTCGATTGAAAGAGAGATAAGAGGTGACCTAACAGAAAAAGCTGAAAAACATGCTATTGATGTATTCAGCGAAAATTTAAGAAATTTATTATTACAACCACCAATGAAAGGGAAACAAATTCTAGGAGTGGATCCTGCTTTTAGAACAGGTTGTAAATTGGCTGTAATAAATCCTTTTGGCACTTTTATAGCTAAAGGAGTAATATACCCACATCCACCAGTAAATAAAAAGGAAGACGCGGAGAAAACGTTTGTTCAGTTTGTAAATAACTATGATGTTGATTTAATTGCTATCGGTAATGGTACAGCTAGTAGAGAAACAGAACAATTTGTAGCTTCAATGATTCAAAAACATAAATTAAAAACACAATTTATAATTGTTAACGAGGCTGGAGCTTCTGTTTATTCTGCTTCAGAAATCGCTCGTTCAGAGTTCCCAGATTTTCAAGTAGAAGAACGTAGTGCTGTTTCGATTGGAAGAAGGGTACAAGATCCGTTAAGTGAGCTTGTAAAAATTGACCCAAAATCAATTGGTGTTGGTCAATATCAACATGATGTTAACCAAAAAGCATTGGAGGGCGCGTTAACTTTTGTTGTCGAAACAGCTGTTAACCAAGTAGGTGTTGATGTAAATACAGCTTCACGCTCACTATTGCAATATGTGTCGGGTCTGTCTTCGACTATAGCCCAAAACATAATTTTATACCGTGAAGAAAATGGGCCTATTAAACACAATAAGGATATTGCCAAAGTAAAAAGGTTAGGTGCTAAAACATTTGAACAAAGTATTGGTTTTTTAAGAATTATCAATGGTAGCGAACCTTTAGATAATACATCAATTCATCCAGAAAGTTACCAAGCAACTTATCAATTGTTAAGTGAGATTGGTTTTAGTGCAGATGATTTAGGAAAAGCTGATTTGAAAGCAGCTTTAAATCATGTGGATTTGACTGACATGGCTACAAAGCTAAACATTGGCGAACCCACCCTTGAAGATATTATCAAGTCGTTAATTGCACCAAATAGAGATCCACGTGATGAATTTGAGACACCAATATTAAAATCGGATGTCTTATCGATTGAAGATTTATCGAAAGATATGAAGTTAAGTGGAACTGTAAGAAATGTGGTTGACTTTGGAGCTTTTGTTGATATTGGTGTTAAACAAGATGGCCTTGTACACATTTCAAAATTATCTAAAAAATTTGTTAAAAACCCAATGGATGTTGTCAGTGTTGGAGATATTGTTGATGTTTGGATATTAGACATTGATGACAAGAAAGGGAAAGTATCACTAACTATGATTGATCCTCATGGATAATGAAAAATTACAAAGCATGACAGAGTCTATTTCTATCACAATTTTTAAAAGGCCGTTTAAACATAAAGCTTATTTTAATAAACGACTTAGAACAACTGGGGGTCGTTATATACTGAATACACACAATATAGAAATAAATGCAAAGCAATATGACACTTTCGGTGAAAAGGCAGTTATTGATATTATTAAACATGAATTATGTCATTACCATCTTCATATACAAGGAAAAGGATATAAACACAAAGATAAAGATTTCAAGTTACTCAGTGCGCAAACAGGTGCCCCGAGATTTTGTTCAGCAGTTGAAAGCTATGAGAATCGAGTTAGGTACATCTATAAATGCTCAAACTGTGGTGTGAAATATGCTAGAATAAGAAAAGTGAATTTAAATAAAATGCTTTGTGGACATTGCAAAGGGAAATTGATAGAACAAAGCCATTTTTAAATAGTGAATTTAAGTAGCAAGAGAGCTGATACTTTTCAGCTCTTTTTTATTTAAGAATCACTTTACACGTTTGATATTAAAAAGACGATATAATTATATGAAATTTGTGCATTTAATTAGATAAAATAAATAAAAATGAATATTTTACTCTAATTCGTTATTTGTATGTGTTGACGATATATAATTTATGTTATATGATATTAAACGTTGCGAAAATAATATGAAATTAAATGAAGGACTTATTAAGTTTGTTAAAGAAATTTTAAAAACTTATTGACAAAACATTTCAAACATATTACAATTGAGTACGTTAACTTGATGAATGGAAAATTTTAGCGTCAACCGAGCGGCCGTGGCGGAATGGCAGACGCGCTAGGTTGAGGGCCTAGTGGGATTTATCCCGTGGAGGTTCAAGTCCTCTCGGCCGCATCAAAATACATTACATATGATTTATATGAAAATATGCGGGTGTAGTTTAATGGCAAAACCTCAGCCTTCCAAGCTGATGTTGTGGGTTCGATTCCCATCACCCGCTCCATTATGAAATATTAAAATGAACATTGAAAACTGA
>NZ_JAESLN010000031.1:9347-10918 GCF_017892645.1 Staphylococcus sp. GDY8P54P | reverse complement strand
GAAAAGTTATTCTAAATTAGCTGGTAAAGTCACATAAGAGGTTTTTCTTGAATATTTAAGTCTATAAACTTGTGTTATAATCAATGTATTATAAATATAAAAAAACACGAGTTTTAAGACGATGAGAGACGCGTTTATTTGCGTCGAGAATTAGATTTTGTTAACAAGTACCCATAAAACGATTAAAAGAGGTGGTATTCAAATGGCTAAAATTGGTTATGCACGTGTATCAACACAAGATCAAAGTCTTGATGGACAGATTGATACACTTGAGGAATATGGTTGTGAACGTATCTTTAGCGAGAAAGCGAGTGGTCGTAAAACGAAAAGAACGGAACTTGATAAGTGTTTGGATTATTTACGTGAAGGAGATATTCTAGTTATCTATAAACTAGATCGCCTTGGACGTACAACAAAGCAATTAATTGAGTTATCTCAATGGTTGGATGAAAATAATATTGATTTACATATTATAGATATGAACGTATCGACCAAAGATGCGATGGGCAAAATGTTCTTTACCATGATGAGTGCATTCGCTGAACTTGAAGCTAACTTATTAAGTGAACGAACTAAAAAGGGATTAGAAGCAGCAAGAGCAAGAGGCCGAAAAGGTGGTCGCCCTTCATTACCTGATCACAAGAAAAGAGAAATTAAGTTTCTATACGACGAACAAAAACTTACTGGCGAAGAGATTGCAAAGCAAACAGGTGTTAGCAGGTCTACTGTTTATAGAATAATAAAAATGAAGTAGTAAAAACAAATAATCACAGTAAGAAAACTAATGAAAGGAGAATCTTCAAATTAGAGATTCTCCTTTCATTAGTTTTTATAATCTATATTATAATTTAACGAGAATTTTTGCTTGTGATTTATCGTTTACAAGTTGTTCAAATCCTGACTCCACAATATCATCTAACTCTATCTCATCAGTAACGACATCTTTAACTTTTAAATTACCTTCTTTAATTAAATCTATTGTTTGTTGAAATGTAGTAGGTGTATAAGCAATTGTCGAAGTGAGCTTTACACCTGTATTTGTTAATTGCATTGGATTCCATTCAATAGGATGGCCAAATATAGACACTATAACGACAGTACCTCTTGCTTTAGTAACGTCTATAGCAGATTTAAGTGTTGGTGCTACACCAGCTACTTCAAATGCTACATCCACGCCATTATCTGTATGTTTATTAATAACATCACTTGGGTTTGATTCACCGGAATTGATAGTATGAGTAGCACCTATTGCTTTAGCTTTATTCAATCTTTCTTCTGATAAATCAAAAACAAATATCTTACTCGCACCTGCAGCTTTGGCTGCTATTACTGTTAATAAACCGATTGGCCCTGCACCAAAAATAGCAACAGTATCGCCAAATAGAACTTCGCCTTCTTTAATTGCTTGAACTGCAACAGCGGTTGGCTCTACAAGAGCGCCTTCTTTATCAGAAACCTTATCTGGTAGCTTATAAACGTTCTCTTCTGGGACATTTGTAAATTCTGCAAATCCACCATCAGAACCTAAACCTATAAATGAATAACCATCGTAAAGATCAATATTTTCTTCT
>NZ_JAESLN010000031.1:0-9104 GCF_017892645.1 Staphylococcus sp. GDY8P54P | reverse complement strand
ATGCCTTTTAAAAGTTACTTTGCAACAGAACCACTTTTATAATAACTTATGTTTGCGTAATAATTCTTCAATGAATGTGCCATGTATTTTTTCCATCCCTTTTTTTAGAACTGAACGTTTAAGAAAGTTCTTATTAACTAATTCAGGTAATGATTTACGATCGTTTAATTGATAATAAGCATCCATAAGTACACGTACATCAAATTCAGAAGCATACACTTCAGGTACACCTCTGTCTACTTCTAATAATTGATATACAGCTTCCATAGCCGTACGTACAGAATATTCAGTTGTGAATACTGTATCACGTTCTGTTTCAGCAAAATTACCTATAAATGCTAAGTTTTTAGAGCCATTAGGAACAACCAATGGACGATCTTTGTATGCTCTTGGCATAAAGTAAGCTGTCACGTAAGGCATATAAACAGGAATCGTATTACATTCTGTTTGTGCCAATTCAACTAACTCATCTTGTGGCACTCCCATATGATATAACCACTCTTGGCATATTTCACTACCTGTACATTCAGTGATTGGTTTTTTAATAAAATCACCTTTGACGTCAGAGTACAATGCATATATCCATATACTGACTTGATTTTTAGGCTGCTCTTTAAATTGTTGCTGGCGGTTGACTGTAAAACTAAGTTGCCAACTAGAGTCAGCTACTGTTACAATCCCCCCTGTAACGGTACGACCAGATAACACATCTCGTTTACTTAACTTTTCAATATAAGAAATAACTTTTTTATTATTAGTTGTTGTTGTTGCAGATACTAGCCAACTTTTATTTGGAATATAATCACAGAATTTTTCAGGTCTTCCAAATTCTGGACTCTGATTAGCTAGATTCTTCCATAATGTCCAACTACCTCCCAATGCTTTCGTTGGTGGAGCAGGATGGTCATTATTCCCATAAGTTGAGCTTTCAGTAATACTACCATTTGTTACAAAAACAAGGTCATCTAAAGTTAAGGGTATAGACTCTGTTTTACCATTTTTGTTTATAAGAAGTTCTCGTGCAATTTTCTTAGATGATGTTGAATCGACCAATATATTGTCAACTTGAACACCGTATTCAAAATGCACACCATATGATTTAAGATATTCTATCATTGGCAATACTAAAGATTCATATTGGTTATATTTAGTGAATTTTAAAGCACTAAAATTTGCCAAACCACCAATATGGTGAACAAAACGCATAAGATATCGCCGCATTTCCATTGCTGAATGCCAAGGTTCAAAAGCAAACATCGTTTTCCAATATAACCAAAAATTAGAGTTTAAAAAATCTTCAGTGAAAACTTCGGAAATTTTAACATCTTCTAAATCTTCTTCTTTTTTCATGCATAAACTTAAAATTTCTTTAATTGCTTTTTTAGATAATGTGAAATTGCCATCGGTCTCAATACGTTTTCCTCCACTATAAATGGCTCTACATTTTGAATAGTTAGGATCTTCCTTATTCAACCAATAAAATTCATCTAACACAGATGCTTCAGGTTGTTCTAATGATGGAATACTTCTAAATAAATCCCATAAGCATTCAAAATGATTTTCCATTTCTCTACCACCACGTACAACAAATCCATGATGCTCCATATTAATACCGTCTAAACTTCCCCCTGAGATGTTTAATTCTTCTAAAATATGGATATTTTCACCTTTCATTTGCCCGTCACGAATTAAAAAACATGCTGCTGCTAGTGAAGCTAAACCTGATCCAATCAAATATGCTGATTTTTTATCAACGTTTTCTGGTTTTTTCGGACGCGCAAAAGCTTCATAATTACTGTTAGTATAATACATAAGAACATCACCCTTTTAATAAGTATAATCTCTCAATATTCCAATTCTTTATACTTTTAATATACGCCTCTGAGGATTAAAATACAAAAAATCATAAAATTTACTATTTTACTTTTATGATTTTTTGATTTTTTAGGTTTTTATTGTAATTTGTTAACATAAGAGTATATTGTGGTTTTCAGGATTATATTAAGGAGAAGTAACGATGAGTTTCAAAAAATTCATAATAGTTGATGGGGCAACATAAGGAAGACAAACCACTTTTCAAATTACTTTCTCTGGTTTTGATGTAGCAATTTATGAAACGAAGATTTACAAGAAAATAATTGGAATATTGTCCAAAGTAATGGTAATTCAGGTGAAGCAGATTTCGCTGATGACACCGTTATATTTTCTTCTTCTAATATTTTATCAATAACAACAGCTTATCAATATACATTAAATGAAGAAGAAACAGAAATAACATTTACACTTAATAAACCTAGTTATACTGGAAATAAATCAGAAGAAGTAGTTATGAAATATACTATTGAGAAAAAAGATAATGAATATTTACTTACTTTAATTAGTGATAGTTCAGAATATTTTGAAAAGAGGTTTACAATTATATTAATCCCTCAAGAATTAGAAAGTACAAGTTAAAAACAATAATAAAAATAAAACGGCTAGCATTGCGACTGCTAGCCGTTTAGAGAATAAGCTTAAGATGAATGAGCATTTGAGCTATAAAAAGGAATTAAATGCTAACAAAAATTATATGAAAGAGTAAATAGTCAATAATAAAAATAATTAGGTCATGAGTATATGTCCTAGTTATTTATATATATCTATCTGTTTAAGCCTAAATGTTATTCGCTATATTTATTAGATAAGATTGATATAGGTCAAGTTTATATTTCTTAAAAACGAATACACTATGGTTAAACTAAAGTGTAGGAGAGGTTTATATGCAACAGACTATTTTGAAACATAAAAATCATATTACTGTTATTAGTGGTTTACTTATTATTATAGGTTTTATTGCACATTTTATCTTTAGCAATATGGTTATCTTTAATAGTGCTTTTATAATTGCTTCTATATTGGGTGTTATACCAATCGCAATACAGGCTTATCAGGCTATGAAAGTAAAAGTAGTGAGTATTGATGTTTTAGTAACTATAGCGGTTATTGGTGCTTTCTTTATTCAAAATTACGAAGAGTCAGCTATTGTTACTTTCTTATTTTTATTTGGATCATATTTAGAACAGCGTACACTTAAGCAAACACGGTCTGCTATTAAAGAGTTGACGGAAATGGCTCCAGAGACTGCTTTTAAGCAATTGTACGACGGACAATTTGAAGAAGTAGATATTGATGAAGTAGAGGAAGGAGATATTCTCATAGTAAAAACTGGGGCTAAGATTCCAGTAGATGGTAGGGTAACTACTGGAAAAGGACATGTAAATGAGGCTAATATCACCGGTGAATCTTTACCTCTAAAGAAAGAGAAAGGTGATGAAGTATTTGCCGGTACCATTATGGATAATGGGACTATTCAAATAGTTGCTGATAGAATTGGGGAAGATTCTACATTTGGTCGAATTATTGAGTTAGTAGAAGAAGCACAAGATTCTAAATCGGAAGCTGAGCGATTTATTGACCAGTTCTCTCGTTGGTATACACCTGTAGTACTTATCATTGGGCTATTAGTTTGGGTATTAACTAAAGATACAGCACTTGCAGTTACTGTATTAGTACTTGGTTGCCCAGGGGCCTTGGTCATTGGTGTACCTGTTTCAAATGTCGCGGGTATAGGAAATGGTGCAAAGAATGGTATTTTGTTTAAAGGTTCTGAAGTGATTAGTCATTTTGCGAATGTAGATACAGTCCTATTTGATAAAACAGGTACCTTAACTGAAGGAAAGCCTGAAGTTAGCGAATTCGTTTACTATGGAAATGATCAAGAGGAGGATTTATCTTTATTATACTCGATTGAAAGGGAATCTGACCATCCCTTAGCTGTCGCTATTACAAATAAATTAGCGCAATATAAACTAAGACCTGTAGAGAGTACACAGGTTATAAAAGGTGGGGGTATAATTGCTCACGTTGACGGACACATTGTTGCAGTAGGGAATAAAACCTTAATGGAACAAGAAAGTATTCCACTATCTAATGATGTTCTTAAAGAATTAGATAAATTAGAAAGAGCCGGTAGTTCAATTGTATTAACGGCAGTTGATCGTCAGTTAATCATTTTAATGGAAATCCGTGACCAAGTTCGACCAAGCGTTAAACAAGACCTACAAAAATTAAAATCACTTGGTGTTAAAAATCTCATTGTATTATCAGGGGATAATCAAGGTACAGTTAATTTAGTTAAAAAGGAGCTAGGATTAACCGAGGCCCATGGCGATATGCTACCAGAGGACAAGCAAGCATTTTTAAAAGAAAGACAGTCTACTGGTGAAATTGTTGCTTTTATTGGTGATGGTGTGAATGATAGCCCTTCTCTAGCTATTGCAGGAGTAGGGATAGCTATGGGAAATGGGACAGATGTGGCTATTGAAAGTTCAGATATTGTTCTAATGAATTCCAATTTTAATCGTCTCCCCCATGCTTTAGGTTTAGCTAAAGGGACATACGCGAATATGCAACAAAATATTCTCATTGCTGTTGGTGTGGTGATAATATTATTGGGTAGTTTAATATTTAGTGAATGGATGTCTATGTCAATTGGTATGTTAGTTCATGAGGCAAGTATTTTGGTCGTTATTTTAAATGCAATGAGATTAAGAAGTTATCAATTAAGATAATTGATCCGTGTCAATTATTTTTAAAAAAATACCTTATATAATTTATTTAAAGGAGTGATAGATATGACTAAAGCAACATTAAAATTAGAAACATTAACTTGTCCATCATGTTTACAAAAAATTGAAAGTGGTTTAAAACAGACTGCTGGTGTAGAAAAAGATTCTGTAAAAGTGCTGTTCAATGCAAGTAAGGTAAAAGTGGATTTTGATGAAGAACAAGTCAATTTGAATACAATTGAAAAAGCTATTGAAAACTTAGGATATTCCGTTATTAGTTCAAAAGTAAAGGAAGGTGTATAAAATGACAACAGTAAATGAAAGACAAGAAAAATTAGCTGCTGAACAAGCCTATAAAGAACACATTCATCATACTAAGATTAATGCAGCAGCTGTTACAGATCATGTACTGGCTAATATTCATACCTTGCATGTAAAATTACACCAATATCATTGGTATGTAAAAGGCACAAATTTTTATTCATTGCATGAGGTATTTGAAAAACTATATAATGAAAATGAAACATGGTTTGATAAAATTGCAGAACGTTTACTATCTTCAGGATTTAAGCCAGCATCAACAACTACCGAATTCCAAAAATTTACAACGATTTCTGAAGATCTGTCTGAAAAATATTATTCTGCTGAAGAAATGGTCTTACAGTTAGTAGAGGATTTTAGATCTAACCGTGAATTTACCATTCGTGCAATGCGTTTAGCCCAAGAAGAAGCAGATGATGCGTTAGAGGATTTACTAATTAGTTATAAAGATTATTTAGATGTAAATATTTGGCAACTTCAAGCCTTTGTTAACAAGGATGCGCTAGAAGACGATGACTATATAGATAATGATTAATTAGGAGGAAAGTTGTATGGCACACCATCATCACCATAGTCATGTAGATTGTATACGTTTAGTTCCGATTTTTAACCACCTAAATGAAGAACAAATGAGTTTAATTGCACAATCAGCGCATGAAGTACATTATGAAAAGAATGCGTTGTTATTTGGAAGTGGTGATAAAGATGACACACTATATATCGTAAATAATGGGCGTGTACGTATTTATAACTTAAATGAATCCGGTCGTGAACAAACTGTACGCATACTAAATCCTGGTGATTTTATGGGAGAAGTGGCTATTTTTCAAACTGAAAGTTACCATTCTAATTATGCTGAAGCAATATCAGAAGTAAGTATATGTAGAATTCATAAAAAGGATATGAATGACTATTTAGATGCTTACCCAGAAATTATGAGAAGAATCCTATCAGACGTTACGAAACGTTTACAGGTATCAGAAAAGCAAACGATGCAGGTTGGTATGGAGCAAGTAGAGTCTCGTATTATTGATTTTCTATCAGAATACGTTGAGAATGAAGAAAATCATACTTATGTGACCTTACCAATGTCAAAGAAGGATCTAGCTTCTTATTTGGGTACAACTCCTGAAACAATAAGTCGAAAGTTTTCAGCATTGGAAGAAAAAGGTTTAATTAAACAACATACGCATAAATATATTGAGATATTTGATTTAGATGAATTATTATTTTCATCAAGTTAAAATGCCGAAAAAACCGTAAGAGGATAATACTCTCACGGTTTTTTGGGTATACAAAAAGGCCATGAAATCCTAAAATAAAGTAAATTACCACAATATACTTGAAAGCAGGAAACATTATAGAGGATCGAAAACAGCAGTCGTTAATTCGGTATTTCCATCGCTATTCTAAAGAAGCACGAGCTGCAGTAAAGACGATTTCAATGAACTTATATTCTCCATATATAAGTGTTGTTAAGGCTTTTTCCCTAATGCAAAAATTGTTATTGATCGTTTTCATATCGTACAATTACTAAATAATACAATTAACTCAATGTGGATTGCAGTCATAAATGAAATCAAAAAAAGTCGCCCTACAGATTATCGAAAACTAAAAAATCAATAGAGATTGATATTAAAAAATGCTGATTATCTCGATTTTTCAAACTATTATTATCATCGCCTATACCATGAAAAGATGACTGAGCAACGTATGGTAGATTATTTATTAAGTCTTTCTCCGAAATTACAACAAGCTTACCAAGTGATGAATGACCTTAAATTTGCGACAAAAACTAGAGACTACAGTTACTTATTAGCCACTTTACAAGATTTAAAGAAAGTCAGATTAAATAAAAAGGTAAGAAAAACGATTAATACACTGGAAAGATTCTTACCATATGTCGAAAATGCTTTAATTTATCGTGTTTCTAACGGTCCTACCGAAGGTATGAATAACAAGATTAAGTTAATCAAACGTACAGGATATGGCTACGCAAGCTTTAGAAATTTCAGAGCCAGAATTCTATTACAATTTAAACTGATCTTTAAACCATCTAATCCACTACCTGCGACTTTCCAACCAGTTGCAGCTTAAATATTAGACGATGACACTTGTTAGCTTTCATTATTAATTATCCAACTCTTGATCCGACTTTCTCGCCTAAGGGCGAGAAAAGGGTCATGCTTATCTTGAAAATAAACATGGCCTTTCAGTTATTAAAAATTTCATTTAAATCTTAACTGTGATTATTTACTTTTGGTCCCCAACACTATTTGACACAGAACCTTTCTAATTAATTATCATTTACGGTTTTAATTTCAACAATATCAGATAAAATTTGTATTCTATCTTCTTGCGTTAATACATTCATTATCTATCCCACCTTTAATAAAATCCCCCTATAACGGCCTTATAAAAATATTATTATATTAAAAAATAAAATAATATTTTATTACTATTTTATATACTTATAAACCTTTAAATTTTACAATGTAAAATTTAATTTTGGTCAGCTTGCTGGTGAATATTCCCAATTCCATTAGGATTTTTTCTAAAGAAAAAATAGCAGCTAGTTGATGGCCACTATTCATTAAAAAAATTAATTCTTTTTTTGAGTGTTAAGTATTTAAGTCCTAGAGCAAATACACTATATCCTAAAATTCCTTGTAACAAAGTTTTAAGTAAAGGTTTATGTGGTGTAATAAAATTAGAGATTAATGTACTTGTCATATATAAAGCAAATACTTTCAAATATCTAAAATTCAATTTCATTTAATACCCTTCTTTAAAACTAAATTTGAACACTTAAACGAGGAATAAATGTTTCAAAATGAACGCAGTTCATATCACAATTTAACTCTTTAAGTGAATTTATAATTGAATGTAAGAATTTTGTACCACCACAAATATAAATTTCAGACTGTTGACTTAAATATTGTTCTAGTTCTTTAGCTTCTAGATACCCTTCTTGGTCTTTTACATGTAAATGTAACTGTGCTTGTTCATGATTAGCTGTAATATCGTCAAGTTTTTGAGCAAATGGACGTTCATCTTCTGTTACAACCACTTGAATCATTTGAGTTGGAACGTTTAATGAAGCAGATTTTTTATACATTGAAACTAATGGTGTCGTACCTATGCCTGAACCAATAAATAATTGAGGTCTTTCGGGATTTTCTATTGAAAAAACACCAACAGGGGCAGATAAATTAATCATGTCTCCTTCTGATATTTCATCATGTAAAATTGTTGAAACTTCGCCTTCATGTTCAGTGGTAACATCACGTTTTACACCAAATACTAAGTATTTTTCATCTCCATCTACAATTGAATAATGACGTTTAGCTCTATATGGTAACTTTTCACTAGAAACATCTACTGTAATATACTGACCTGGTTTAAATTGACTTAAGTCATAGTCATCAGATTCAACTTTAAAAGATTTAATATCTTTTGTTTCTTGTTTAATTTGAGTAATTTGAAATGGTTTAAATCCATCCCATAGCATTTGATCATAAATATCTTTTTCTATCTCAATAAATACATCTGCAATATCTTCATAAGCTTTTGCCCATGTTTGAATTACTGGGTCATTACTTTTTAATCCTGTAACATCTTGAATTGCAGCAAGTAAATTTTCTCCTACGATTGGATAGTGTTCAGGATAGACTTGTAAAGCACAATGTTTATGTGCTACAGGCATAATTGCTGGTTTAATTGCTTCTAAATTATTGATATTCATTGCAGCAGCTAGTACAGCTTGCGCCAACGCTGAAGATTGCATCCCTTTTTTTTGATTCGTTTGATTAAACATGTTTAATAATTCAGGATGAGATTCAAACATTTTGGAATAAAAAACAGACGTAATTTTAGTACCTTTATCTTTTAATAAGGGTACAGTTTGTTTAATAATATCTTGTTCTTGCTCTGTAAGCATAATAAAACCTCCTCAATAAATATTATTGTATTATATACTATTTAAAGCAAAATATAAGGCTTGTATAATTGAATATTTTACTTGCTTAATGAATATTTTATGACATTTAATTATGATTATATTATTAAATGTAAGGAGGTTATTATAATGATTACTAGACAAGATATAGTAGCAGATGTTGTAACAGATTATCCTAAAACAGCAGATATATTTGGAGGTTCTGTTGCAAAGTAAAA
>NZ_JAESLN010000030.1:0-1550 GCF_017892645.1 Staphylococcus sp. GDY8P54P | reverse complement strand
GAAAAGTTATTCTAAATTAGCAGGTAAAGTCACATAAGAGGTTTTGCTTGGATATTTAAGTCTATAAACTTGTGTTATAATCTATGTATTATAAATATCAAAACTCATGAGTTTTTAGACGATGAGAGACGCATTTATTTGCATCGAGAACTAGATTTCATTAGTAAGTACCCATAAAAAGATTAAAATAGGTGGTATTCAAATGGCTAAAATTGGTTATGCACGTGTATCAACAAAAGATCAAAGTCTTGATGGACAGATTGATACACTTGAGGAATATGGTTGTGAACGTATCTTTAGCGAGAAAGCGAGTGGTCGTAAAACAAAAAGAACAGAACTTGATAAGTGCTTAGATTATTTACGAGAAGGAGACATTCTAGTTATCTATAAACTAGATCGTCTTGGACGTACAACGAAACAATTAATTGAGCTATCTCAATGGTTGGATGAAAACAGCATTGATTTACATATTATAGATATGAATGTATCAACGAAAGATGCGATGGGCAAGATGTTCTTTACCATGATGAGTGCATTCGCTGAACTTGAAGCTAACTTATTAAGTGAACGAACTAAAAAAGGTTTGGAAGCTGCAAGAGCAAGAGGGCGAAAAGGTGGAAGACCCTCACTACCAGATCATAAGAAAAGAGAAATCAAATTCTTATATGATGAGCAAAAACTTACTGGTGAAGAAATTGCTAAACAAACAGGAGTGAGTCGTTCTACTGTATATAGAATAATAAAAATGAAGTAGTAAAAACAAATAATCACAGGAAGAAAACTAATGAAAGGAGAATCTCTAATTTGAAGATTCTCCTTTCATTAGTTTTTATAACCTATATTATAATTTAACGAGAATTTTTGCTTGTGATTTATCGTTTACAAGTTGTTCAAATCCTGACTCTACAATATCATTTAACTCAATTTCATCAGTAACGACGTCTTTTACTTTTAAATTACCTTCGTTAATTAAGTCTATTGTTTGTTGAAATGTAGTAGGTGTATAAGCAATCGTCGAAGTAAGTTTTACACCTGTATTCGTTAATTGCATTGGATTCCATTCAATAGGATGGCCGAATATAGAAACTATAACAACAATACCTCTTGCTTTAGTAACATCTATTGCAGATTTAAGTGTTGGCGCTACACCAGCTACCTCAAATGCTACATCAACGCCATTATCAGTGTATTTACTAATAATATCACTTGGGTTTGATTCACCAGAATTTATCGTATGAGTAGCACCTACTGATTTAGCTTTATTAAGTCGTTCTTCCGATAAATCGAAAACAAATATTTTGCTAGCACCAGCTGCTTTGGCTGCTATAGTTGTTAATAAACCGATTGGCCCTGCACCAAAAATAGCAACAGTATCGCCAAATAGAACTTCGCCTTCTTTAATTGCTTGAACTGCAACAGCCGTCGGTTCTACAAGGGCGCCTTCTTTATCAGAAACATTATCTGGTAATTTATAAACATTCTCTTCTGGGGCGTTTGTAAATTCTGCAAATCCACCATCAGAACCTAAGCCTATAAATGAATAACCATCA
>NZ_JAESLN010000003.1:0-13400 GCF_017892645.1 Staphylococcus sp. GDY8P54P | reverse complement strand
AAATAGTCCATACAGAAGACTCCTTTTTGTTAAAATTATACTACAAATTCAACTTTGCAACAGAACCCAGAATATTAATCCACAAGAAGCAACTTTTACTGAAGAATATCAAAATATCAACCAACAACAAAAAGAATGTCAACCAACTGAAGTAAATCATAAAAATATAATTGAAGAGAACAAGCATGACAGTACAGATGAATTAACAAAAGAGGATAAGTTTGTTGAAAAAACGAAGAGTGATTCCAGTGATAATAGGGAGGCAGAACCACCTAAAAAGAGATTTTGGAGTCGTTTATTTGGTAACTAATTGCAATTAAAAAGACACAACAAGTTCATGAACTTGTTGTGCCTTTTTAATGTGAATCAAACTTCTGATAATCATCGATTATGTAAAGAAAACAAGCCGAGATCTCGGCTTGTTTTCTTCTTGTCTTGATTAGTTGTTATTAAATTATACGAAAGGCCCTTATTTTTCAGTATTTCATTCAAATTTTGCGTTAATAAATTTAACTGAGATTGCACCCAGAAGCATCATGATTCCTGCAAATAATAACATCGCAGGCATTGAACTTCCTAATAGTGGGAAAAGTGCAAAGCTTACTACAGAAGCGACAATTTGTGGTAGACAAATACTTGTATTAAATAAGCCTAGATAAGCTCCTGAATTTTCTCCATCAATTGCTTCGGTTAATAGTGTAAATGGTTGGGTGTTCATCGTTAAGTTATTAATACCAATGAATATAAATGAAATAATGAGTAACCATTGGTTATGAATAAAGAACATTGAAATAAGACCTAATCCACCAAAAATTAATCCAAAACTATACCAGAATTTTCTTTGAGAAGGTTTAGATTTTGCAATGACAAAACCAAAAATAACTGAACTTAAAAATTGTATACAGTATAAAACACCATACCAGTTACCTGCTGCTTGATATCCTGCTGAAGAAGGGTCTGTCGCATTCCATACATTTTTTGCTATTGCACCTGTTGAATATGTCCAGAGATACATTAATGCAAACCAATTAAAAAATTGAACTACACTAATTTGCCAAAATTGTTTAGGCGCAGTTTTTAACAGTTGCCATAAATTTAATTTCTCATTCCTATTATCATCTGAAATTCTGTGATAATAGTTATATGCTTTAGGTTCATATTCTTTAACGGAAAGGACAGTCCAAATAGAAGCAATGAGTAATACCGCTGCTGCAATATAATAAGCTAATTTTACTGTCATCGGTACTTCCCCTTTAGGGGCTACATTACTCATTCCCATAATTGTTAGTAAAAATGGTAATAGTGTAGCAATAATACCACCTAAATTTGAGAAGATTTGTTGCCATGACCAGGCCATATCTCTTTGTTTTTCGTTTACCATATCGCCAATAATCATTTTATAGGGCTGCATGCACGCATTTGAAGTCAAATCCATAAGTAACGTCATGATTGCACCAAATGACAAAGCCATAAGTGATGCATATCCAAATCCAAATGAACCTGCATTAGGTAATAGAACTAATACAATCGCTCCAATTGGACCAGCAATTAAAAGATACGGCATCCGACGTCCAAATCTAGTCCAAGTTCTATCAGAATAGTATCCAATAAGTGGTTGTACAATTATTCCTGCTAATGGTGGCAAAATAAAAAACCACCCTAAGTTATTCGGGTCAGCGCCTAGTGTTTGAAATATTCTTCCCATCATTGCTGATTGAAGTGCAAATGCCATGTTTACTCCGAAGAAGCCAAATGTAATAGAAAAAATAACTGCTTTTTTTAAATAGGGTAGTGTAATACCTTGTTCTTCAGTATTTTTAGTATGTATTTGATCTGTATCATTCATTTCTATCTCTCCTATTCATTACTTGATATAGTCATTCAATTCAATGATTAAATAGCTATATCAAATAACAATTCGTTGGAATCGTTTTCAAATGTAATTGTAACATTTTTGAGTTTTCTTAAAAACTTGCGCATTTCCTATAAATAACCCAGAGTTTATTTGGTTCTGTTGCAAAGTTGAATTTATAGTATAATTTTAACAAGGATGTTATCACTGTAGCCGCTGGCTACTATCTAAGATATGCATTGAGTTATCGTTATATATCTGAAATATTAAGGGAACGTAGTGTAAACGTTCATCATTCAACGGTCTACCGTTGGGTTCAAGAATATGCCCCAATTTTATATCAAATTTGGAAGGAAAAGCATAAAAAGCTTATTACAAATGGCGTATTGATGAGACGTACATCAAAATAAAAGGAAAATGGAGTTATTTATATCGTGCCATTGATGCAGAGGGACATACATTAGATATTTGGTTGCGTAAGCAACGAGATAATCATTCAGCATATGCGTTTATCAAACGTTTCATTAAACAATTTGGTAAACCTCAAAAGGTAGTTACATATCAGGCACCTTCAACGAAGGTATCAATGGCTAAAGTAATTAAAGCTTTTAAACTTAAACCTGACTGTCATTGTACATCGAAATATCTGAATAACCTCATTGAACAAGATCACCGTCATATTAAAGTAAGAAAGACAAGATACCAAAGTATTAATACAACAAAGAATACTTTAAAAGGTATTGAATGTATTTACGCTCTATATAAAAAGAACCACAGGCCTCTTCAGATCTACGGATGTTCCCCATGCCACGAAATTAGCATCATGCTAGCAAGTTAAGCGAACACTGTCATGATATATTAGTGGTTAGCTATATTTTTTACTTTGCAACAGAACCTTATTTATTTACTTGTGGCTTAAAGTAATCAATCATTACTAATTCAATAATTTTAATTAATCTACAATCAGCAATTGAGATAAAACTAAATTCTAAATCAGAAGAATGAGAAACTCCATTTTCTTTTAGGTAATTTTTAACGTTTTTAGTACCACTATCATTTTCACCAGTGTATTGTTTTAAACGTGTCTTTAATGTTTGACTTGTAGTATTTTGGTCTATATTGCCTCCACCTTGTCCAATATAGATAAGAGTACCATTGTGATAAAAAGCATATATCCCCCTTACGCTAGGTTTTACATGTTTATCAATGTTTTTACTATTTAGTGTATAAGATTGAGCATTCTGTAATGCATCTATTTCACGCTTATAGCCTTTTATTAAAGTTTTCATTGAGTACATACTATTCACCTCTTTGAGATTCAGCTAACTCTACCTTGTCCGTAAACAATTCATTAATTTCATCTTCAGTAATATCTGAATCAGTAGCTAGATATTTTACTTCATGACCTTTATTATTTTGTTCAAGGTAATACAGAATGCCATTTTCTTCAAATTTAAATGCTCTATTATAAGTACCTTCAGGGTTCTTATATCTCACTTTTTCAACACTTGGAATTAAGCCTTCGGTACTCTCCCACTCTTCAAGTACAGTATCTAATGCATAATTGATGATTTTAGATTTAAAACCTTTAGCTAATAGTCTATTATCTCTAGCTTGTTTAGTAGTTAAGTTATCTTGATATTGATTATTTAATCCATTAGTACCCTCCATTAGGTCTACTAAGTTTTGTAATTTGTCTAGTGTGTCCTGGTCTACTAAAAAAGTTGAACGTTTATGAGTTTCATTAATACGCCCTGAAGTCATTCTTTCATCTGAATATTCTTCAATTTTATCTTTAACATTTAGTTTATCTGAATTAGCTACAACTTCTTGTTTTAGTTGTTCTTACTTAGTTTCAGTCTTTTTTTTTAATATTGTTTGGGTCTAGGTTTAAAGCCATATTAATCAATCTCCTTAGCTAATTTTTCTAAAGCTCGTTTTAATTGTCTATGAGCTTTTGATATTGCTTTATGTTGTACAAGTATTTCACCATCATAGATACGGTTAGTCATTTCAATACTGAAAGGTATTGATTCGGCTAGATGTAAGTAATCTACTTGACTAATGAAGTTTTCTATTTCACGTCTAACTTCTCTATGTACCCTACTGTTTGTTACAGCTTTAACTGGAACTATATATATTTCAGCTTTATCATTTGTTTCAACTATTTCATTAATCATATCTGTAATGTTTTCTAGTGAGAAACGTTCAAGTTCTGTAGTAATAATTACATTGTCACTTGCAACGAATGCACTTACTACTCCACTAGTTAATATAGGGGCATTATCTATTAGAACTACATCATAATCATTGTATAAAGATTGTAGAGCTTCTTTAATAGCAAGTTTATCTACATGAACACTGCGTTCATCCATTCTTTTAGAGTCAGAAGCATAATCTATATTTTCAAATCTTGATTTATAAATAGCTTCTTTGATATCCACTTTATTGAATAGTACATCATAAATAGTTTTACTATGTTCAGCATCTTCTTTTTGTAAGAAGTTACTTAAATTCTTCTGAGCATCTTGTCCTATAGTAAGTACCCTTTTCTTTTTCTTAGCGTAGTACCCTGCAATATTTAATATTGTAAAAGTCCTTGCTGTTCCATCTTTTAAAGGGCCCATAGTAGTTATACGTAACATAATGAAATACCTACTAATACCTTTGTTTAATATGTATTAATACTATAATTTAAGAGTAAGTATTTCAATTGATTTATATTTAATATTACAATATATTAATTTTAAATATTTTGTTAAATATATCGAATAATTTAGTAAAATAAAATTATAATAAATAGGGAGATAACAAATGAAAAAATTAATATTAATTGTAGGTTTAGTTGCTATAACTTTATTAATAACTGCATGTGGTAAAAGTGATGATGAGAAGTTTTTAGAAGGTGAATGGGAAGGTACCAATAATAGTAATAAAATTATTTTCAAAGATGGGAAAGAAACTACTATAACAAGTGAAGGAGAGACTGAAAACTCTTATGAAATTGTAGAGGATGATGATGACAAAGATATTATAACTATTGAGACAGATGGAAAAGAGTTTAATGATGATTTTGATGGTTTTACTTTCTATTCAGAGTTTAAAAAAGACGGAGATAAAATTGTCTATTTAATGTCCTACCTAGAAAATGATAAAACTGGTAATTATGATAACCAATATACAGTCGATGGAAATAATGAAATGTATGAAAAAACATCTTCATCCGGTTTTAGTTTCTGGGATATGATTGGAAAACTAATAGTACTAGGAATTGTTGTAGCTGTAATAGTAAAAGTTATAGATTTTTATAAAAAAAGATAGAAGACTTAAGTATGAGAAATTTTCTTGGATGAGTCTTGCTTGGATTTTAGTATCATGTAGTGTCTTAAGTGATATTCTTACTACCTTTTTGAGAATTCCAATAGGTATTATTTTAGGCTTATATTTGGAGGTATTACTAAAAAAAGATGTTTCTTGATATTAACTTAATTTTTAATAGCTCCAGTTAATTACTTTTAAGGTTGTATAATTATTAAATTAAGAAAATATTATATTAGAAAAGGGAATGCATATTTGTATTTCCTTTTCTTGTACTGTTATAAAAATTGAGACGCTATACGCTATCTTTCTTAATTCTATAAACTGTCTGCCTTGTGATATTAACCTCTTTCGCAATCTTACTGATAGCTGTGCCTTCTTTTAACATTTCCACAACTCGATGATAAATAATGCGTTTTTGAGGATCCTTTGCATTCGCTGAATAAAGTAACGGACGCCCTTTATATACACCTTTTTCTTTCGCAACTTGAATACCTTGAGCTTGTCGACGTTTACTTTCATTTCGTTCTTGTTCTGAGACCATTGCTAATATTTGTACGATTAAATCTTTCATAAACTTATCTAATAAAGGATTGCCAATGACTTCATTCATCATAGGTAAACTAGTAATCATCAATTGAACTTCTTTATCCTTTAAATAATTAACTGTGTTAATCACTTCATCATAATTACGACCTAAGCGATCAATCGATTCTACTACAAATCTATCGCCCATTCTCACAAAGTTAAGTGCTTCTTGAAATACGGGTCTATTTTCTACTGACTTTCCCGATTGTTTCTCTGTAAATATTTTCTCTACGCCAAATGTTTTCAAATTATCTAGCTGTCTCTCTAATTTCTGATCTACCGAAGATACTCTTGCATAACCTACAATCATTCATTTTCACTCCACAATTAATATACACCCTAATCATACGTTTAAGTTACTATAAATTCAACAACTTATTTTGTATGATTAGGGTGTATCCTGTCTGATTTTTTAGCTTTCTTAAAACTTAGTAATATTTTTATTTATCTTTATTTTCTTGGTTATTTAACTTATTGAGATAACGATAGATTGTTGTACGTGAAACTTTCCATTGCTCTGCAATAGTTTTAATTGGTGTTCCATTATCATAAAGTGTTTTAAGTAAAGTCAAATCTTGTTTATTTAATTTTTCTGGTCGACCTCCATAGCGTCCTCTAGCACGAGCTGCAATTCGCCCCGCTGAAGAACGTTCTAAAATTAAATTACGTTCAAATTCTGCAAATGCTGCGAATAAATGAAATAATAATTGCCCTGTAGAACTTGATTTATCCATCGTTATATTTTCTTCTAAACTATGGAAACTTACACCTCGTTCGTTAAGCTCATTAACTAATGTGATTAAATCTTCCATATTACGTCCTAGTCTATCTAATCTCCAAACAACAATCGTATCTCCTGACCTCGCAAATTCAATGGCTTTATCTAAACCAGGTCTTTTACTTTTTGAACCACTCATATGGTCGTTAAATATCTTTTCACAACCATATGCATTTAATCGATCCTCCTGTAAATTTAAATTTTGTAATCCAGTTGAAACTCTTGCATAACCTATTTTCAAAAGACAAACCTCCTATATACACCTTCAGTGTACCATAACTTAATTACAAGGTCTTTTGTGAACATAGATTTTTTGTTGGGTTTATGAACACAGAAATATATGCGATACTCACTTATTTCGACATAAAAAGAGAGTGTACAGAAAATGGTTATTTTCTGTACACTCTTAAATTATTTTAATGATTCTGGAAAATCTTGATAGCCTTCTCTAATATTTACGACATGTTCAAATCCTTTGTTTTCTAAGATACCCACGGCGATTGAACTTCTAACACCTGACTGACAATGTACGTATATTTTATCCTCTTTATTAAATGGAATATTTTCATTTAATAATTTACCATGCGGAATATTGACTGCTTGATCTAAGTGCCCATTATTCCACTCTTCTTCATTACGTACGTCAAGTATATATTCTTCTTTACCAGTCATATCAACGCTATGGATGGATTGGGTTAAAATTTCTGATTTTGGTAAACGATAACCTGCTACATTATCAAATCCAATTAATTGTAAAGTATGCGCTGCTTGTTCAACGGTAGATTTATCACCAATTAAATCTATACTATTTTCATAGTCTAAATACCAACCGATTTGGTTAATAAAGTTTTTGTTGTAAGGAATATTGATTGTCCCTTTAGTATGACCACCATGAAAGGCTTCTTTGCTACGAAGATCAAATGCTATTCTTTCATTGTTTAAACTAGGATAAACATTGTATGGTTGATATAACTCCATACCAAATTGGTTAATTTTTTTCATTTGTGTAAAATGATGTGGTGGTGCTGGTTGATTTGATGTTAATGTTTCAATGAATTTGGTTTCATCAGTTTCACTAAATGCCCAGTTATTTATTTTTTCATAACCTAGCGTAGACATTGGTACGGCGCCTAATGCTTTACCACAAGGACTTCCAGCACCGTGACCTGGCCAAATTTGAATATAATCTGGTAAATCTTTAACACTTTCTATAGATTGATACATTTGTTTCGCACTAACTTCTGTAGAACCTTCCATTTGAACTGATTTTTCTAGTAAATCAGGTCTACCGATATCACCAACAAAGACAAAATCGCCACTAAATAAGCCCATTGGAACGCTTGAGCCGCCACCTTCATCAGTGAGTAAGAAACTGATACTCTCAGGGGTATGACCAGGTGTATGCAATACTTCTAATTTAATGTTACCTACATGAATAATATCTTGATGTTTAACAAAATGTGTTTGTTCTGGCATATTACGATAACTTAATTCATCGTCACCTTCGCCAGATACATATACGTTTGCATTTAATTGTTCTGCCACATCTCTAATGCCTGAAGCAAAATCAGCGTGGATATGAGTTTCTGCAGCTTGTGTAATTGTAAAACCTTCGCTATCTGCAACTTCCATATATTTTGTTAAGTCACGTACAGGGTCAATTATTATTGCCTCTCCTGTGCGTTGACAGCCAACTAAATAAGATGCTTGAGATAAATTGTTATCGTAAAATTGTTTAAAAAACATATAAAGAACTCCTTATTTTAATAGATTTAATTAAATAAATAAATTATGACTCGCGTTTTCAGTATCACCTATATAAGTGCCTACACCGCCGTACTCAACTTCGTCTCTTAATTCTTCTTTCTTAATGCCCATGACATCCATGCTCATCGTACATGCGATTAATTTGATATCTTGGTCGATTGCTTGGTCGATAAGTGATGGTAATGAATCAACATTTTTCTTTTTCATTACGTAGCGCATCATGATATTACCTAAACCGAACATATTCATTTTAGAGAGTGGCATTTTCAAGGGTGTTTTTGGCAACATAAAATCAAACATTTTTGCGATACCTTTCTTTTTAACGTTAGCTGTTTGCGCTTTTTTCAACGCGTTAAGTCCCCAGAAAGTGAAAAAGATGGTTACATCTCTTCCTGCAGCTTTAGCACCATTCGCAATAATCATTGCTGCCACTGCTTTATCTAATTCTCCACTAAATAGTACAATTGTAGTGCCTTTAGACGTATGACTCACTTCTAAATCTTTGGGTTGTTCTTTTTGAATAATCGCTTTAATTTCATTGTCACCCCCATCAAGTTTTACTAATGTGTGTCCCGTTTGTTTCGCCCAGCTTTTAATATCACTTGCGAATCCTGGATCTGTGACTGTAACCTCAATTTGGTCACCTTCTTGAATATTTTTTACTTCTTTACTGATATTTACAATAGGGCCTGGACATTGAAGACCACTATAGTTTAATTGTTTACGCTCTGCTTTAATTTCTACATTTGTGTTTTCTTCTTTTGTATCATCGCTGACGTTTTTTTCTTCATAAGCTTTATAGCCGCCGTCTAAATTTACAACGTCATAACCTTGTTCAGCTAAATATTTACTAGCTTTAGCACTTCTGTTACCACTTTTACAGTGTACATAATAGGTTTTATTTTTGTCTTTATTGAACGACTCAATCTCATCTACAGGATGCAGTGTGGAACCATTGATGTGCCCCAATTCATATTCTTCTTGTGTTCTTACATCAATCAATTGACCTTGAGAAGTTAATTTTTCTAATTCTGATTTACTTAAATCATTAATATGTTTTTCATTATATTGTTTCATAATAACCTCCTGTTAAATACCTATAAGGGTATGTTAAAAGATATAACTCTTTTTGTCAAATACCCCTGCACGTATTTGACAAACTTGTTTTAATTTATTATTATGACTCTATTCAATTAAAAGTGGAGGAAATTACTATGAATTATGATAAAAACATGATCAATCGTATTAATAGAGTACAAGGGCAATTAAATGGCGTTGTAAAAATGATGGAAGAAGAAAAGCATTGTAAAGATGTGATTACGCAACTTAGTGCTTCAAAAAGTTCATTACAAAGATTAATGGGGATTATTATTAGCGAAAATTTAATTGAATGCGTCAATTCAGCTGATGACAACAATGAAGATTCACAAGAAATCATTAATGAAGCTGTTAACTTATTGGTGAAAAGTAAATAATGGATATTATAAATATTATCATTATGTTGCTCATCGGAGTGTTCGGAGGATTTATATCTGGTCTAGTAGGTATAGGTGGCGCTATTATTATTTACCCAGCCATTTTATTGTTACCGCCACTATTTGGGGCTCCTGCATATAGCGCGTATATCGCATCAGGACTTACTTCTAGCCAAGTCTTTTTCAGTACCTTAAGTGGCTCTTTGAAAGCAAGAAAAAAACCAGAATTCTCACCCCAGTTGGTCCTTTATATGGGAGGAGGTATGATTATAGGGAGCATGTTAGGGGCTTTGCTAGCAAATTTATTTGATGCTACATTTGTAAATATGGTGTATATTATCATTGCTTTACTTGCATTAATATTAATGTTTATTAACGTAAAACCTAGTTCAGACCAATCTTCCTTTAATAAGCCTTTATTGGTTATTGTGGGTCTTTTCGTTGGCATCATTTCGGGTATAGTTGGAGCAGGCGGCGCCTTTATTATTATTCCTATATTATTAGTTTTATTCAAATTACCAATGAATACGGTGGTTGCTAATAGTATAGTAATTGCTTTTATATCTTCAATTGGCGCCTTTATCATTAAACTTATACAAGGTTACATTCCTTTAGAAGATGCGTTATTTTTAATAATAGGGAGTATTATTTTCGCTCCGTTAGGTTTAAAATTAGGTAAAAAAGTCCCTAGTTTTGTACAAAAGTGGATCATCAGTATTTTAATTATTATTGCGATTATTCAAATTGTTTTATAAATAAGAAAGAGAAGTACAACTAATATTTGTACTTCTCTTTCTTATTTATAAAGTTAAAAAATTCTCATATAGCAAGTAAATTGACATGCTACATTCGTTTGTATGATTAGGGTGTATGAGAAAGGGTGTTAAAAATGATAGTTGGATATGCAAGAGTTTCTACCGTTGATCAAAATTTGGATAGACAAATTGAAAATTTGTAATCTTTTGGTGCTGAGAAAATCTTCACTGAAAAACAATCAGGGAAATCTATAGAAAATCGACCTGTATTTCAAGAAGTATTAAATTTTTTAAGAATGGGAGATCGTTTAATTATTGAGTCTATTGATAGACTAGGAAGAAATTACGATGAAATAATCCAAACAGTTAATTATTTAAAAGATAAAGAAGTTCAATTAATGATAACGAGTTTACCCATGATGAATGAAGTGATTGGTAATCCATTACTAGATAAGTTTATGAAAGATTTAATCATTCAAATATTGGCAATGATTTCAGAACAAGAAAGAAATGAAAGTAAACGTCGACAAGCTCAAGGTATTAAAGTAGTCAAAGAAAAAGGTATTTATAAAGGAAGACCTGTTCTGTATTCTCCCGATGCTAAAGACCCTCAAAAAAGACTTGTTTATTATCGTATTGTTGAACTACTGAATAAAGAAATGTCAATTAGTAAGATAGCTAAAAAAGTCGGTATAACAAGGCAAACTATATACAGAATTAAAAAAGAAAGAAAATATTAAGAGAAGTACATTTGATATTAAAATCCTGCGCAGTTTCTATGGAGTTCAGCAATTATCGGTTTATTTACTAAATAGAATGGGAATTAATTTAAGAGATTTAGATTTCATTGGAGGTGTATCAAATGACTGATAAACAATATTACAATCTGGTTCAAACGCTACATGAATGTATGGAAGCGTGTAATCATTGTTACGATGCCTGTTTGAAGGAAAAAGACATGACAATGATGGCAGAGTGCATCCGTCTGGATCGTGAATGCGCAGACATCTGTGCATTTTTAGAACAATCGCTAACAAGAAATTCACCATTTGCTTCTGATTTGGCGACAATATGCGCCAAAGTATGCGGAGCATGTGGTAATGAATGTCAGAAGCATAACCATGACCATTGTCAAAATTGTGCAGAGACGTGCTTTAAATGTGTAGAAGCTTGTAAAGAAATCGCGTAAACAAAACCAAATAATATAAGGAGTGGCACATTGGAGATAAAGCCCCCATGTGCCACGTTTTTATTTCTTGCAACTAAAGAAACGAATATAAAATAAGTATGTGCCTGGAAACACAGCAATTTAACCCAGCAATATGAATATACCTCTTGGACGTCGGTTTACCACAGTCATAATGATAATCAGGATATCAAGTATAAAACCAGCGCCTTTGCCTAGTTTGCTCTCAACTTCAATATTCCCCCATGCAATGCCACAATTTCTTTGGCGATGGACAAACCAAGACTAAAGTTTCTATTTAAATGGCTATCAAATTTTCTGAACGCTGAAAAATAAAAAATACTAAATAATATATACGTCCAGGGGGTATATGTTATACTCACATTATCTTATTACTATCTCTAAAAATATAAAATTAGGAGGTTTTATTTTGCCGAATAATGAAAAACATCAAAATCATGAGAATCATAGCCATCAAGAACATGAGAATCACGCTAGTCATGGCGATCATGCACATCATCATGGGAATTTTAAAAGTAAATTCTTTATTTCTTTGATTTTTGCGATACCGATTATTATTTTATCACCCATGATGGGGGTTAAATTACCGTTTCAATTTTCATTTACAGGGTCAGATTGGATTGTATTAATTCTTGCTACTATTTTATTCTTTTATGGAGGAAAGCCATTTTTATCAGGGGCTAAAGATGAAATTTCAACTAAAAAACCTGGAATGATGACGCTTGTTGCTCTAGGTATTTCAGTTGCTTATATTTATAGTTTATACGCCTTTTATATGAATAATTTCAGTGGTTCATCCACACATACAATGGACTTTTTCTGGGAATTAGCGACTTTAATTTTAATCATGTTATTAGGTCATTGGATTGAAATGAACGCAGTAGGTAATGCAGGCAATGCACTGAAGAAAATGGCAGAACTTTTACCTAATACTGCAGTGAAACTGATTGATAATAATCAACGAGAAGAAGTTAAAATATCAGATATTTATATTGACGATATTGTGGAAGTCAGAGCAGGCGAAAGTATACCCACAGACGGAATCATTGTTCAAGGAGAAACATCAATTGATGAATCATTAGTTACTGGCGAATCAAAAAAAGTTCATAAAACTCATAATGATGATGTTATTGGGGGTTCAATTAATGGTTCAGGCACAGTACAAGTTAAAGTGACAGCTACGGGTGAAAACGGCTACCTATCTCAAGTTATGGGTCTTGTTAACCAAGCGCAAAACGATAAGTCAAAAGCTGAACTCCTCTCGGATAAAGTCGCAGGTTATTTGTTTTACTTTGCCGTAGGAATTGGGCTGATTTCATTTATTGTATGGATGCTTATTCAAAATAACGTTGATTTCGCACTCGAACGACTTGTAACCGTATTAGTTATTGCTTGTCCTCATGCATTGGGATTGGCAATACCTTTAGTTACAGCACGTTCTACTTCTATAGGCGCACATAATGGTTTAATCATAAAAAACAGAGAATCTGTAGAAATCGCACAACACATTGATTACATCATGATGGATAAAACTGGGACACTTACTGAAGGTAACTTTTCAGTGAATCACTATGAAAGTTTTACGAACGAGCTAAATAATGAAGAAATATTGAGTCTATTTACTTCATTAGAAAGTAACTCTAATCATCCACTTGCCACT
>NZ_JAESLN010000029.1:0-155943 GCF_017892645.1 Staphylococcus sp. GDY8P54P | reverse complement strand
GTAGTACATATGGCTGATCTTTTCAGAGCCCTTATCAGGGCTGGTCAGTAACAAAGGCTTATAGCCGAAGAACAAACCACCCGTTATACGCGTGGTTTTGATTTTATTGAAAACAAATTTTAAATATAAAGTAAAAGTTTATAGATATTATGAAAACGGCAACATGAAATAAAAGACTTCGCAAAAAATTTCAAGTATAATTGTTTTAATACTAGGTATTAATTTTAAAAAAGAAGTGAGGTTATAACATGTCTAAAGTCATTCAAGACATACATACAGCGTTTGAGCATTTAGAAAATGGCATGACAGTACTTGCCGGTGGTTTTGGGCTATGCGGGATACCAGAGCATGCCATTGAAGCGATTCGTACAAAAGGTACAAAAGGATTAACCGTAGTGAGTAATAACTGTGGTGTAGATGATTTTGGATTGGGCCGTTTACTTGAGAAAAAACAAATAGATAAAATGGTTAGCTCGTATGTGGGTGAAAATAAAATATTTGAGCAACAACTGATCAATGGTGAGTTAGATGTAACACTAACACCTCAAGGTACGTTGGCTGAAAAACTACGTGCAGGCGGTGCAGGTATTCCAGCATTTTACACAAAAACAGGTGTGGGGACTTTGATCGCTGAAGGTAAAGAATCACGAGAATTTGACGGTGAAACGTACATTATGGAACGTGCCATTACAGGCGATTTTGGTATTGTGAAGGCTCAAAAGGCGGATACATTTGGTAATTTAGTATTTGAAAAAACAGCGCGTAATTTTAATCCTTTATGTGCTATGGCCGCCAAGACTACTGTCGTTGAAGTAGAAGAAATTGTTGAATTAGGTGAAATTGACCCAGATGATGTACATATGTCAGGTGTATATGTGGATTATATCTATCTAGGCAAACATTTTGAAAAACGCATAGAAAAACGTACAGTGAAGGAGGTATAACATGGATAAACAAACACAACGTAAGAAGATTATTCAGCGTGCAGCACAAGAAATTCATAGTGATATGGTAATAAATTTAGGTATTGGTATGCCAACACTTGTAGCAAATGAGATGAATGATCATGTGGAAAATGTCTTTTTCCAATCTGAAAATGGTTTGCTTGGTATTGGCCCATATCCTACTGAAGATGAAGTGGATCCAGATTTGATTAATGCAGGTAAAGAAACGGTTACTGCTGCTAAAGGGGCTTCCTATTTCGATAATGCAGAATCATTTGCGATGATACGCGGCGGGCATATTGATTTAGCAATTCTTGGTGGTATGGAAGTTTCGGAAACAGGTGATTTAGCAAACTACATGATTCCTGGCAAGCTCGTAAAAGGTATGGGTGGTGCGATGGATTTGGTGGTTGGAGCTCAAAAAGTGGTCGTTATCATGGACCATATGAATAAACATGGTGAATCTAAGATAAAATCAAAATGTGAGTTGTCTTTAACAGGCGCAGGTGTTGTTAATACGTTAATCACAGATTTAGCTGTTTTTAAATTTGAAGATAAAGTTATGAAATTGGTTGAACTTCAAGAAGGTGCCACACTTGAACAGGTACAAACCCATACAGATGCTTATTTTATAAATTGCTTGAATCATTAGCTGTTTTTCCACATATTGTACGATGTATTCATAGGTAGATCATTATCTATTTTTAAAAGATTAGCTCTTAGTCAAACTTAAAATTCCGAGTAAGTATGTTATTGTAACAATAGAGGTTGAATTAATGACAAAGGTTCGGAGATTGATATGAAGAAAAATGCAGAACTGAAAAGTATTGTTATCGCTATTATATTTGCAGCGGCTGCAGATGTGGTTCCTAACGTCATATTTCATAAAATCTTGTTGTTAATCGGTATTTTAGCATTTATTTATATGTTGATTACACATTTAAAGTTTACGTTATATCATATTAAAATAGAAGATAATCAGCAACAAACATGGTTTAGTGTGAAAACGGATTATTGGTTGCTGTTTATTAAAAATATGTTGGCCATAACACTATTATTAGCGATATATTGTGTGTCTGTGTATGTCGATAATCATATGGCTTGGATTATCATTCCTTTACTTGTCGTTGGATTTATAGGAATAATCTTATTTGAAAATAAATTTGAAAAGAAGAGTAACATTTTAGAGTCAGAAAATGTAAAAGAATAGAGGTGTCTTATGAAATTTATTGATGCACATGAACAAGCTGAATTATTAAACATGGAAGAAGTCGTTGAAGCGGTAGCCGAATCTTTACAGGCCTATTCTGAAGGGAAGACGGATACCCCTTTACGTTATGTACTTCCTTTTAATGAAGACAATCGTTATCTAGTTATGCCGGCTTTATCTGATGAATTGAAAGTTGTGGGGCTTAAAACAGTAACAATGGCCCCTAATAATACAAAGATAGGTAAAAATACCATTGTTGGTTCTGTCATATTATCAGATTATGAAACTGGTGAAACATTAGCTGTATTAGAAGGTTCTTACTTAACCAAAATTCGTACAGGCGCAATTTCTGGCGTAGCTACAAAATACCTTGCTCGTGAAAATGCAGAAACATTATGTGTCATAGGGACAGGCGATCAAGCACAAGGATTAATTGAAGCTGTACTAGCTGTTAGAGATATCAAACATATTCAACTGTATAATAGAACTCACCGTAAAGCAGTGACATTTGCAGAAACGATCCAACAGCAATATCAATCCATTGATGTGACAGTGATGGAAAATGTTGATGATGCTATAGCTAATGCTGATGTTATTGTCACTGCAACCAACGCCTCACAACCTGTTTTTAATAAACCATTGGATGCTGGGGTGCATGTGAATGCTGTGGGCTCTTTTAAACCAGATATGCAAGAGTTACCTTCACACGCTATAGCCAATGCCGATAAAGTAGTTGTAGAAGCATCGGAAGCGGCGTTAGAAGAAACAGGGGATTTAATTACCCCTATGGATGAAGGTTTATTTGGAGAAAAAGATTTATATGGAGAATTAGGTGAAATCGTCGGTTCTCATTTAGCTGGACGCGAAAGTGATGAAGAAATTACCGTATTTAAATCTGTAGGTGTAGCCATTGTAGATATTATTGTGGCTAACTATTTTTATCAAAAAGCACAGAAAAATAATGACGTGCAGTAATTTATATATAAGATCGATAAAGTAAAATTTTGATAGGCTATAGTAAAATTATTAAGCGTTTCGCTGTATTGCTTTATAGTATAATGTAGGTATTATTTTATACTTTAAAGGATACTTATGGCGGAACGCTTTTTAAGATAGTTTACAAATTTAATATTTATCAAAGCATATTTTTACTAAAGATTAGTAATTTCATAGATTCAGTTATTAGCAATATTTAGGTTTAAGTATGCAGTAAAATGAATTTTTGCAAAGTGCATGGTGTTATAATTCAATTATTATTAAGTTTTTACCTCAATTTCTTTTGATTTGATCGTCAAAATTGTTAAACTTGTATTAATATAAAGAAGATGTTAATTAACTAAAATAATAATTTTAGTTTAATATTGTTGTATTTTTTATGATAAAAGTAGAGTTATATGGATTAATAGATTTTATTAATTGAATTGATGGTCAGTATATTATGACTTGAATATATAGGAGGAGAAATAATGAAAATACTAATTACAGGTGGTGCTGGATTTATCGGCTCGCACTTAGCAGAACACTTTAATAAAGCTAATGAGGTGTTTATATTAGACAATTTAAGCACAGGGCATCGTTCGAATGTCGAATTTATAGATGATGCGCATTTCATTGAAAATGATGTGATTAATACATCATTTGTGACATCCTTAGTAGAGAAAGAACAATTTGATATCGTCATTCATTTAGCAGCCGTAGTTAGTGTTGTAGAAACAATAAATGACCCTATAAAGTCTCAGTCTGTCAATATAAATGGCACATTAAATCTCTTAGAAGCCAATCGTCAATATAATCATAATTTGAAGAAATTTATTTTTGCATCATCAGCAGCCGTTTATGGTAATACCGAAGGATTACCAAAACAAGTCGAAACGTTCATTGATCCTGAATCACCTTACGCTGTGGAAAAATATGCTGGGGAACAATATACAAAAATTTACAGTACGCTATATCAACTGCCAACAACTGCTTTAAGATTCTTTAATATATATGGACCGAGACAAGATCCTCATTCACCATACTCTGGTGTATTATCTATTATAGATAATAAATTTAAAAATAACGAAACATTCACATTTTTTGGGGATGGAGAGCAAACGAGAGATTTTGTATATGTAAAGGATTTGGTGCAAGCGGTTTCAACAGTGCTCGATAATGAAGTGACGAATGGCAAAATATACAATTTAGCTACTGGTAAACAAATATCACTATTAGAAATTTTTGATAAGTTCAAAAAGGTTTATAATAAATCTATAGACTATCAGTTTGCTGAATCAAGAAGTGGGGATATTAAACATTCTTGTGCTGATATCAAAGGTTTGGAAGCGCTAGGATATAAACCACAATATGATATTATGTCAGGTTTAACTGAATATATTAATTACTCGAATACAGATAAGAAAAACTAAGAGGTGGAAGAATGATAGGTAAAACGAAAAAGTTTGTATTAAATCAGACAAAAAGAAAATTAAAATTCATTTCGGAACCATTGAAATTACAATTTAGAAGTAAATACACAAGAAATATTATGCATTATGCAAATCTATATAAAACGATTGAAGTAGATGACAAGCATATTTTGTATCAAGTTAGAGATGGACAAAGTATGACAGATAGTCCTTATGCAATATTTAAATATTTAATGAACCATCCTGATTATCAAAAATATATACATATTTGGGTCGTAGCATCTCAAAAAATGCAAAAAGCATTTTCTAAAAAATATAGTAAATATAAAAATGTAAAATTTATAGTTAAAGAAAGTGAAGACTATTTACATTATTTAACAAAGTGTAAATATCTCATCAATAATGCGACGTTTCCAACGTATTTTACGAAAAAGCCAAATCAAATATATGTTAATACTTGGCATGGTACACCTTTAAAAGCAATGGGGTTAGATATCAAACATAATTTATTAGAATCACAAAATACAATTCGTAACTTTTTAAGTTCTGACTATATTATTTCACCTAACCAACATACGACAGATATTTTTAAAAAAGCATTTAAATTAGACGGTTTAAATGATGAAGCAATTTTAGAAATTGGTTATCCTAGAATAGATGCAACGCTAAATGCACAGTCAAAAGAAGTTATGCAGAAATTAAAGAAACAAGGCATTAAATTAACAGATGCGCCGATTTTACTCTTTTCACCGACATGGCGTGGCCAAACGGTCAGTATACCAGAAGATAATATTGAAGAAATTGAAGCGCTGATTGAGTCATTAAATAAACAAACACATTATCAAGTATTATTAAAAGTGCATCCGTTTATTTATAAAAAAGCAGTAGGTAATAAAAAATTAAAAAAATACTTAGTGGAAGATACATTTGATACGAATGAATTACTCAGTATTGTTGATTTGCTTGTAACTGATTACTCAAGTATCTTTTTTGATTATTTAGTTACAGATAAACCTATTATTTTTTATACACCCGATTATAAAGCCTATGAAGAAGACAGAGGATTTTATCTTCCTGTGGATAGTCTTCCAGGTCCAAGTGTGCACTCAATTGAAGCATTGGTAGCTACTGTCCAAGAATCACAGCGCATGCTAGCACAATATAAGGGGAACTATCAAAAATATAAACAAAAATTTGTGAATTACGATGATGGACAAGTAACGGAAAGAGTTGTCAATCAAGTGTTTCATCATGATGCACCCAAAAATGGCGTTCAAAACAACAGAAAAGAGCGTATTTTAATATATCCAGGTGGTATGAAACCTAATGGCATAACAACATCGATCCTGAATTTATTAGAAAATGTTGATTATGATAGATATGATATTACGGTTTATCTTGGATTCAATAGAAATAAAGATGTGATAGATAATCTATATAGCTTAAATGACAATGTGAGGGTTATTTTAAGAAAAGGACCATTGTTGGCAAACACTTCAGAATACTATCGTAACCTATTGGTACGCAATAGAGGCATCAAATCGAAAATTGAAGAAAAAATTTATCCGGATGCATTGTATCAACGCGAATTTAGAAAAGTGTTTGGTAACTCAGCGTTTGATGTCGTTATGGATTTCAGTGGCTATGCGATGTTTTGGTCTGAAATCTTGTTAGCGAGCAAAGCTAAAAGAAAATTAATCTACTTGCACAGTGATATGAAAATGGATATGGAGCGTAAAGTGAACGGTGTGAGACCGCATTACGCTAATCTAAAAGGTGTGATGTCCTTATATCCTTATTATGATAAGCTCGTAAGTGTGTCTGAAGTGACTAAGCAGGAAAATGTTAAAAAAATAGCGAATAGAAAAACAAAAGATAAATTTAAATCATCGATGAATACCATTAACTTAGATAGAATTTATAATTTGGTGGATGAAGATAATGATATCTTTATGAAAAATGGGGAACGTGTCATTGTAAGAGAACAGGATAAGCAAATTACAAGCGTACCGTTCCATAAATCCGATTATAAAGTGATGACAATGGGAAGATTATCTCCTGAAAAAGGATTTGATAATTTGATTCAAGCGTTTAGCGGCGTGGTGGAAGCAAATCCTAACGCGAAATTATACATTTTAGGTGATGGCCCACTCAAAAATCAACTAAATAAACTAATTACGTCATTAGATTTATCAGAGCATGTATTTTTAATGGGACAAAAAAGAAATCCATTTAATATTATGAGAGATTGTGATTTATTTGTTTTACCGTCTTATTACGAAGGGCAATCAATGGTCTTATTAGAGGCGTTGACTGTTGGTATAGATATTCTGGCATCAGATATACCAGCCAATCAATATGTACTTGATTATGGCAAGTATGGAATGTTGAGTTTTAATGATGCTGAATCATTACAAACAAGCATACAACAGTTTATTAATAAGGAAACACCTGTTTATGCCAAATTTGATCCAGAATTATATAATAAAGAAGCGATTGAACAATTTTATCATTTATTAGATGACTAAAGTATCATATAACTGAGGGATGAGAAATAATGCTCAAGCCCAAAATAAAGGACGCATCCATATGAAATGGATGCGTCCTTTTTATATTTAAAAGCCTTCAATTTATACTGTGCTTGTTTATTTGAAATGCCATGTTTATATAGTAACTTTTACACTTTAGCTATGATGTTTATAATTATTGATAACCATAGGCTGTAGTGTATTTCTTCCTACAACAATTCTTATATATGGAATAAAAGATAGTATTATCGCTAATCCAATACAAAATCCAAGTGTGAAAATAGAACTTAAGATTAAAAATAGTGGTGGGAATGTAACAAATGATGCTAGCGATCTAGAAATAAAATCTACAATGATTTGGTGTGCTAAGTATATGAAAAATGATATTTCGCTTATTAAAAACACAAATACTAAATTAAACCGAGTTAAAAATTTAGATAAATAGACGATAAATACAAAACTGATTGCAGAAAATAAGACTAAATCAAATCGATTAGACTCATTTAGATGTACGTCTAAATAAGAAAAATTAAATGCCATATAGGATAAAGCCAATAGCCAAATCAATAGAAGCCAAACTAAATGACGCTTTAAAAAATGAATAACAGTATCATAATATTTACCGAAGTAGAAACCAACAACAAAGTAAAATAGCCAATATAAAATAATGGTTCTACTGAATAAAGGATAAAAATCCCAGAATTCAAGATAAGCAGTACTGTAATACATTAAATAAGAATGTCCAAAACTAATGATAAAGGTAACAACAAGTACAAAAATAGGATTGGCTTTACTCAATAATTTATAAAATAAGCGATGTAATATATAAAACTGAAAAATAACAAGTACAAACCATCCGAAAAATTTACCTTCCACTACGATATTTAAAAAGATTTCCCAAAATGATTTATCTGAATTATCACCAAGAAATAGTCTAAAAGTGATAAATAAACCAAATATAGCATAAGGAATTAAAATAAATTTCATGCGCTTAAGTAAAAAGTTTTGCGGAATTTTAGTTGAATATCGCATACCTAATAATGTTTCGGACAAAATAATAAAGCAAGGTGTTGCAAATAATAAAATAACTTGTAAAAAACTATAAAATGATTTTTCAAATTGTGAAATGTGATAATCGTTTACTAAACCGGTTAAACAATGGACGATGACTATT
This sequence comes from Staphylococcus sp. GDY8P54P, assembly GCF_017892645.1. NCBI lineage: Bacteria > Bacillati > Bacillota > Bacilli > Caryophanales > Staphylococcaceae > Staphylococcus > Staphylococcus sp. GDY8P54P. The sequence continues at coordinate 147,679 of NZ_JAESLN010000029.1, read as the reverse complement.
GCGATACAAAATATCGCTCTAGCATAGGTGAGTTCCATTTTCCTCTCCAAAATAAAAACTCCTCTCAAAATCCATTCCATAATATGATAATTAGTATTAAAAGTAAAGTTTATATGAATTTATTTTTATAATAATTATATATAAAGCGTAGCACTTTCTAATATGAAATTTGGGTAAGTTTAAGAAAAAAATGATATGCTTACATATATTTAAAATATTCACTGAAAAATAGCTACTAGCAGTTAATTAAAAAACTAAAAAATTGAAAGGAACAACGTTATGAAATCAATCTTACTAATTGGTCAATCAAATATGGCAGGAAGAGGATTTTTAGATAGTGTAAATCCCATCATTGATGAACGTATTTTTATGCTTAGAAATGGTAGATGGCAAATGATGGAAGAACCGATACATAGCGATCGTTCTGTCGCTGGTATTGGACCAGCTGCATCGTTTGCAAAGCAATGGCTCGATGATCATCCAAATGAAACAATAGGGTTCATTCCATGTGCTGATGGAGGTACTTCTATTGAAGAATGGTCAGATGAAAGTATGCTGACGCGGCATGCTGTAAGTGAAGCGAGATTTGCTATGGAAATGTCTGAATTGATTGGTGTTTTATGGCATCAAGGTGAAAGTGATAGTCAAAATAATAAATTTCAAACATATGAAACAAAATTATCACATCTCATTGATTATTTTAGAGAAGCACTTGAATTGCCTAAACTTACTTTTGTCATTGGATTGTTAGGAACGTTTTTAGGAAAAGAAGGGTTTGGCGCTAGTGCTACAGAGTATCAAGAAATTAATAACAGTATCAAGAACGTCGCGCAGAAACAACATGATTGTTACTTTGTTACAGCAGAAGGCTTAACGGCAAATCCAGATGGTATTCATATAGATGGATTCTCACAACGCTTGTTTGGGATTAGGTATTATGATGCATTTTCAAAATCAAAGGACGTCGTCAATCCTTTAGATAATGAGAGCGAAAGAGAACAAGATTTATATAAAACTGAATTTACTAAGCATGAACAAATGTATATGCTTGTGGCTAGGTTATCTAAAAATGAAATCACCTATCAAGCGTTTATCAATGACATGTCACAACTGAATAAATAATGATTTGGAAAATTATTATTTTTAAAAATATTTATTTTTTCGTTCAATCTATGTCTAAAAAGCCTTTCAAAACACACGAGATGTGTGTACATTTGAAAGGCTTGTTGTATTTTATCATCCCAATACGGTTATGTTAATCGTCCATGTGTGATTTTAGTAAGTGCGTCATTTGTAGCAAATATTTTAGCATTTACAGTTGGGACACCCATGGATTGTAGGCGCTCACTATGCATGTTTAAATAATTTTTAGCATTTTTGTAACTATCAAATGCATAAATGCCACCCGCTTCTTTTTCATCAGCATTTTCTGTCCAAATTTTCCATAAAAAACCTGGTTCTCCATTTATAGATTTCGCTAAATCAGCGAATTGTCTGGACATCTCTTGTCCAAAAGGACCATCGATTGGAAAATCAACTTGTAAAATATAGATCATGATAAACCATCCTTTTTAAATTATTTATTATGTTTACTATACCAATTAAAAATACATTGCAGTATGGTTTTAGCTCAAGCACTTTTCTAATATGAACAATCAAATGTTTAACATAACATCAAAGCTATATCGATAAAGTATTTTTATATATAATTTGTACTAATATTTACAAAAGTGTAATATTACTTGAAAATAAAACGGAGAGGTGTATGATGAAAGTAAACAATTACACTTTGCATATGGAAGACTACAAATAAGGAGTGATTTATTATGCGGAAAGTTGGAAAGTTAATTTCAGCAACTGTCGTTGTATCTACACTGGTTGTCGGTTCTTCAGCAGCATATATCTCAACGAGTAGTCCAACAGCGCAAGCAGCAGAGCAAGTCCAAAAGTGGGGACACGGTGAAGGTGGCGCAAGCGGTGCAAATAGTGAAAATGGTGTTCGTTCACAAGCACAAACAACACCTTGGTATAATTACGAAGGTTATACAACATATGATCCAACTTTTACACAAGATTATAACTTCGTACGTGCTTTAAAATATGACAATGTTACGATTGATGGTTATAAAGTTGACACTAATGCCAAGAAAGAATTTGATCATTCTAAGAAAATTTATGATACAAGCGTAGAATTTAATAGTGACAATGAAGTGGTGCAACTTACTTTCTTCACAAAACCTGATTCAGTATCTAAGTCAACATTTAAGAAGGCTCATACTTCAAATGAAATCATAGGAGAAGGTAAATTAGGCAATAAAGATGGCACTTATGTGAAATATGAAACAAATAATGGCTTTTATACTGCTTTCTTTGATCAAAATGATAATTTGGTGGAAATAACAATCGGTCAGTAGTTTAAATAGTATTAATAAAGTTAAGATTCAACTCAGAGATGATTTGAAATCGCACGTTTTTGAGATTATAGCAACAGTTACTTTAATTGAAATTGTATGCTTTGGCTGGGGCAAATTAAATGTCTCAGCCTATTCTGTTGTATAGTCAATAAAATAAAGTATTCATTAAGAGTGAATGTAGCAGATTTTGTTGATGAAATGCTTAATTGCAGTATTTTTAAATTTTATAGTTACTGAAGTATATATTTAGTCCCAATTATTTCTACTCGTTAATGGTTAGGCGTAATAAAGATAATTGTGTTTTGTTATATTTATGATTATAGTTAAACGTAAGTATAGCGTATTGCTTTCAAATCTGAATAGGGGGATTGAAAACTTGAAAAAATTCTATTTAAGTGTTTTGTTTGGGCTTTTTTTACTCACAGTGACAGGAAAGGTCGCTGATGCAAAAAGTTTTGATCAAATAGAACAAGATAATGATACAATTGTAGGGGTTTATGGTGTCAATACAGCTAATGGCAAAGTGGTACAGCACAGATCAGGTGGACGGTTTGCATTTGCATCTACATATAAAGCAATTTCAAGTGGTATATTATTACAAAACACGCCAACGTCAGAACTAAATAAAAAAATAGCGATATCCAAAGATGACATTGTCGCTTATTCACCCGTCACTGAAAAATATATCGGCAAGCAAATGACGTTAAAAGCATTAATAAAAGCTTCTATGTTGCAGAGTGATAATACAGCTAATAATAAAGTCATCGAAGAAATAGGTGGAATTAAAGGATTTCAACAAGCACTCATACATCGTGGAGACCATATATCTAATCCACAAAGACTCGAACCAGATTTAAATTTATATGATCCACAAAGTACAGATGATACAACCACACCTAAAAGAGCTGCAACAACGTTAAATCATCTTCTACAGAGTGAAAATATGAGCAAAGCTAACCTTGAATTACTAAAGCATACAATGATTCATAATGAAACTGGAGATACGTTAATAAAAGCAGCTGTATCTAAGGATGATGTTGTAGGAGATAAAAGTGGTCAAGGTTTAACCTATGGTAGTCGAAACGATTTAGCTTTTATATATCCAAAAAAGCAAAATAAGCCAATTATTCTTGCTATTTACACGAAAAAATCAGATAAAGATGCGAAACCTGATGATAAAGTTATTCAAACAGCGGCAGAAACAGCTATTAAGTCATTAAAATAAATTCAAGTAAGCGAAACTTAGATTGGTGCAGAGGGGTTAAACATGGAAATAAAGCAAATGAAATATTTTGTAGAAGTTGTGAAAAATGGGGGGATGACACAAGCATCCGAGCATTTATATATTGCGCAATCTACAATAAGTAAAAATATTAAAAGTATTGAAGACGAATTTAATATCACTTTATTTGATAGAAGAAAAAAGCATATTATTTTAACGGATATCGGCCAGATTTTTTATGATAAATGCGTGGAAGCTTTAGCGGTGCTAGATGATTTATCATTAGAAATGGGAGATGTAACAAATTTAGAAAAAGGCCATATTAGAGTTGGTATATCAGCAATTATGAACGTGAGACTTTTTACAGAAAGTTTAAATCATTTTCATAGTAAATATCCAAAAGTGACATACGAAGTTATTGAAGGTGGAGGCAAAGCTGTAGAGTCTTATTTAAATAATGATGAAATTGATGTTGGCATTACTACGTTACCTGTAGATAATGATATCTACCATGCTATCCCACTATATAATGAAAAGTTATTGCTAGTCGTAAACAAAGATGCGATGCTTGCGAAACAAGGATCAGTCTATCTAGGTGATTTGAAAAATGAACGTTTTATTATGTTTCATGATGATTACTATTTAAAAGATCAAATTATTGAAAGTTGTAGAAAAGTTGGTTTTCATCCAAAAACGGTCGCTAAAATGTCTCAAATTACTTTTATTGAAAATATGATCCGAGATGGCATCGGTGTGAGTATATTACCAGAAAGTATCGTAAATATTTTAAATGAAGACCTTGTGGGTATAGAAATTTCAGGTGCAGATGTGTCATGGAATTTGGGAGTTATTTGGAAAAAAGATAGCTATATGAATTATGTAACTCATGAATGGATTAAATTTTTAAAAGATACTAGATAATGATGCTTAATAAAGTGATTATAGTTTATGAAATATGTATTCCATAACAGAATGTTATATATTCCAACTATGTATTTTAATCATATTTCAGTGCGTAATATAATAGACATATAGAGGTAGTAAGTACTGATGATTAATAGAAGAATAAAAGTTAAAACATTTATGATAATCCCTAGCGCCAAAATATTAACTATATAAGCGTTTCATAATTTAAAGCTCATAACAAATTTATATAGAATTTAACTAATATAATAACTCTCCCCATTCATTCACTAAAATAAGGACACCCTATTCTTATTCATTATTATATTATTGAGCAATGATATTTAAAAACTAAGCTTATCTTCTAAATCAGTACAGTTTAATAAACGACCCTCTTGTCAAACATCAAACAAACATATAAACATGCCCAAACCTTAGCAATAGGTTTGGGCATGTTTATTTTAAATGTTTTTTTGTATTTTAGGATGAAGATGATAGGCCGACTCAGTTGCTTCATCTTTAATAACTTTATCTAAAGTTGCTACAATCGTTTGAGCAATTTCAGCGGTTGGAACGCCAATCGCGTTGACTGGGTAATCTAATTTTTTAATTTGAGGGATATTGTCATAAGAATACAAGATAGGGTGATCTTGTGGTCCTAGTGCATTTATTGTACCGACTGTTATATCATAGCTGCCACAAATCACGCCTGGTGCAAGTGCGTGTGTTTGTAAAAATTGTTTAACGGCAGATTCCGTTTCAATTGCATTCAAACTTGTAGAATCAATGATACGATAATTTATCTTGTGTTTGTCACAATATTGAGCAATCGCTTCTTTTTTTGCGATTTGACGTGTATCATTTGTATGTATATCACCAATATAATCAATGTGATCAATGTCCTGATCGACCAATGCTTCAATTGCCATGATCATCGCTTCTGAATGGTTTACGTTTATAATCGGATAAGGGATGTCACGATCGACACCATAGGCAACGACTGGGACATTGTTATAAATTTCTGGAGATAAGTTTGTTGCGTCACCTTCATCAAAAATGACGATACCATCACAACCGAATTCAACAAATTTTTTCGAAGCGGCAGCGACATCGTCTATCGACACAAACATGACATAACCTAAATCTTTGATAGCGTGATTGATTTCTGAAATAAGGTGTGTAACCGCTACACGATCTACAGAAGGCCAGATTAATCCAATTGTGCCACTTTTCTTTGAAACAAGTGCTCTAGCAGAATGATTAGGTATATAATTCATTTCTAAAGCTTTTTGTTGAATTAAATTTTTGGTTTTTGGTTTTACGAGATGAGAATTTTTAAGTGCTTTACTAACTGTGGAATAGCTGACACCACAGGCTTCAGCAACATCTTTTAAAGTTACAGCCATAAAATTTCTCCTTGAAATTGATTGATTTAAATGCAAATTAATTATACCATAGAGATAAGCATTACAATATTTTTTTGTACAAAAATAACAACGTTGTTATTTTGAAAGGTATTGTAATTGATATCATTTTTGAGGGGTTGAAGACATGGATTCAATGAATACAATGAAAGAGATTCAACAAGGCAAACACATTGCTGTCATGCGGACTGAAGATGCAAAATCTTTTTTAGATATTGCACATACCATTATTGATAAAGGCCTACACACAATTGAGGTTACTTTAACAACGCCGAACGCTATAGAAATTATAGCTGAATTATCAAAAAGAGACGACGCATTGATTGGTGCAGGAACAGTGTTAGACAGTATTTCTGCACGTACTGCCATTTTAAATGGTGCGAAATTTATCGTTAGCCCATCTTTTGATAAAGAAACAGCGAAAATCGCTAACTTATATGATGTGCCATATATTCCGGGCTGTATGACTGTTAAAGAAATGGTTGAATCATTACGTTATGGTTGCAAAGTCCTTAAATTATTCCCAGCGACGCAATTCACACCTAAGTCAATTAAAGATTTCAAAGGGCCATTACCACAAATTGAAATTGTGCCTACAGGTGGCGTTGGTAAAGAAAACCATAAAGCATGGTTAGATGCTGGAAGTTTTGCAGTTGGCATTGGAAGCGAAATAACAAAAATTTATCAACAAGAAGGAAAAGATGCTTTAGAAAGATATATTTCAGAAATAAAAAGTGAGGTATAACAATGACGGTCTATGGTTTTGGTGAAGTATTATTACGTTACACGCCACCAAATTATGAACAGTTGAAAGATGCCAATACGTTTAAAGTAAATGTTGGTGGTGCAGAATTGAACGCACTTGTGACACTAGCACAATTTGGACATACGACTGAAATGTTAACGGTATTACCCAATCACGCGCTAGGACATTTAGCATTACAAAAAATGTTTCAAACACGTGTAGGTACTGCTTCAGTGAAATATAATAATGGCCGAATTGGTACATATTATATGGAAGAGAGTTTCGGCTTTCGTAGTGGCAAAGTGATTTATGATCGCGAGCATTCAACATTTGCGAATCATGGTGAAGATGTAATGGAAGAAATCAATGCTCAAAGTGGAGATTTCTTTGTATTTACAGGTATTACGTTAGCTGTAAATAAAATGATTCGTCATCAAATTGTCGATGTATTAAAGCAACTAAAGCAACAAGGCGTTAACATAGTGTTCGATATTAATTTTAGAAGTAACTTATGGTCAAAAGAAACAGCAGTACCAATAATAAAGTCAATTTTACCATTTGTCGATGTTCTATTTTTTGGAAAAAAAGATGCTACACATTTGCTTGAAACTAATGATTTAGATGATGATATACAGTCATGTGCAAAAACAATTCAATCCGAATACGACATTGATTTGATGGCTTCAAGTAATAGAAATATAGAACAAAGTACATTACAAGGTATTATGCTGACAAAAGAAAAATATATTGAAGGCCAAGCATATACTTACACTGTTTTAAACAGAATCGGTGCTGGTGATGCATTTATGGCAGGTGTATTACATGGATTGAATAAAGCATGGCAACCAGAAGATACAGTAGATTTTGCAACAAAATGTTCTGTTCTACAACATACGACAAATGAAGATGCACTAAGTGTACAAGAAAGTGATGTATTTAATTTATCAACGCATTTTGGAGAACTGAAACGATAAAAATTGCAATATAAGGGGTATAATCTTTATGAAGAAATTCACACTCCTTCTTGTAAGCGCATTCTTTGCGATGGGGATGGTATCGATGTTGCTTACAAATAAGGAGACAATTGCTAAAACAAAGACAAAAGAGATCATGTTAGCGCATAATCAGCCAACGGAACATCCTGTCCATAAATCTTTAAAAATTTTTAAAGATAGATTAGAAAAAGAATCACATGGTCAAATAAAAGTGAATATTTATCCGAATGGTCAGCTCGGTAGTGAGCGTGAAGCAATAGAAATGACACAGACGAATGCAATTCAAATGACTAAAGTTTCGGCTGGGGCATTGGAAAGTTTTTCGCCAACGTATTCATTATTTAATATGCCGTATTTATTTGAGTCAGAAGAAAATTATCGACACGTAATGAAACGTAAAAACGTACAAGACGCTTTCTTTAAATCGACAGGGGACCAAGGATTTTTAGGTATTACTTATTATGATGCAGGTATGCGTAATATCTACACGAAAGACAAAGAAATCAAAGACAACAAAGATTTGAAAGGCTTGAAGATTCGTGTTCAGCCAGGCAAGACAAGTGTAGATTTAATTAAATCGTTAGGTGGCACGCCAACACCGATGGATTATGGTGAAGTGTATACTGCAATGCAATCAGGTGTTATTGATGCAGCAGAAAATAATGAAACATCTTTAACAACGAATAACCATGGTGAAGTTGCAAAAAATTATTACTACACAGAACATGCAACCGTACCTGATATTTTAATCATGAACAAAGAGACCTATGACAGCTTGACGAAACAACAACAAAAATGGTTAGAAGATGCAGCAGATTATTCCACAAAAAAACATGAAGTAATTTGGGATAAAGCAGTGAGCGATGCTAAAAAAACAGCGACAGAAAAAATGGACGTGAAGTTTCACGATGTAGACAAATCTACATTTAAAGCGACTTCAAAACCTCTTCAAGATGAATTTAAAAATAATCCGGATACGAAAGCGGATTATAAACTAATCGAGAAGGAGGAACAGCGCTATGAAAAGAGCAAAGCAAATCATTGATAAATTGTTGTTAACACTAGCTGGTATAACGCTTTTTGTTATGGTTATTTTATCGGTTTATCAAGTTGCAACACGCTTTATTTTTAACACACCGAGTACGACGAGTGAAGAAATTGTTAGATTCTTGTTGATATGGTTTGGGTTATTGAGTACAAGCTATGTCTTTGGAATCAAACAGCATATTGCCATTGTATTTATCAGAGAAAAATTGCCTGAGAAAGTACAGTTATACTTGGAAAAGATTTCGGACATTATATTAATTATCGTGGCACTCGTGCTCATGATTTGGGGCGGTTTTGAAGTTGTGAAGTTAACTTGGTCTCAAATCGCGCCGTCAACAGGTTTATCAATGGCTGCAATGTATGGTGCATTGCCAGTTTCAGGAATATTTATTATTTTCTATGCATTTTATAATTTATTTAGTAAAGAGACAATGACTACAATTCAAGCGCGTGATGAGCTTGAAGGCGGTGATGGCTTATGACAATGATTGCGGGATTAGTATTATTCATCACTTTCTTCATCTTTCTTATCATTGGCTTACCGATTGCATTAGCGATTATTTTAAGTTCTATTATTACGCTATTATTGATCTTACCATTCGATGTCACTATCGTAACTGCAGCACAGCGTATGGTTACGGGCATTGATGATTTTACGATGTTAGCGATTCCGTTATTTGTGCTAGCAGGTATCATCATGAATAACGGCGGCATTGCATTTAGATTAGTTAACTTTGCGAAGGTACTCGTTGGCAGATTGCCAGGATCATTAGCGCATACCAACATTGTTGGGAATATGCTTTTTGGTTCCATTTCTGGTTCTAGTGTTGCAGCAGCTGCTGCCATGGGTCGTATCATGGGACCAATGGAAAAAGCGCAAGGTTATAAAAAAGAATATTCAGCAGCAGCAAATATCGCTTCAGCACCTTCAGGTTTACTTATCCCACCAAGTTCACTATTGATTGTTTATTCATTAGTCAGCGGCGGGACATCCATTGCAGCGTTATTTATCGCGGGTTATATTCCAGGAATTCTATGGGGTATTGCTTGTATGATTGTTGCTTATGTCATGGCGAAAAAACAAGGTTATAAAGTATCAGAGAAAATTAGTTGGAAAGATAGATTATTCTTAACATTAGATGCATTACCGAGTTTATTTTTAATAGTAGTAGTGATTGGTGGTATTGTCGGAGGAATCTTTACAGCAACAGAAGGTGCAGCGGTCGCAGTTTTATATTCTGTAGTACTTTCGCTAATTTATAAAAGCTTAAAAATCAAACAATTATCCAACGTTATCAAAGAAACAGCTGAAATTAGCGGTATGATTTTATTTCTAATCACCGCTTCGGCGTTATTTTCACTTGTGATGAGTTATACCGGCTTACCGGAAGCAATATCCAATGGCATTATCTCAATGACTGACAATCCAATTGCACTGTTATTATTAATCAACGTTATTTTATTAGTCATTGGTACTTTTATGGATATTACACCAGCAGTACTTATATTTACACCAATCTTTTTACCGATTTCAGAAGTATTAGGTCTTGATCCCATTCATTTTGGTATCATTATCGCTTTTAACTTATGTATTGGTAATATCACACCACCAGTTGGTAGTGCGTTGTTTGTAGGAGCAAGTGTAGGCGGTGTACGTGTTGAATCAGTATTTAAATATTTAATTCCATATTTTGTAGCTTTAATTATTTTAATGCTAATCATTACTTTTATACCACAATTATCATTATTCCTTCCAAAATTATTAGGATTATAGAAAAGGAGCAATTATATGACTTTAATTAATGACAATTTTTTATTAAATAGTAAAACAGCAGTAAAACTATACCAGAAAGTTAAAGATTTACCGATTTATGATTTTCATTGTCACTTAGATCCAAAAGAAATTTACGAAAATAAAAATTATGATAATATTACACAGTTATGGCTAGGTGGAGATCATTATAAATGGCGTTTAATGAGAGCTTATGGCATTGAGGAAGCTTTTATTACAGGCAGTGTTGATGATTTTGATAAATTCCAAGCATTTATGCATATGTTACCGTATGCGATTGTAAATCCGATGTATCATTGGTGTGCATTAGAATTAAAACGGTATTTTAATGAGGATACAGATTTAGATAAAGTGAATATCAGTAAATTATATAAATCATTAAATAAAAAGTTAGCAAAACCTTCACATACACCACAAAATCTAATTAAGCAAAGTAATGTTAAGGTGGTATGTACGACAGATGATCCATGTGATGACTTAAAATATCATAAATTATTAAACGAAGATAGCAACGTTACATTTAAAGTTATACCTACATTTAGACCGGATAGTTATGTTTTCTTAAATCATGAATCTATCAATACAAAAATTGACCAATTGAATCAAGCGACTGATTGCGACATCCAAGATTTAAATACTTATATTGATGCATTAAAAGCACGTGTACATTATTTTGATAGACAAGGTGCGCGCAGTTCAGACCAAAGTTTTGAAAAGACACCTTTAGTAACAGCAACGGTTGACACAGCAACTGAAATTTATAATGCGCTCAAACGCGGCGAACAAGTAACAGAAACTGAACAATATGAATTAGCAGGTTATATATTAACTGAAATTAGTAAAGTTTATGAAGAATTAGGTTGGGTTGTACAATTCCACCTTGGACCAACAAGAAATAATAACTCAAACATGTTTAAAATTACAGGACCAGATAGTGGTTTTGATAGTGTAGGTGAACAGTTGAGTGCTAAAAAATTAAATGCTTTACTAGATCATCTTGAGCAAAATCATGCATTATCAGATACCATTATTTACCCAAATAATGGCAATGATCATTTAATGGTACAAGCAACTGCAGGGAACTTTACAAATAGTCATCACAAAGTCCAACTCGGTGCTGCATGGTGGTTTAACGATACAAAAGAAGGTATGGAACAACATTTAGTAGAGTATGCTAATGTCGGCTTATTATCTAAATTTGTAGGCATGCTCACAGATTCACGTAGCATGATTTCGTATACACGTCATGAGTACTTTAGAAGAATATTATGTAATTTCTTAGGAGATAGAATTGAAAAAGGTGAGATTCAATTATCAGAAGAAACTATCACTCAAATAGTGAAAGATATTTGTTATAACAATGCAGTAAAATTATTCAAAATAGAAGGCGTTGAGGAGGTATAACCATGGAATTATCATTTCGTTGGTATGGGGAAGATGACCCAGTAACATTAAATAATATTAGACAAATTCCAGATATGAAACAAATTGTTACAGCAATTTATGACATTCCAGTTGGAGAAGTTTGGACTAAAGAAAGAATTGCAGCATTAAAACAGTCAATTGAAGATGCAGGTTTGAAATTTGAAGTTGTAGAAAGTTTACCTGTCAGTGAGGAAATAAAGCTTGGTACAGAGAAACGCGATCAACTCATTGAAAACTATAAAACTTCATTGATTAATCTCGCAGAAAATGGTGTTAAAACAGTAACTTATAACTTTATGCCGGTATTTGATTGGACACGTTCACAATTAGACTATGACTTGTCAGATGGTTCCAATACACTGATTTATAACCATGATCAAATTAAAGATATTGATCCACTAACGACGAATTTAAATCTACCAGGTTGGGATGAAAGTTACTCGCGTGAAGAGATGAATCAACTGATTACATCCTATCGTGAAACCTCAGATGAACAATTATGGGACAATCTGAAATACTTCTTAGATGCTGTGTTACCAACTGCTATCGAACATGATGTGGATCTGGCGATACATCCGGACGATCCACCTTGGCCGATATTTGGCATACCACGTATCATTAAAAACAAAGAAAGCTACGAACGCTTATTAGCTATTAGTAATGATACACATAATGGTATTTGTTTCTGTACTGGTTCATTAGGTTCATTAGCAGAAAACGATTTACCGAATATGATTCGTACATTTGGTGATCACATTCATTTTGTACACATGCGCAATGTTAAACGTATTGGTGATAATTCATTTATAGAAACAGGCCACTTATCTAAAGATGGCTCAGTAGATATGAAAGCTGTTACTGAAGCACTGAGAGATATTGATTACAAAGGGACTATCAGACCTGACCATGGACGTATGATCTGGGGAGAAACAGGTAAAGCTGGTTATGGCTTGTTTGATAGAGCTTTAGGTGCAACTTATATTAATGGCTTAATAGAAGGAGTGAGTAAATAATGGCAACACAATTCAAAGATGTTAATGTCGTTATTACAGGTGCGACAGGTGTGATTGGTTCTACTTTTGTCAAAGCACTTGTAGAAAAAGGTGCTAATGTAGGTATATTAGGTCGTTCAGAAGACAAAATTATAGAATTACAAGATGAAATTGATAAAAATAGACAACAAACTGTAGCGCTCGTTGCAGATGTGCTAGATAAATCAGCTTTAGAGCAAGCGAAACAAACATTCAATGATAAATTTGGTGCAATTACAATACTTATCAATGGTGCCGGTGGTAATCATCCTGATGCGACAACGAATGATGAAATGTACGATAAAGCAGGCGACAAAACGTTCTTTGATCTCACAGAAGAAGGTGTAGATAATGTATTTAAATTAAACTATACTGGAACATTTTTACCATCACAAGTATTCGGCAAAGATGTTGTGGCATCTGAAACAGGAACAATTATCAATATTTCATCTATGAACGCCTTTACGCCGTTGACAAAAATTCCAGCCTACAGCGGTGCAAAAGCTTCAGTAAGTAACTTTACTCAATGGTTGAGCACTTATTTTGCAGGGCAAATTCGTGTTAATGCAATTGCACCAGGATTTTTCGAAACAAATCAAAATAAGGCATTGCTAAGAAATGAAGACGGTTCTTATTCAGAACGTGCTCAAAAAATTCTTTCACAAACGCCAATGGATCGTTTTGGTGTACCTGAAGATATTTTAGGTACATTGTATTGGTTAATGGACCATGATATGAGCGGTTTTGTAACAGGTATTGTGGTTCCAGTAGATGGTGGCTTCTCATCATATTCTGGCGTATAAATTAAATAAAATAAATCAAATAAAAATCAACACTTTCATTGTTATAAGGATGAAAGTGTTGATTTTTTTGTTTGATTGTCTGGTTAACATTGTTGTTATTCTATGTGTCATGGTAAGTAATATTATTGCGATATAATACATCTTCTAATTAGGACGGAAAAAATATTTGCTATCAATATGTTTTATTTAATAGGTATTTTTCCAGCATTATACTTAGTTGAAAAATATGGAAGAAGACCTACTTTGATATGGCCCTTCTTGATTACTGCGCTAGCTTTGTTATCATTAGGTATAGTATCTGGTGGCAACGCTCCATTTTTAATGATACTTGTACTATTTATTATTTACGGTATTTTCAATACAGCTATGGGCAGTCATCAATGGATTTATCCATATGAACTATTCCCTACATATGTACGTGGTACAGGTGGAGGTTTTACTACTACTGTGAGTCGATTAGCATCTGCTTTAAGTACATTTTTCTTTCCGATGATTTTAGAAAATTATGGATTAAGTGTAACAATGTATATTTCATCGGCACTATTATTTATTGGTTTTATACTGTCGATTTATATGGCACCGGAAACAAAAGGGAAAAATTTAGAAGAGGCAGGAGCTATTTAGGTTGAAATTTAAAGTGTTGTGATGTTTTCTAAGCATCGCTAAATGGCCTTGATATGATTGTTATATGTTGAATGAAGTGAAAAGTTGACTAGATGAACTGTACATTCATCCTAGTTACTTTTGTTGGGCGGGACAAAGGAATCTACTAGAAAAGTATGATGTTTGTCTCGCTCTTGTTTGCTTCGACATATGTATTTTTAATCTTTTAGCACAATGATTGTTTGTTTTGAAAACCTGATAAATAGTACATAGTAACTAACTTCGAAGGGGATGTATGATCAATGAGTAAAGATAATAAGGCAGCAGTTAAGACTGCGCTCGCTTATCTTAGTTTTATTGTTGGCGCAGGATTCACAACGGGCCAAGAACTATTACAATTCTTTGTTAACCATGGAAACTATGCATATATTGCAGTAATTCTTACAGGTATTATTGTAACGTTTGCGACTAGGCAAATTTCAAAAATTGGTTATCGCTTGGATGCGAATACATATGAAATTTCATTGAACCATATTTTCGGAAAATATGTAGGTAAGATTATAGATTATTTAACTATTTTCTTTTTATTTGGTTTAACTGTTGTTATGATTGCGGGCGGCGGCTCTGCACTTTATCAAGGATTTGGTCTTCCAATGTGGACAGGTTCATTGGCAATTGTAATTTTACTTTTTATTGTACTACAACTTAGGTTTAATAAAATCATGACAATATTAAGTGTAGTGACACCATTTTTAGTCATCGCAGTTTTAGTGATTGCCGGCTATAATATTATCAATCCTACAATTCCATTTTCAGAGGTAGAACAATACACTAAACCATCTAAAACGTCTAGTTCCGTATGGTGGTGGGATGCAATTGTTTATGGAGGATTAATCATTGGCAATAGCTTTAGCTTCCTAACCATCGTTGGTAGTGATGCTATGAGTCATAAAACAGCACGTAGGGGAGCATTTTATGGTGGCCTATCTTTTAGTATATTGTTATTAATTATGACGTGTGGATTAATGGCTAATATCCACAACGCCAATAGTGTAGATATTCCTACATTATTATTGGCAAATGATATACATCCTTATATAGGTGTATTTATGTCAGCGGTGATGATTGGTGTTATTTTCAATAGCTGTATCGGTATGTTGTATCCATTTTTAAGCAGATTTACACGACCAAGTAGTAAAGGATATGTTGCACTTTTAACAATTTCTTTAATTGTGGCGTTTATCTTAAGTTTTATTGGCTTTGTCGATCTAGTGAATTTCGTGTTTAAAACATTCGGTTATATCGGTCTGTTTATCAGTGCTGCACTATTAGTTAGATGGGTTTATAATAAATTTAGTGAAAAACGTTTAATGTAATCATTAAAAACATAAATAAAAGACGTATAGTAACCAATTTTGTAAATAATTGGACTATACGTCTTTTT
The DNA here is from genome assembly GCF_017892645.1 of Staphylococcus sp. GDY8P54P. Taxonomy (NCBI): domain Bacteria; kingdom Bacillati; phylum Bacillota; class Bacilli; order Caryophanales; family Staphylococcaceae; genus Staphylococcus; species Staphylococcus sp. GDY8P54P. The sequence continues at coordinate 131,831 of NZ_JAESLN010000029.1, read as the reverse complement.
TATTTAAGATAGAAAGCTAGTAATTGCGTCGACCAGGCTATAAAGGCCTAAGAAAGTAACGATTAAAACGACGACAAGACCGATGATATTAAGCCAAACATTATTAACAAAACGGCCCATTAAATTTTTCTTGTTGATGATAATAAAGATTAATATAGCAACAACAGGTAAAATAATACCATTTAAGGCTTGTGCCACTAACAATACTTCTAATGGTTCAAATCCGAGTGAGGATGTTGTAATACCAATAAGGATAATGACGGTAAAGACAATCTTGTACTTTTTGCTTTCCATACCACCTTTCCACCCTAATAAGCTGCTTATTGTAGCTGCCGCTCCGGTAGGGGAAGCAATCGCTGATGAAAGCCCGGCTGCAAACAAACCAATGCTAATGGCAAAGGGAGCAGCATCGCCTAAAACAGGTCTGAGTGGGCCAGAAAGCTGTATAATACTTTTGACTTCGTCACCACGAATTAATGTGGCAGCAGCAATAAGAATAGCCGCTGAAATAATACCACCAACAGTAATCGAAATAATAGTATCCCAACGCGCAAATTTGAGTTCTTTTATGCCATTAAAACGTTCATGTACCGCAGTGGAGTGAATGAAGAAATTATAAGGAACTACAGTCGTTCCAATTAATGCTATAATAGTTATTATAGAACCGTTCGGAATTGTAGGTACAAATACACCTTTTAAAATACCAAAAATATCAGGCTTAATCACAACCATAGTTGTAATAAAGATGATGCCCATGATGACCATCAGGAAAATCATTATTTTTTCTAAAAATTTATAATTACCAAATAACCCAATGAGTAAAATAATAAAGCCGATGATTGGTGCTACTAGGTTTTCTGGTAAATTTAATAGATATGCTGCACCAAGTGAAGTTCCAATTAAATCGCCACTGATGTAAGCGGCACAACCAATGGTTACAGCTATTAATGTAAACCATACAATGATTAGTTTTCCTACTTTATGAGCGAATAATTCTTGTATCGCTTCGCCTAAACCTTCTCTTGTTACAAGAGATAGTCGAATAATCATTTCTTGGAGCACGATGGTTGCAACGATTGAGAACACAACAGCCCATAACAAGCTATAACCAAACCCCGCACCACCTTGTGTCATCGTTGTAACGGTTCCGGGACCTATAAATGAAGCGGTGATAATCATACCAGGACCGAGAGATTTAATAATCTTCCTTACATTTTTGACCAATGTCATCACCCCTCATTTATTTTGTGTTATTTAAATAATTCACATGTCCCGCAAGTACATATAATACAGCTGTTGAAACGAAGTGGGCAGAGTTCTGGTTAGCGTCTTGCATTGGGTAAACTTCAACATAATCCATACCACATAAGCCTAATGCACCAAACTCATATATCATTGTTAATAGCTCATAAGAACTTAGTCCATTGCCATCTACTGGACCACCTGGATTGAAGGCAAAGTCTAGTACATCACTGCAAATGGTTAAATATACGACATCTACATCTTTACTCGCCTGAGCATAAATATCTCTAGCATATTGTTTTAAATCCTTAGCAGCTCTAATATCATTGATCGTAAGTGTTACTGCACCAGCTTCTTGAGCGTAACGGCCTGTTTCTGGTTTGTTTCTAGGACCATGAATACCTGTATGAATGATACTTTCATTACGTATACCATCTGTTTCATATAGTCTCATGAATGGAGTGTTACGTGCGTAGGGTTCTCCTTCATAATCTGGCATGTTATCATAATGCGCATCCAAATGTATAATGCCCACTTTTTTACCCGTTTCCGCCAGTGACTTCAGAATAGGGTAAGTGACACCATGTTCACCACCAAAACCAACTAAAAATTTCTCGCTTTCCCATAGCTTTTTAGTGAATTTTTCAATATTTTCGTAGCTTTGTTGATTATTGTGCGCAACAAAAGGCACATCACCTACATCGCCCATTGTTAAATGTTCAATAATATCAATATGATTTAATTCTGGTAAATATTGACTGTAACGAGCTGAGCAAACTCTAATTTGCTTTGGACCTAACTCAACGCCAGTATAGTCACCCCAAGTACTTTCACCTTCAAAAGGTGCACCATAAATTATGACATCTGTATCTAAATTATCTGTAGATGTAAGATTTTTACTATTTAAAAAGCATGGTACATTACCATAAATATTGTTTTTCATAATGTATAACCTCCCCTTTGTTGTAAATAAGTATATATTGGATAATTTTTTATTTCAAATAAATTCAGAAAATTCTATTTTTAAACCTTTTGAAAATGAAAATATTTCAATAGGAAAGTATTTTTATATAGAAATTTAGTCTGAGTGTGAAAATTAATGTATAAAAAAATAAGCTGATTCAAATTTGAATCAGCTTGTTGCAACATGGAATAGGGAATAAAGTATTATGCCCAACCACGGAAACGCGTTGCTTCAGCCGTACGTTTTAGACCTACAACATAAGCTGCTAAACGCATATCCATTTTTCTATTTTCTGCTAAATCATAAATTTTATTAAATGCTTCAACCATTTTTTCTTCAAGTTTCGTGATAATTTCTTCTTCAGACCAATAATAGCCTTGATTATTTTGCACCCATTCGAAGTAAGATACTGTAACACCACCTGCACTAGCAAGTACATCTGGTATGATTAAAACGTCGCGTTGGGTTAATATTTTAGTCGCTTCTTGTGTCGTAGGACCATTAGCTGCTTCTGCTACAATTTTAGCTTGAATTAAATGGGCATTTGTTTCTGTAATTTGATTAGATAATGCAGCAGGAATCAAAATGTCGCAGTCGAGTTCAAATAATTTTTCATTAGGAATGACGTCTTCAAATAATGGTGTTACACGACCATGTTGCTCTTTTAATGCTAGAAGATGTTCAATATCCAGACCCTCAGGATTATATAAAGCGCCTCGACTTTCTGATATCGCGACAATTTTAGCCCCTTTATCATGCAAAATTTTAGCAATAAAACTTCCGGCATTGCCAAAACCTTGAATCGCTACACGAGAACCTTCGATATTAATATTTCGATGTTTCGCAGCTTCTTCAATTGTGATTACAGCACCTAGCGCTGTGGCTCGATTACGTCCTTGTGAACCACCTAATGAAAGCGGTTTGCCTGTAATAAATGCAAATGCATTTGAGCGGTTGATTTTACTGTATTCGTCCATCATCCAAGACATGATTTGTGGGTTTGTATAAACATCTGGTGCTGGAATATCACTGGCAGGTCCTACAAATTGTGAAATAGCTTTAACATAACCACGTGATAAACGTTCTAGTTCTAAATTACTCATTTCTCTTGGATCACATATGACGCCACCTTTACCACCACCAAAAGGTAAGTTTGTGATGCCGCACTTCATTGTCATCCACATGGATAATGCTTTCACTTCCTCAACATTCACATCAGGATGGAAGCGGATACCACCTTTGGTAGGTCCTACGGCTTGATTGTGTTGTGCACGATAGCCTTTAAAAGTTTTAACAGTGCCATCATCCATACGTACAGGAATTCGTATTTCTAAAAATCTTAAAGGCTCTTTGACAAGTTCATACATACCATCGTCAAACCCTAATTTATGTAAGGCTTCTTTCATAATTTCTTGAGTCGAAGTTACTAAGTTATTGTTTTCTGTCATGTTTATCTCCTCTATCATTACTTCAATACTTATAAGTTACTTATATATAAATGTTATCGATAATAAGATATAAAATCAATACATAATGACTGAATTTTTATAAAAGTTTGAAAATTCAATTAATACAAAATATATAATTTTTTGGAGAGAAATTGTCTAGTTTTATGCTTGGATAGGGGGTGATTATAGCCGAGAACTTTAAGTGATTGCTTATAGTGTTGAAAAACAGCGTCGTATAATTGATTAATTATACTGAAAAATTAATAGATATAGAAAGGTATATGATGTTGTAGATAGTAAAATTTAATGTTACTTAAATATGAGTAATCGTTTATAGTTACAATCGATTTATAGGGATGAGTAAAGGGATAGTAATGATTAAATACATGTATATCTATTAGAAAGGCTATATTTTTTGTTACACATTGTACTGTGACTTGTCTATCTGAGTTAAGAACTATGCCATAATGTAACTACTTTATTATAGCTATGAAGCATTAAGAGACATACTTTTTTAATATGAATTATTTACAATTACCATAGACTTTAACACACAACGAAGATATAGCACGCAAATATCATGATGTACAATGAAAGTAAAAATAAATAAAATAGTAATTCACTAATAAACTTTATAGTATAAATAAAACAATAGTGTAATAACACATTTTTATTTAAAATAATTTTGAAGAATAGTTGTAATTTTCAGAAAAAAATAATATTATACAATCAAACATTTTTGATTTATAGTATTTTGCAATTTGAAATTAAGGGGTATGATTTTAAGTTCTATATGTTGATTATGTTTTAAAACAAAGGAATTGGAGCAAATTTATGACAAATAAATTAAACAGAGAGTTAAGCAATAGACACATTCAACTTATTGCTATTGGTGGCGCCATTGGTACTGGCCTATTTTTAGGGGCGGGTCAGTCTATCAGTTTGACTGGACCATCGATATTACTCACTTACATAATTGTAGGTTTTGTTTTATTTTTATTTATGCGCGCAATGGGGGAAATGTTACTTGCTAATACGAAATACAAAACATTTGCTGATATAGCTCATGATCAAATTGGAGCTTTTGCTGGTTTTATAACAGGATGGACATACTGGTTAACATGGATAACTTCAGGTATGGCAGAAATTACAGCTGTTGCTAAATATGTAGAATATTGGGTTCCAGATTTACCAAATTGGATTACATCATTAGCTTGTATCTTGATACTCATGACTTTCAACTTAACGAGTACAAAAATGTTTGGTGAGTTAGAATTTTGGTTTGCCATTATTAAAGTTGTGACTATACTAGCACTCATAGTTGTAGGTGTAGTGATGATTATATTTGCGATCCAAACGCCATTTGGAAAAACGAGTATATCTAATATTTATAGTAATGGTGGATTATTTACACATGGTGCTTCAGGTTTCTTTATGTCATTTCAAATGGTTGTTTTTTCATTTACAGGTATAGAAATTCTAGGTATTACAGCAGGTGAAACGAGAAATCCACATAAGACGATACCTAAAGCAATCAATAGTGTGCCTATACGTATCTTATTGTTTTATGTAGGGGCCTTAGCAGTTATGATGTCAATTATTCCTTGGCAAGATATAGATCCGAACAACAGTCCATTTGTCAGCTTATTCGCGTTAATAGGCGTACCATTTGCAGCAGGTTTAATCAATTTTGTAGTACTTACTGCAGCATCATCAGCTTGTAATAGTGGTATTTTTGCGAATAGTAGAATACTATTTGGACTATCAGAAAAAGGTCAAACACACCATTTGCTAATGAAGACGAATCATAGAGGTGTCCCTTTTGTTGCAATACTTGTCACTTGTGCATTACTGTCTATAACTGTACTGTTAAATTATTTTATTCCAAATGCGACTCAAGTATTTTTCTATGTAACGGCAATTTCAACTATTTTGTTAGTTGTTGTATGGATGTTCATCATGCATGCGTATGCAAAATATGTGGAATCAAATCCTAACCATCACAAAGAAAGTCAGTTTAAGTTACCAGGTGGTATTCACACTGCAAGATTTGTACAATTATTCTTTGTCTTTGTGTTGTTGATATTATTTATTGTACCTGACACAAGAATGGGTGTTGTATTATCACCAATATGGTTTATCTTACTGGGGCTTATCTATTTTAATTACACGAAAAAAGAAAGAGCGATTCAATCACAAGTTAAAGAAAAAGTATAATAAAAATAATTTTAGGGAATATAACCAAAGTAATGATTACTGATAGGTTATATTCCTATTTTTAGGAGGGAAAAAATGGCAATACAGTATGCTAAAGATAAATCAGGCGTTTATCAAACAATAAATTTGAAAATTAAGAGTGACGTGCATCGTATTTTTGATTATTTAAGTACTACAGAAGGGATACAGCAATGGTTTCCGCAATTGTCATTTCAAGAACGAATAGAAGGCGGGAAAATGTTGTTTCACTTAGACGATAGTGAAGATTTAGAAATGCGTATTACACATTTCGAACCAAATAAAACGATTGGTTTTACATGGGATATTGGAAAAGTGAAATTTGAATTATTTGAACATCAATCATATGTAGAACTCATTTTTTATGAATATTTACCTTTTGAATTTCCACATATTACATTAGATTTTGCTGGTTGGCAATTTCAAACCGAAAGTATCAAAAGGATTGCCGAAACAGGCAAGCCATTATCACAACAGGATTGTGATTTTGATGCGAAAAAAACTGAAATTGAAGCCAGCTTAGCTGTGATTTAAAGTGAAAGGCATTAAAAATGCTTCCAAAACATAAGGCAAGCAAACGACAGTTCATTTTCGTTTGCTTGCCTTATTAATGTGATATAAGTATATGGTAGATGACAAATTTTGTTACATCCACATTTAGATGATTAGATTATAAATGATTATATTAATAATTGTTGTTTTTAGCTGCTTTTTTTCCATGTAATAGGAAATAAAGTACAATTGATAAAATAACGAGCGCAGCCATGGTGATATATAGGTTACGATAACCCATAATTGGAATAATCACACCTAAAATAAATGGTCCTATACCAGCGCCGAAATCTGCAAACATATAGAATGTAGAAGTCGCGAGTCCAATTTTTTTAACTGGAGACTGTTGTATAGCAATGGCTTGTGCGCTTGGAATGATAGTACCATATCCAACGCCAATGAAAATTGCTGAAATAAGCAATAATAAACTTGTGTGTGTTGCGCTTAAAAGTATAAGTCCAAGCATGAAACTAATTAATACTGGATACATCACTTTATTTTCACCGTAATGATCATAAATTTTTCCAGTAAACGGACGTGTAACAAATGTACTCACTGCATATACAATAAAGAAGAAACTAGATGCCGTAGCAAGATTGATTTGTTCTGTATAAACAGTTAAAAATGATAGTACACTAGAATAAGCGATACCAACGAAGATGATTACAACAGATATTGGTAATGCTTCTTTTTGGATATAAGCACTAAGTCCTTTTTCCTTGGAATCATTGTCTGTTGTTGATGGTTCTGCTTTTGGTAACCCTTTGATAAACAATGAGATAACAAAAGCGAAAATAATGACTGCCAAGCTAACGATAAAAATAGATTCAAAACCAAATCTTTGATTTAATATGATACCAGTGAATGGTCCGATTGCTGAAGCGGTCGTTACGCTTAATGCATAATAACCGATACCTTCACCTTTTCGTTTATCTGGAATAATTCTAGATGAAATGGTTCCAGTTGCAGTTGACGATAAACCAAAAGCAATACCATGCAGTAATCTTACGATCATTAATATAAGAAGACTGTTGATTGCAAAATATAAGCCAACTGTAATAATTGAGAAAATAATACCATATATTAATACTTTTTTAGGCTGCAGATTATCGATGATTCTGCCAGAAACTAAGCGTCCAAATAACATACCGATGATAAATATACCAGCTGCTAAACCACCCATACTTTCTGAAGCGTGGTATTTATCAATTGTAAATATAGTGACAGTGACGATTAATGTATAATGGATTAAATACATTAAAAAGTTTGTCATTGTAATGAAGATAAAATCTTTTGACCAGAGTTTATCGTACATATTTAATACCGTCCTTTAATATAAATTTTTTCAACCATCATTTATTATAATAGATAATGTATACTAATGTATAATTAGAATTTTTTAAGTTTACATAAGCTTTACTGATATAAGGAGGATACAATGAATTTTGAACAATTATCGTATGTTAAAAAGATTTATGAGTTAGAATCTATTGTTCACGCTTCGGAAGCAATGCATATTAGCCAATCAGCGATGAGTCAGTCTATTGCTAATTTAGAGTCAGAGTTAGGGTATAAAATTTTTAATCGTTCACGTAAAGGGACATTGCCAACGGAAGTTGGAAAGCGACTTATACCTTTAATTATAGATATTTTAGAAGCTCAGACGAGTTTATTATCGGAAGTAGAGGCATTGCATAGTAATATCAAAGGTTCATTAAAAATAGCGACGATACCAACCTTATTTAATAAAATTGTACCAAAAGCTTTATCAAATTTTAAAAAAGACTATGCGCATATTGACGTAGAAGTATTTGAAAGTGATAGACAAGAAATTATAAAAATGATTGAAAATAATGAGATTGATATCGGACTTATAGGAAAAACTGAAAATGAAACTTTTAGTCATCACATCGTCCCACACTCATTGAATTTATCTACTGACTTTAAATTAATTGTACCTAAAAAATCTAAACTATCATTAAAAAGCATGGTTGAAATGGAATCAATTAAACAATTTCCTTTTGTCTTGTATGATCGCAATTTTTATCATAATAATTTTAAAGCATTTGAAGATGAAAATGGTCCATTAAAAATTGTGTTTAGAACGAATAATCCGAGTGTATTGATTAAAACAGTTTCCGAGGGGTTGGGTGTAAGTATTGTATCGAGTTTGATGCTAGAAGATGACCCGTTCATACTTAATGGTTTGATTGAGATGCTCCCCATTGGCTCACCATTTGATTATTATATTTATTTTACAGCTTTAACAAATCTTGATCGCGTGAACGAACAAACCATTCGTACTTTTATTGAGTATTTGAAAAATTAAAGTCCCACTTCCCAATTTATTGGGTTAGTGGGACTTATGCATGAGCGAAAGCTCAAGTAATTCTTTGTATTTTGAAGTTAAAGTACTAACATAATGATCATACTAGCGGAACTATAAAACTTATGGGTGGATTTTATCGACGAATTGATAAAATTGTGTAATATCCGACAATTGTTGATTACATTTGATACTGTCAAAACAAATATAGTCACCTTTTTTGGTATATTGTCCATCACCAGAAGTACGTGTTTTACGCATAAATAGAGCGACATTAGATTCTTTATTACAAATTGCGCAATAGCCCTTAACGGTTTGGTTAGCAATGTCGCCATAAAAACCTGTTAAAGTTCCTTGCTCGTTATAATAGATGATAAATTTTCTGTTTGAAGCGATATCGTTCCATCCGATATAAGCACTTTCCAATAGAATTTCATCACTAATAAGCGGTGATTTAAGCTTTTTAATTTTACGAAAAGTTTTTTCGACTTGTTTTTTTGAAGGGTGTTCAAAGGGTATAACGTATGTCTGTAAAGTTTCTAATATTTTATCTACTTGTACTTTAGTAATACGTATGTTCATTAATTTTTCAATCGCTTCAGTCAACGTATCATCTGTTTGATGAAACTGCTGATAAATGTCTATTTTAGTTGTTTCTTTTATAGAAGCAATTGTATTTAAGTCATTTACTGATTTATAAGCATTAAGTAAATGTGCGATTCGTTCTTTAATATAGTTAAATTGATATGGATAAATTTGTTTTTCCAATTTTTTTAAATTCCTTTCACATTATAATTCTTAAAAGCAAAAGATGCTTTGTGAAAAGAAATTTTAAACAAAGCATCATACTATAGACAGTAATTGCTTTGTATTAATAATGAAGCATTGTTATGCAACATATCATCATCTCCACATATTGTATTTGTTTGTTTTATATCAAATTACCAAAGAAATGTCAAAATCTATATATTATAAAATTTTCCTATATAGCGAGAAGTCAAAAGCTTAACAATCATTAGCTTACAACGACAGTATCGTAAAATATAATTAGTTGATTCATGTACACGCGTAGTATACAAAAAAGCGCTTTTATAGTATAATATTTGTAAATGATAGATATTTGTACACTACGAAAATACATTACGATTTCTGTAATAAACAAGGGAGTTTTTGATTATGAAAAAGATAATGATTACAGGTGCTTTAGGTCAAATTGGTACTGAGCTCGTAGTAAAATGTAGAGCGTTATATGGCAATGATAATGTACTTGCCACAGATATTAGAGAGCCAGAAACAGGTTCGGCGATTGCTAATGGACCATTTGAAATTTTAGATGTTACAGATAAAAACAGAATGACGGAAATTGTTGAGTCTTTTAAACCAGATACATTTATGCATATGGCGGCATTATTATCTGCAACAGCTGAAAAAAATCCACAATTTGCATGGGATTTAAATATGGGTGGTCTTTTAAATGCTTTAGAAGTAGCTCGAGAATATGACTTACAGTTCTTTACACCAAGTTCAATTGGAGCTTTTGGACCTTCAACACCGAAAGTGAACACACCACAGGTTACGATTCAACGACCAACTTCTATGTATGGCGTTAACAAAGTTGCTGGTGAGCTATTATGCCAATATTACTTTGATAAATTTGGTGTAGATACAAGAAGTGTTAGATTCCCTGGATTAATATCACATATTAAAGAGCCTGGTGGCGGTACAACAGATTATGCAGTAGATATTTATTTTAAAGCAGTTCGTGAAGGTCAGTATACAAGCTATATTGCTAAAGATACATTTATGGATATGATGTATATGGAAGATGCAATTGACGCTATTATCAAGTTAATGGAAGCAGACGGCGTAAAATTAATTAATCGTAACGCCTATAATTTGAGTGCGATGAGCATTGAACCAGAAATGGTCAAAGCGGCAATTCAAGAGCATTACCCAGATTTTAAATTAAATTACGAAGTTGACCCAGACAGACAAGGTATTGCTGACAGTTGGCCAAATAGTATTGATACAAGTTGTGCTAGAGCAGAGTGGGGCTTTAATCCTAAATATGATTTGACTAAAATGACAGAAGTTATGCTTAAAGAAATCTCAAATAAAGATAAAGTAAGATAATTACTTTTGAAATAATCGATGACAAAGCGATTAAGGTATAAACTTTTAAAAAGTAAGAGCGCTAATTCACTTTGGATTAGTGCTTTTTATATTTGAAGTTATATCATCATGTACGTGAATGCTTCTTGTCTGATATATGGTTTAGCCATATAATCTTGCAGTTATGACGTTCCTTGAGTGTCAGTGTTGTACAATACCTTTGCACAGCTTTTAATACTCAAAAAAGCCTTTTTCCTATCGTTCACTACACAATATCAATGAAAATTTTGAACTTAGTTACTAATATTAATAGATTGTGATATATCAATATCGATTTCCGTAGTATCTCAAAAGATGTGAACGTTCATGCTTTAATCAGTGACATCTATGTATTATCTTCTATATGATGTTACACTTGAATCAATTAATTTCATTAGTTTAACCAAAGATGTTGTTATTTTTTAAATTTTTTGAAAATTATTGAATGAAACTATTCTGATTGGTATAATTTAATGTATTAGTTATTAATAGAACATTGGAGGAAACAGTCATGTCAGAAAAAATAAAATTGATACAGCGTGAAAGCCTTAAAGAAAAACCAGATCCAAGTAATTTAGGATTTGGGGAATATTTCACAGATTATATGCTAAGTTTCGATTACGATACTGATCAAGGATGGCATGATTTGAAAATTGTGCCTTATGGACCGATTGAACTTTCTCCAGCGGCCCAAGTATTACATTATGGACAAGCAGTATTCGAAGGATTGAAAGCTTATAAACATGACGGCGAAGTAGATTTATTCCGTCCATCTGAAAATTTTAAACGTATTAACAATTCTTTAGCACGTCTAGATATGCCTCAAGTTGATGAAGATACGTTATTAGAAGGTTTAAAACAATTAGTAGATATCGAACGTGATTGGGTACCAGAAGGAGAAGGCCAATCATTATACATACGACCATATGTATTTGCTACAGAGGGTATTTTAGGTGTACGACCTTCATATTCATATAAATTATTAATTATTTTATCACCTTCAGGTTCTTATTACGGTGGTGACTCTTTAAATCCGACAAAAATTTATGTAGAAGATGAATATGTACGTGCAGTCCGTGGTGGTGTTGGTCATGCAAAAGTAGCTGGTAACTATGCGGCTAGCCTTTTAGCACAAACAAATGCATCAGCACAAGGCTATGACCAAGTACTATGGTTAGATGGTGTAGAGCAGAAATATGTGGAAGAAGTCGGCAGTATGAATATCTTCTTTGTAGAAAATGGAAAAGTGGTAACACCTGCATTAAATGGTAGTATTTTACCAGGTATCACACGAAAAACAGTTATTGAATTAGCGCAAAACTTAGGTTATGAGGTAGAAGAACGTCGTGTATCTATCGATGAATTGATTGAAGCGCATCATAATGGTGAATTGACTGAGGTGTTCGGTACTGGAACAGCAGCGGTGATTTCACCAGTTGGTCAATTAAAATACGGCGATACTGAAATCGTTATTAATAATAATGAAACAGGAGAAGTAACTCAAAATTTATATGATCATTATGTTGGTATTCAAAGTGGTAAGCTTGAGGATCCGAATGGTTGGAGAGTAGTCGTACCAAGATATTAAATTTCTCCCCAAAAGATAACAATAAACAGCACAATAAAAGGAGCAAGTCAGAAATCTCACGTTACTAAAGATTTCAGCGTCTTGCTCCTTCTTTTTTGTTGAAAACTATTAACAGACAGTCTGCGATGGTTTAACTTAATGCCAATATTTAAATAGCGGGCCATCTTTGCCATATATTGGATCTGTGTCAGGTAAACTTGCGTTTTTGATGTTCTCTATATTTTGTGGCCATTCGTCAGGGTTTCCAGTACAAAAATCATAATCTTGACCATTTGGATAAGCACCTATTACTGCAAAATTATGATAACTGTGAACTCGTTTATGACCATAACCAGCTGGTATGATAATGACATCGCCTTGCTGAATATCTACATGAGGCCCCAATTCACCACCTAGTTGTACGATGGCATTTCCTGAAACGACAATTAGGACTTCATGTGTATTGCTATGATAATGATGTACTGGAAATATGCCGCTACGCCAAGCGTTTGACCAATTGTTTTTATTTAAAATATCTAGAGGACTTTCTTCTTGTTTGATTACATTTTTATATAGCAGTACGGCATATTTAGGGTTGTTTGGAATTGAATCATCACTGTCGCAAGAAATGGTTTCGATTTGACCATTAGGGTTAGGTACCAAACTATTCACCTCTTTTATGGTATTACTATAACTCATAACCTAAATATTAGGATTTTAAACGGTGTTCACAGTCAGTATGTTAGTTGAGTTATTTGTTTTAGGAACGATTTTTATATTAAAATTAAGTAGTAAGTTGAGGGATACATATTGTTAAACATAGGAGCTGTTTAAAACATGGAATGGATATTATTTGATAAAGATGGCACAATCATATATTTTGATCGCAGTTGGATGAAAATCGGATTGCAACTCGTTGATGATTTTATGGCAACATATAAGGATGCAATTGACGATATAGATGAAGGTTACGCGTATTTAGGTGTTATAGATGGTGAAATTCAACCAGGTACGATTATGGCTTCAGGCGCATTAGATGAAATGATTGAGGCATTTTGTAAAATTGCAAATCAAGATGTAACAAGTTGGGCTCAACAAAGAAGTCAAGTGCTCGTCGATAATAGGGTGCCAGAAAATGTTTTAGTTGAAGGCATCAGTGAAACATTAGATACGTTAAAGCAAAGAGGTTACAAACTAGGTATTGTGACAAGTGATTCTAAAAGAGGGGTAGAACAATTCTTGGAATACACGCAATTCGACCATTACTTCGATATTGTGATTTCTACTGAAGCGGATGCCGTTGAAAAACCAAATCCTGAAGTGCTAAATCCACTTTTTTATAGATATGATGTAGAACCTGAAAATGTAGCCATTATCGGTGATACTGCGAATGATATCCAAACTGGCATCAATGCTAAATTAGGGTTGAAAGTTGCAGTTTTAACAGGTGTTGGTTTAAAAGAATCATTTACTAAAGCGGATTATATTTTTGAAACTGCAAATAGTGTAGTGGACATATTATAATAATAGGACTAATCCACAAAATATAGGAGCGGGACAGAAATCTAATTTTATTAAATAGATTTCGTCGTTCCACCTTGGCAAGTATGGCTAGAATTGAAAAAACTTGATTTAAAGCGCATTTTCAGTTCAATCACCTACTGTCAATATGGGATTGGGCTGGCACGAATCCATTATGTCTTAGTCTCTATTTGTAAAAAAACGTAAACGAGGTGGTTGAATGATTGATGGAAGATATGCAAATTATCGCGGTGAAACATATAAAGTTGTAGAAATTGTAAGTAATGAAGTATTGTTAGTCACTGAGGATGAACGAGCTACGGAACATGGTTTTGAAGCACAAACGCATCGTCACGCTGCACATACATTATATTATAAACATGTAGCGAGAGATGATGTTGATGAACTTTATGAACTATATCAAGAAGCGAGATATAGTGGTGCTATTTTTGATTTATATCAAGACTTAGAGGGGCAATTATATATAGGTACTGAAGACGAAGATAAAGCAAGTACATTTGGTCTCGACCAAACTGATGAATATTATTATAGTAAGTATGTAGATGAAGACGAGATAGAAAAGATTATTTATCGTAAACATATTGAATAAAGTCCCACTTCCCAACTTGTTGGGTTAGTGGGACTTATGCATGAGCAGAAGCTCAGGTAAACCTTTAAAGCACTTCCCAACTTGTTGGGTTAGTGGGACTTATGCATGAGCGAAAGCTCAAGTAAACCTTTAAAACACTTCCCAACTTGTTGGGGTAGTGGGACTTATGCATGAGCAATGGCTCAGGTAAACCTTTAAAACACTTCCCAACTTGTTGGGTTAGTGGGACTTATGCATGAGCGAAAGCTCAGGTAATGGGTTAACTTGATGGTGCGTGCAGGAAAGAATTGATTTCTTTCAAAAGATATTGTTGTCCTGTGTTTTGTTCTACATTACAAAATCTGTTTTATATGGTACTATTCTTGATTTTGTAAATGTTTTAAGCAACAAACGTATTATCGTTGATCTACATTTCTATAAGTTTCAATAATGTGACGGATTTTATCAATAACAGGATTTAGTGATTCTGGATCTGCATGTAAATCATATTCATTGATGTTCACTCTTACAACTGGACACGCATTGAATTCACTAATCCAATCTTCATATCGTTTGAATAATTTTTTCCAATATTCTGGATCTGTTTCAATTTCCATTTGTCGACCACGTTGTTTGATGCGATCAATCACTTCATCATAATCACATTCTAAATAGATAAGTACATCTGGTTTTGGGAAGTATGGTGTCATGACCATAGCATTAAATAGTTCGGAATATGTGTTGAAGTCTTCTGGACTCATTGTCCCTTGTTCTTCATGCATCTTAGCAAAAATATCAACATCTTCGTATATAGAGCGATCTTGGATAAAGCCGCCGCCATATTCAAACATACGTTTTTGTTCTTTGAAGCGCTCTGCTAAAAAATAAATTTGTAGATGAAAGCTCCAACGTTCAAAATCATGATAAAACTTATCTAGATAAGGGTTATGATCTACATTTTCAAACGATGTTTTAAAATTTAATCTTTGTGCCAATGCTTTCGTTAATGTTGATTTTCCAACGCCGACTGTACCAGCGATTGTTATCACAGCATCTTGAGGGATACCGTATTTATTCATCATCTTTTCCTCCAATCAATGGTTGCACTAAATCTAAAATATAATTATAATCATTTTCTTGCTTCATAAAATCTAAATCAGTCGTATCTATTCGAATGACACTTTCACCATCTGCTTTTAACGAACGATAATAAGCATTGTAATCACGTTTTAAATTAAGTAAGTAGTCGTCTTCAATCTGATGTTCGAAGCTACGATTACGTAACGCGATACGCTTTTTCAATATTTCTAAATCTGCATCTAGAAAGATAATCACATTTGGCATTTCTAAATCTTCAGTTAAAATATCATAAATTCTAGAAAATTTATTGAATTCAGAAGGTGTTAAAGTATTATTTGCAAATATTTTATTTTTATAAATATGGTAATCACTTACAATACCTGTAGAAATTGCTTCAAGATCTTGAAATTGTTTGTAACGATTACATAAAAAGAACATTTCAGTTTGAAAACTCCATTTGGAAATATCTTCATAAAAATCGGATAGAAAAGGATTTTCATTTACGATTTCTTTTTCTTCATAATAATTAAAAGTCTGGCTAAGTTTATGTGCTAATGAAGATTTACCGACGCCAATCGGCCCTTCAACAGCAATAAATTGTTTTTTCATGTTTTTACCGCTCCAATGTTAAAATAGACAATAAATATTGTACCATATGTGAGGTGATAGACACATGTATACTGACCAATTTTATATGAAAATTGCGCTAGAAGAAGCGCGGAAAGCTGGTGCTATTGGAGAAGTACCAATTGGAGCTATTGTCGTGAAAGATAATGAAGTTATTTCACGAGCGCACAATTTACGAGAATCCACTCAAGATCCTACTGCACATGCTGAACATATTGCGATTCAAAAAGCTGCAAAACAGCTTAATAGTTGGAGGTTAGCGTCCTGTAAACTTTATGTTACTTTGGAACCTTGTGTAATGTGTTCAGGTGCAATCGTCATGAGTCGTATTCCTGAAGTAATCTATGGTGCACAAGACTTAAAAGGTGGTTGTGCAGGTAGTTTGATGGATCTGTTGCAAGAATCGCGATTTAACCATCGGGCCAAAGTTACTACAGGTGTATTAGCAGAGGAATGTAGCCATTTATTGAAGACATTTTTTAAAGATATTAGACAAAAAAAGAAAATCATACGAACAGAGGATAATACAAATAGTGAAACATTTGGTAAAATATGAAATGTGTTACAAAATTATGGCAATTTGTAAATGAGTATTCAATCGGTGTTTTGAGATAAAGTAGAAACGAGGTAAATCAATGATAAATTTAATTGCAACAGATATGGATGGTACGTTATTAAACGCTGCACATGAAATATCAGAAGAAAATATCCAAGCTATCAAATATGCACAATCACAAGGCATAACTGTAGTCATTGCTACTGGTCGGGCATTTTATGAAGCAAATGCACCAATCAATCAAACAGACTTAAAAGTGCCATATATTTGTTTGAACGGTGCAGAAGTCAGAGACGAATCATTTAATATTATGAGCACTTCAAATTTAAATAGAGAACTCATAAATCGCATTACGGTAGAATTAAATAAAGAAAACATTTTCTATCAAGTGTATACAAACTTAGGGATCTATACTGAGAATCCATTACGAGACTTAGAGATTTATATTGATATTGCACAACGTGCTGGTCAAGAAGCAGATGTAGAAAAAATTAAAAGTGGCATTCAAAAACGTATAGATAACGGTACATTAAAAGTAGTTGAGAATTATGACAAAATTCAAGATACACCTGGTGAAATTGTGATGAAAATATTAGCTTTTGATAGTGATTTAGAAAAAATTGATCGAGTAAGTGAAACATTAGCAAAATCAGAAAGTTTGGCAATTTCTTCTTCATCACGCGGAAATATAGAAATTACGCATTCAGATGCACAAAAAGGTATTGCTTTAAACACGATTGCAGAGCGTCTAAATATTGATATGGAAAATGTTATGGCAATCGGTGATAATATGAATGATGTTTCAATGTTGGAACGCGTCGGTTATTCAGTTGCAATGGAGAATGCAGCTCCAGAAGTTAAAGCAATCGCAAAATATGAAACTGACTCTAATGAACAAAGTGGTGTTGGTAAAGCGATAATGAAACTACTTAGAGAAAATAACAAATCATAGCATGAGGTGAAAGGATAAATGAAAGGATTAATCATAATAGGGAGTGCTAAAATGGGCTCGCATACAAATGCTTTAGCTCATTATTTAAAAGGTCATTTTGAAGACCAATATTTTGAGGTTGAGATCTTTGATCTAGCGGAACACCCAATTCATCAACTGGATGTCTCTGGCGTTTCTTCACCAAGTGAAGTGTATAAAAATAATTTAACATTATTACAAACGAAAGCGCGAAATGCAGATTTCTTTATATTAGGAACACCAAACTACCATGGGTCATATTCTGGTATTTTAAAAAATGCATTGGATCATTTAACAATGGATGATTTTAAAATGAAACCAGTTGGATTAATCGGTAACAGTGGTGGAATTGTAAGCTCTGAACCATTGTCTCATTTACGTTTGATAGTACGTTCATTACTCGGAATCGCAGTACCAACGCAGATTGCGACGCATGATACAGACTATAATAAATTAGATGATGGCACGTATTACTTGGATAACGAGGAGTTTCAATTACGTTCAAGACTATTTGTGGATCAAATTATTTCATTTGTGAAAAATAGTCCGTATGAACACTTGAAATAATGTGAAGTCATTTTTGAATAGGGGTTACGATGCAAGTTGTATCTCACTATGTACATAATCTAAAGGGTTTTGGAGCGCATATGAAATCAAACATTACTTTGATTTCATATGCGCTCTTATGTTGCTGAGGTTTAATTAGGCAGTACTGTGAAGTATTGAATTAACTATTAAATGATACTGTTCAATCAGCTGTTTAATTTCTTCTAACTTGATATCATGCAAATAAATACATCTTTCATCAGATTGATCTCGAGATTTTTTTAAAAGGTTAAGTTCGATAAAATGGTTGATTTGTGAAGAAACAGGTGAATTTTGGACTTGTAATAACTTTTTTAATTCAATGGCATTTATTTTATTCTTATTAAGATAGAGCAATTTATCCAAAATGATTACCTCAGAAATCGTAAGATTCAAATTTTGTTTCACTACTTTATTAATCAATCCTCTTTTTTCTTCATAAATAATTGTATTCATATTGTCACCACACTTTTAATATTTTGCTTTTATGCGTTAAATTGAAATTGTTGATAGAAATAGAATTTTAAATGTTGAATTACTGACTAGTTTCTTATGGTATTTAAAATCAGAAGGTTGGCAACCAATAATATTATTGAACAGATAACAATATTCATTTTGACTACGAAAATCATAGCGTTGTTGAACAATGTTTAAATGATCACCATTAAGCAAATCACATATGGAAGCATGAATTTTAGATGACGTAATATATTGAGATAACTTACAGTTCATCAATGTTGAAAATTCTCTTGATAAAAAGCTATTATTTACAAAAAAATAATTAGCAATTTCTTTGCAGGTAATTTTAGTCGTTAAATGCGTATTAACATATTGTACGACATCTTTAATTAAAGATGTTTTATAACTGCATTGTAATTCAGAACTTTGAAAATTTTGATGCTCAGAATATTTTATACTTTTAATTAAATCTTTAATGGCATTGTTCGGATTGGTTATAGATTGATGTTGAATCGTATCAATTATATCTAATAATTTGAGGCGTATCTCTTTTTTTAACGATATATGTTTAAACGTGTTAAAATTTAGTTGCTGGAAGTATTGATAATAGTAAAAATTATTTAGTGAAAGACAGATTAAACTACCGTTAAAAGAGATTTGTTTAATGGATTCATAGTCGTGGATATGAAATATGTCACCTACTTTAAAATGATGGAAAGTAGTGTTTTTCAAAGCCACAAATTCTCCTTCTGTTACTAAAAAAATATGTAGAAAATGAGGTCTGCTTAATTGGCTTATAGAGCCATACTGCGCATGTTTTATTTTAAAAGTATCATCCATTTTATTGGTTTCACCACTTACATCAAAATAAAAATTAATTATAAACTACTACTGTAATTATTTTAATATGAAAATTGTATATAGAACATTAATAAAATTTAACAGTTAATATACATTATTTTATAATTAGTTGTAGATGGATATATTTAGTGGTGGTATTTTTAAATGAACCATTAAAATTTTACTATTACAAATTTAACTAATGAATTTGGAGAAAAATAACATTATTTAGTAAGGATGGAAAGTTTAATTGTTGAGAGAATGTTTTGAAATTAAAATAAAAATTGAATAAAAAATAATAGGCTACTAAACTTCTATATCATTTAGAAATTAAGTAGCCTATTTTTGATGATTTGCTGTGTTAATTTATAGTTATAATTACTATTTTCTATATTTTATTTTTGCAAAAGCGTCATGTTGGTGAATAGATTCTTCGTTTCTACACTCAATATCAAAGCCCTCAATCCAATCAAAATCGACTAAATCTGCTGCGATAAGGCGAATTAAATCTTCAACAAATCTCGGATTTTCATAAGCGCGTTCTGTGACACTTTTTTCATCTGGTCGTTTTAATATAGGGTAAAGTATAGAACTTGCGTTGGCTTCCATTGCATCTAAAATTTTTTCTTTGTAGTCATCTGTTAAAATAGTTTCGTTATTCAAAATTGCTTTAACGGTAATGATACCGCGTTGGTTATGCGCCGAGTACTCACTGATTTCTTTTGAACAAGGGCACAATGTTGTAACTGCAGCTTGTAGTGTAATTTCTTTTCTTGTAATATTTTCTTTGTTTATCGCCATACCGTATGTCACATCTGCATGGCCTACAGCTTTGATATTCGTGATTGGACTGTAGCGATCAAAGAACCATTTAGCTGAAACATCAACGCCAGCAGCATTTTGTTCCATGCGTTCTTGTAAGCTACGCAAAAGACGATACAAAGAATCGAAATCTAATTCAATGCCGTTGTCATAGTGTTTTTCAACACTTTCTAGAATACGGCTCATATTTATACCTTTTTCATCTTGATTAAGGCTTGTTGAGAAACTGAAGTTTCCAGCTGTTTGAAAACGGTCAACTAATACAGGATATACAAGATTTTTAATACCTACTTCTTCAATTTCAAATAAGTAGTTTTTGTTCGTACTTTGCAAATCTTTCATTTCTTCTTTAACGGTTGGTTTTGTACCTTCGATTGGATCAACTGAACCAAAATGTTTCCATCGACCTTCTCGAGTTGATAAATCAAATTCTGTCATGATATTGCCTCCACTTAAGATTCAAAGTTATAAGTCCAATAAGGTTCAACTTCTAAAAAGCTTTGCGCTTCTCCAGAAACATCAGGTGTAGCAAGTTGTTTTAAGAATGGTCCTGTTTGAGATGCGTGTGCTTCAAACGCGCGAAGTTTTACCTCTTTATAATCACTGATCTCATTTAGAATGTCAGGTTCACCCAATTTTTCAGGCGCATCATTACTAAATGCAACAAGTTGTAGACGGGGTCTTTCTGATGGCTTCATGCGTCCCACAGTTCTCACGACTGCTTCTGCTGTAGCTTCATGGTCTGGGTGCACTGCAAATTGAGGGTAGAACGATATGATGACGGATGGATTTAATTCATCAATTAATGACTGTACCATCTCATCCATTTCGTCGTGAGGTTCAAATTCTACAGTTTTATCACGTAAGCCCATTTTGCGTAAATCAGTTATACCGATGGCAGCCATCGCAGCTTCTAATTCTTTTTCACGAATGTCAGGTAAAGATTCACGAGTGGCAAATGGTGGGTTACCTAAATTACGTCCCATTTGACCTAATGTTAAACAAGCGTATGTGACTGGTACACCGTTATCTATATAACGTGCCAATGTCCCTGCAGATGAGAATGATTCATCATCTGGATGTGGAAAAATAACTAATACATGGCTTTCCTCTGTCATGATTCATCCTCCTTATGATTTAAATGGTTGAGTGCTTATTTCTAAAGCAGCAGCTAGTTGACCTTCATAGTTAAAGCCAGCTAATAGAAATTCACCTTGCTCATTTATTTCGTAATGTGTTAAACCTTGAACGTAGACCCAACCGCCATCTTTTAGTTTTAAACCTACACGATATGGGTCTTTATTACCACCTTTAAGCTGTGCATGCTCAAAAGTGATTTGAATATTTCTTAAAAAAGTGCCCGCGTTAAATACACGTTGATCAAAATGTGCAGCATATGCACCATTCGTCGTCTCTACATGTAAATACACGGGTTTATCTTCATATGAAGAAAGTAATGTTTGTACTTTTTCATCTATTATTGATTCCAAACTTTTTGCCTCCTTGATTCCAAACCCCTATACTTTTATGCAATAAATTGTACGATACAAGTGTTAATAAAAATAATCAGTCTAATCTTTAGTGTAAACTGACTTTGAAACATTTTCTACCTGAAAAATGAATTTCAACTTAGATTTATACATAAAATTTTGATTATCTATTCATTTTACTAAAAACAGCGATGAAAATGTATTAGTCTGCTCATTATACTTTTAGTCATTTTAAACAATCATTACAACTTATCAAATATCGATTTTCTGTAAAAACGATTAAAAGCACGTATAATAGAAGTGTATTCACATTTTGTTTATAGCTAATGACAAATTCAATATATTTGGGAGGGCAATAACATGAAAATCACAAATTTAGGGTCTAGTGCATATGCTTCATTTTATGTTGCATGTGAATTGTTTAAACAAATGAGTCAACAACCACATAGTAAATTAGGATTAGCTACAGGTGGGACAATGGTAGAAGTTTACGAATTTCTAGTTAGTTTACTGCAAAAGAATCAATTAGATGTATCTGGAATAGAAACATTTAATCTAGATGAATATGTCGGTTTATCTGCGACGCATGAACAAAGTTATCATCGTTATATGAATGATATTTTATTTAATCGTTATCCACATTTTACGAAATCTTTGATACACATTCCTGATGGAGCTGCAGAAAACTTAATGGAAGAAACGAAGCGATATGAAGATTTAATCAATCAAAAAGGACCAATGGATATACAAATATTAGGTATTGGTGAAAATGGTCATATCGGTTTTAATGAACCAGGGACTGATATGAATAGTACCACTCAAGTTGTGGATTTAACTGATAGTACAATCAATGCAAATAGTCGTTATTTTGATAATGAAAGTGAAGTACCTAAACAAGCTGTGTCCATGGGTTTAGCTTCAATTTTAAAAGCGAAAAGAATCATTTTGTTAGCATTTGGAGAGAAAAAAAGAGAAGCAATTGAACAATTAGCTAAGCATGAAGTCAATAAACAGGTTCCAGCTACGATTCTGCTTGCACATCCTGATGTTGAAATTTACGTTGATGACGCTGCAGCACCTCGCTTATAATCTCTCAGTTTAAATTATGACTTTAAGGGTAAAGCATTTATGCGTAAGTTTTTAAATAAAGTAAGTTAGGTCATGATTTCCATGCCTATCATTAAATCAAGAAGGGATGATCATTTTGGAATTACAACTAGCAATTGATTTATTAAATAAAGAGGAAGCGGCAGAACTTGCAAATAAAGTTAAAGATTATGTTGATATTGTAGAAATTGGTACACCTATTGTGATTAATGAAGGTTTACCGGCTGTTCAACATTTAGATAATAATATCGATGGTGTGAAAGTACTTGCAGATTTAAAAATTATGGATGCGGCAGATTATGAGGTAAGCCAAGCTGTTAAGTATGGTGCAGATGTAGTTACAATCCTAGGTGTTGCAGAAGATGCATCTATTAAAGCTGCGGTAGACGAAGCACATAAAAATAATAAAGAATTACTTGTAGATATGATTGCAGTACAAGATTTACAAAAACGTGCGAAAGAATTAGACGAATTAGGTGCGGATTATATCGCTGTGCATACTGGTTATGATTTACAAGCAGAAGGTGAATCACCATTAGAAAGCTTAAGACAAGTTAAATCAGTGATTAATCAATCTAAAGTTGCTGTAATTGGTGGTATTAAACCAGATACAATTAAAGAAGTGGTAGCTGAGGACCCAGATTTAGTTGTAGTTGGTGGCGGCATTGCTAACGCAGATGACCCAGTTGAAGCAGCAAAACAATGTAGAGATGCGATTGAAGGTAGATAAGATGAGTGAAATTACAAATTATCGTTTGATTTTAGACGAGTTAGATCATACGTTATCTCATGTTAGAGATAGTGAAACACAAGCTTTTTTATCGCAAGTGACTAAAGCAAAACATGTATTTGTAGCAGGTAAAGGGCGTTCTGGATTTGTAGCAAATAGTTTTGCTATGCGTTTAAATCAACTTGGGAAATTTGCTTATGTTGTTGGAGAATCAACTACACCTTCAATTACTGAAAATGATTTATTTATTGTCATTTCAGGTTCAGGTTCAACGGAACACTTGAGATTATTAGTTGAAAAAGCAAAATCTGTTGATGCAGAAGTTGTGTTATTATCTACGAATCCAAATTCGGCAATTGGCGCATTGGCCAACACTGTTATAGAACTTCCTGCAGGTACAAAATATGATGCAGAAGGATCTGCACAACCCTTAGGTAGTTTGTTTGAACAAGCAGCGCAAGTCTTTTTAGATAGTTTAGTACTAGATTTAATGAACGAACTTAATGTCGATGAGGAAACGATGCAAAGTAATCATGCTAATTTAGAGTAGTGTATTAGAATAAAACGTTTTTTCTATGAGGACGTGAACGATGAATCTCATCCTCATAGAAAAGAGCTAATCTCAAACGATTAGCTCTTTTTTTATGAGAAATTTTACAAATTAATTTTGGCCTGCGATGTTTTCTTGATAATATGATTCACATAATCCAAGGGCAAAACTATTAAAAATTTTCAATCATTTCCAGGGGAACAACAGTCAACATGGTACAAGATGCTTTGGTTAATCAATATTAATTCCAACGATAGTGTTAATGGAAATAGAAATATTTTTTAATCATTTACTTAATAAAAGATTTAGAAATATAGCTTTATATGCTTAAAATTGGGATAATTCACCACGAATTGTGCCATTTTTTGTATTTTAAGGAAACAAGATTCAAAATGACTCAATTTGAATTAAAAATTTGGGAATTTTATGGCATTGGACACCAAATGTTTTCATTATATTATTCTATGCCCTGAATGTTAATATATTTTGTATAAAAGTTAACAAAGGGGTGTTGCATTTGGAAATTTTAGAAAAAATAGAAAATCACGCTAAGAAACAACCGCATCAAGTTGCTTTGCGCTTTGATGAACAAGCATTAACATATGATGAATTAATTAAAGAATTAAATAACAAAAGTGACTTATTTTCTAATATACCTAAACATAGCATTGTAGGATTGGTCACACGACATCCGCAGAAGGCAATGATTATTTATTTAGCATTGTTAAAAAGTGAGTGTGTACCATGTATTTTTGATGATAGATGGTCGAGCGTGCAAACCTTCAATTTAGTCGAAAAATACGGTGTTCAATATCTTATGGAAGAAGAGGATTTAAGTATACATAATGTGACCCAAAAAGATAATTTCAAGGACGATGACGATTTGTTACATATCGCTTTTACATCTGGAACGACAGGCTTACCTAAAGCATATTATAGGGGAGCGTTATCTTGGATTAAGTCTTTTTCCAAAAATGATCAATTATTTGACAGAATGATAAATACAGTTGTTGCTCCGGGTCCGTTGTCGCATTCTTTATCGTTATATGCATGTATTTATGCATTATATACAGGTAGAACATTTATTGGACAGCGATATTTTGAAGCCAAGCGTTTAATGCAGACAATCCAACACCAAAAAGTAAACACAGCGTGTTTTATGGTGCCAACAATGATACAAGCTTGCGTTGCAACTCAAATTTTAATAGAAGGAAAACATTATATTTTAAGTACTGGGGATAAACTTGGCTTACATATTCGTCAACGTATTCAACAATGTTTCCCTAAAAGTGATCTAATTGAGTTCTTTGGGACATCAGAAGCTAGCTTTATTAGTTATAACTTCAATAATAGTGCACCACCAGAATCTGTTGGCAAATTGTTTCACAACGTGCACGTGAATATTGAACAGCCTGACGTATCAGGTATAGGCCTACTAAAGATAAGAAGTGATATGTCATTTGGTGGTTATGTTGATGAAGATGTCAGCGATGATAGTTGGATTGAAACAGGAGATTTTGCATCATGTGACGCGCATGCACATTTATTTTTACATGGTAGAAAGCATGATCGTATGATTATTGGTGGACGTAATGTTTATCCGTTTGAAATTGAACAGCATGCAAAATCCATTAATTTATTCAAAGAAGTAGTTGTTATCAGTGAAAAACATTCTATATTTGGAGAAATTGCCGTATTACTATATACCGGTGATCATACAGTTCGTTATAACGATTTTAGAAAAATTATGAAACATCATGTAGCGCGTTACCAAATACCATCGAAACTAGTTAAAGTAAAGCGAATGGTCTATACCTCAAGTGGAAAGATTGCGCGCGAACGTATGAAACAATGCTATTTAAAAGGAGAATTATAAATGAATGAAGCGGTAATTATAGCAGCGAAACGTACAGCATTTGGGAAGTATGGTGGGAAATTGAGACATTTAGAACCTGAATTATTATTACAGCCACTATTCAATTATTTGAAAAATAACTTCCCTGCAATTGTTAATAATATAGATGACGTGATTTTAGGTAATGTTATCGGAAATGGAGGTAATATTGCGCGAAAGGCACTTTTAGAAGCTGGATTAAATCAACAAGTGCCAGGTGTGACGGTTGATCGCCAATGTGGTTCGGGATTAGAGGCTGTAAATCAAGCCTGTCGCATGATACAAGCAGGTGCAGGATCAATATACATTGCAGGTGGCGTGGAAAGTACAAGCAGAGCACCCTGGAAGATTAAGCGGCCACAATCTGTATATGACACACATTTACCAGAATTTTATGAAAGAGCATCATTTGCACCTCAAGGCCAAGATCCATCTATGATACAAGCAGCTGAAAATGTTGCAGAAAGATATGGTATATCAAGATTTGAACAAGATGAATTCGCATGGCACAGTCATCAAAAAACGCTTGATGCATATAACCATCGTAAGATTACTCAAGAGATAACGCCACTGATGATTAAAGGAGAAACATTTCAACAAGATGAAAGTATTAAACCTAAATTAACGCAACAAACGCTAAATCGATTAAAGCCATTATTACCAAACGGGAGCATTACTGCTGGCAATTGTTGTATGAAAAATGACGGTGCCGTACTACTACTTGTCATGGAAAAAACACTTGCTAAAGCATATGGCATACACAGTGGATTATCATTCATTGACCAAGTAACTATAGGTGTAGACCCAAATATACTTGGTATTGGTCCTGTGCCTGCTATAGAAAAACTATTAGCAAAACAGCAATTGTCTTTAAATGATATCGATGCTATAGAATTAAATGAAGCTTTTGCATCACAAGTGTTAGCAAGCCAACAAGCTTTAAACGTACCAGCTGAAAAATTAAATATTTATGGTGGCGCGATAGCTACTGGACATCCTTATGGCGCAAGTGGTGCTGCACTTGTTACACGGCTATTCTATATGGAACATAAACATAGGACAATTGCAACTATGGGTATTGGAGGAGGTATGGGCAATGCCACATTATTTGAAAGATGGTCATGAACAACGAGAAATGATATTCCCAAAAAAAGATGTAGAAGCTTATAATCAATTGTTTGCACAAACGAATAGCGTTGATGTTTCACCACTTTATTGTGCAAGCCTGTGGCCCGAATTTGAATTGTTCAAACCGTTTATTTCTAGTAAGTTACTATTAAAATCAACAGAAATTGAACAATATCATCCCTTAGCAATTGATGTCATATATCAAGTGCAATTAACATTAATCGAACAAAAAAGGATTCGTCAATTTATCAAATATAGCTTTGAAATGAAAATAAATAAAAATCTGACTAAATGTATATATATTAAGCAAACGTTTTTAGAGAAGGTGAAAAATGATACAGATATTACCTAACGATGTAGAACGATATTTGAGACTTGTCAAAGATGAGAATCCTTTGCATCAACATATTGTACCAGGACAAATGATTGTGCAAATTGCATTGATATACAATGAATTGAATTGGAAAAATTATAAAATTAATTATGTTGAACCAGTTGATACATATGAATTTCTTCAGTTTGATTTTGAAAGCAATAATAAATTAATTGTGAAAAATAATTGTGATAAAGTTAAAGTTACTATTTTGAAAAATAAATAAGTAATCATTGAAAATTGCCCTTAACTAGATAACAAACTTAAAAATAAAATAAATTTTTCCATATTTAAAAACAACCACAATTTTTGTATAAAAATTAAAAAATAGAATTTAAAAAATTTGAAACAGTTTGACATACACTCCGAACTCAGTATAATAAGTAAACATGTTAAGGGAGTGACTTAAATCGTGGATTATGAACAAGATTTTGATAAAAGTAATATTAATAAGGTGAATCCTAGAACTGCGAAAAAAACTGTATTTGCAACCGGTATTGGTAATGCGATGGAATGGTTCGATTTCGGGTTATATTCTTACCTAGCAGTTATATTGGGGCAAAACTTTTTTAGTTCGGTAGAAAATGACCAGTTAAAAACGATATTTACATTTGCCACATTTGCAATTGCATTTTTATTAAGACCAGTAGGTGGCATTATTTTTGGTATTATTGGTGATAAATTTGGTAGGAAAGTCGTTTTAACGACAACCATTATCATGATGGCATTTTCAACTTTGTTAATTGGTTTATTACCTACATATGATCAAATAGGTGTATGGGCGCCAATTTTACTATTATTAGGTAGAGTGCTTCAAGGGTTTTCAACTGGTGGAGAGTATGCAGGTGCGATGGTTTATGTTGCTGAATCCTCACCAGATAAATCTAGAAATGGTCTAGGTTCAGGTTTGGAAATTGGTACATTATCAGGTTATATCGCCGCATCAGTAATCAGTGGCTTACTATTTTTCTTTTTAAATGAGGAACAAATGGCTACATGGGGATGGAGAATACCATTTATTTTGGGTCTATTTTTAGGTATATTTGGTTTTTATTTAAGAAGAAAATTAGAGGAATCTCCAGTATTTGAAAATGAAATAGCTACACAACCTAAACGAGATAACATCGGATTTTTCACAATTGTTCGATATTACTACAAAGATATTATTGTATGTTTTGTAGCTGTAGCATTCTTTAATTGTACTAATTATATGGTAACTTCATATATGCCATCTTATTTACAACAAATAATTAAATTAGATAGCACAACGGTTTCTGTACTTATCACGGTTGTCATGGCAGTAATGATTCCATTGGCATTAATGTTTGGTAGAGTTGCAGATCGCATCGGAGAGAAAAAAGTCTTTTTAATCGGGCTATGTGGCACAGCTATCTTTAGTACTGTGGCATTTGCGTTATTCCAATCAGGTTCGTTGGTTTTAATAATTGTAGGTATATTTACGTTAGGATTTTTCTTGTCTACTTATGAAGCAACGATGCCAGGTTCATTACCAACGATGTTTTATACGCATATCCGTTATCGAACATTGGCGGTAACATTTAATGTGTCAGTATCATTATTTGGTGGAACAACACCGTTAATTGCATCTTCATTGGTTGCGAAAACAGGAGATCCGCTTTCACCAGCTTATTACTTAGCGGCAATGAGCGTTATAGGGATTATCGTTATTTCATTGTTACATGTCAGCACAGCAGGTAAATCGCTTAAAGGTTCATATCCAAATGTTCAAAGCGATGAAGAATATGATTATTATACGGAAAATCCTGAGAAAGCTTTATGGTGGGCAGACGATAAACGCGTATAAGCCGAATGACATTACAAACGACTATTAATATAATAGTATGCTAGCTATCGATACTAAAACGGAATAGTAGAAATTTAAAAATAGGTTATTCATTTCCTTTTAGAGTTAGGAAGTGAGTACCTATTTTTTTAGTAAATTTCACTATTATTGCAAGAAAGAATAGATTTTTTGCAATAATCTAGATATTTATATTTTAGTGTATTGCCTCATTTTGGTAGTAGAATAACATAGGATAGCAATGGTTATATCATTTATTTATGTTATGTTTAAGAAGGAAAAGGACATACATAGTTTGGAGGAAAAATGATGACAGTAGAACAATATTGGGAGAATTTTGTACAATTATTTCCATCTTATAAGGGCAAAACATATGAAGCATGGTCATTTGGTGTAGATGAGGATAAATTAGCAGAATTAGTAAAACAAGGTGAAAAAACGGCTACGACAAGTGGTTACGAAACTTATCAAGTTGATGGTGAACCACTACCTCAAGTGGGAGATGTGAGCGTGATTTTAAATAAAAAAGGGGAACCACAATGTGTGATTGAAACAACACATGTACATCAAACAACTTTTAATGCTGTCTCTGACCATCACGCTTATTTAGAAGGTGAAGGCGATAAGTCACTAGCTTACTGGCGTAAAGCACATATTGATTTCTTTGAACCTTACTATGCATCTCTAGGATTGGCATTTAACGAATCTACTATCGTAGTGTGTGAGGAATTTAAAGTTTTATATAAATAAGTAAAGTGGTACATAAGTTAGGATCGCTTCGAGTGTGCTCTCCAAGCAAACAAAGGGGACAATCTTTGCCTAACTATGTACCACTTAGGGTGAGTGTTTATAAGGGATGTGTTATACCATGTATATATAATGGGACAGTTACATATACATGGCGCATATTTCTAAAGGGGAATTCTTTGTTCTGTTTCTTCTAATTTTAGTCTTGGAACTTACGCTTCTGTTTTTTCATCGATGTATTGAAGTGTAGCTAATAACTTACATTTAAGTTATCAACATCACTTTCAAGTAGAGAGAGTAACGTATATAATTCATTCTTGCTGAAATTTTCATCGCATTTAACAGAAATCGTTTTGAACGTCTTGGTGATAATTTCATAGATAGGGTTACCATTCTCAAAAGATTGTTCGTAGATAATCATGATGTCATACCTCCTTGTCTCTCTACACTTATTATAATAATAGATATGTATGCGAAATACATGAGTCTACAGTATCAACTTTTTATCAGTCGAACGTCGTATAATCATAAAATACTTTATTTCAATTTTTGTTGTATTAATACTATCACTTAAATGCTTATACTATTAAAAAACAAAAATAATATATTGTTTATTTGGTTTATATTTGCACTTTTTGAAACATTTATGTAACATTGTAATCGAATCGTAATGCGATTCCAAAATTTTAAATGGAGTGATACAGAATGAATAAGATTGCAAAGACTTTTGTAGCTGGAAGCATTGTATTTGGAACTACATTAGGCATAAGCGTTTCTGATGAAGGCGTATCACATAGCGAAGCACAAGCAGCAACAACACCTTATTATCAATATGAAGGAAATGCTGGTAACGACCCTAGCTTTTTATTAAATGAACAATTTAAAAATGGAATCAAATATGGCAAGGTTACTTTTAATGGCGTGAATGTAAGTGCAAGAACAGTAGAGGGTGGCAAGACAACTCAGAAATATGACCAAACTTTCTCAGACTATTCAAAAGATGATAATATAGCAAGTAACGTTAATTTTTCTATAAAAGGGAACTTAACTTATGAGCAAGTCAAAGATGCTTATGGAAAAGATTTAAGTAAGATTAAAACACCAGATAAACAGCCTAAAGGTACAGGTTTATACGCATATCAATCTCAAAATAATGGCCCAACCGTTTTCTTTGAAATGAAAGATGGTCAAGTCAATGAAGTGAATATTGGGTATGGCGGATACGGTGGTTAAATAAAAACATAAATGAGTAAATTAACTTAAAAAGGCGCACGTTCATCATTAGAAATGGACGTGCGCTTAGTTTATATTTGATTAAACTTCTGTAACTTCGACATCGATGTGTTCTATACGATTATAGGCACCGTGGTCAACAGGACCGACGAAGTCGTTCATTTTCCAACCGTTTTTAATTGCAGATGCAACAAATGCTTTAGCAGCGATGACGGCTTCTTTTGGAGATTTGCCTTTTGCTAAATATGCAGTAGTTGCTGCGGCAAATGTACAACCAGCGCCGTGATTATAACTTTGTTGGAACATATCAGTAGTTAGTTGATAGTAGTTTTCCCCATCATAGTATAAGTCATAAGATTTATCTTGATCTAACGCTTTACCACCTTTAATTATAACGTGTTGTGCACCTTGTTGATGAATGATATCAGCAGCTTTTTTCATATCGTCTATTGATTTTAAAGTGCCGAGGTTTGCAAGTTGACCAGCTTCGAATAAATTCGGTGTTACGACTGTAGCTTTTGGTAACAAATATTCAATCATTGCATCAGTATTGCCTGGATTTAAAACTTCATTTTCTCCTTTGCATACCATAACTGGATCTACTACAAAGTAGTTCGCACCAGATTCAACATATGCTTCGCCGGCACGTTTGATAATTTCTTGTGTCCCTAGCATGCCCGTCTTCACTGCATCCGGACCGATTGATATAGCTGTTTCTAATTGTTTTTCAAAAACATCGAATGGAATTGGCGTAACATCATGAGACCAAGATTCTTTATCCATTGTTACAATTGATGTTAATGCAACAATACCGTATGTTCCTAACTCTTGGAATGTTTTTAAATCTGCTTGCATGCCTGCGCCAGCACTTGTATCTGAACCAGCAATGGTTAAAGTTTTTTTCAATGCCATTAATTTTCACTCCTAAATATGCTTTTATATATATCATACCACGTTTGTCGACTATTCTAAATCATGACGTTTACAATGTAATAAGGTTACAATGATGAATAAATTAGTATATCCTTTTGATTCTATTACTGATACATATTAAAATGAAATAAAATATATTCATTTTAATTGTGTTTATGATAAAGTGAGTACTACTAATCTCACGAGCGAGTAAGTAGTGCTTTATGTTACTATATTAATCGAGGTGAGCGATATGGAGTGGTCGGATGTTTTTCATAAAATTACTACAGAACATGATTTTACTGAAATGCATAATTTTTTAGAAAATGAATATACGACAAAGATAGTATATCCAGATAGGGAAAATATTTATCAGGCTTTTGATTTAACGCCTTTTGAAAAAGTGAAAGTTGTTATCTTAGGTCAAGATCCTTATCACGGACCAAATCAAGCACACGGTTTAGCATTTTCTGTGCAACCGAATGCTAAATTTCCGCCTTCATTAAGAAACATGTATAAAGAACTTGAAGACGATATCGGTTGTGTAAGAAAATCACCACATTTACAAGATTGGGCAAGAGAAGGCGTTTTATTATTAAATACTGTTTTGACAGTCCGACAAGGAGAAGCGCATTCTCACAGAGATATAGGGTGGGAAACTTTTACGGATGAAGTCATTAAAACAGTTTCAGAAAATTTGAGTAATGTTGTGTTTATATTGTGGGGTAAGCCTGCACAACAAAAAATAAAACTGATTGACACAGCGAAACATCATATTATTAAATCACCACATCCAAGCCCATTATCTGCATATCGCGGATTTTTCGGTTCAAAACCGTATTCATTAACAAATGCATATTTACAAAAAAATGGTATTGAACCTATAAACTGGTGTGAAAGTGGGTTGTAAAATAAATGGAAAAAGAGAAAATTATTCAACTTATTGAGCAAGAATTAGTTCAAGCAGATGAAGCTAAAAATGATGCAGAATTTGAAAAGCATATCTATGCCATTCATACACTAACGTCACTCGTAAATAGTTCAAATAACACACATCATTTTAAAGATAATACGTATTCAGTATCTGATTCATTCAAATCATCTCGAAATGTAGAACAAACTGCTGCAAGTAAGAAGCAAGGCATCTCAGCAGAAGAAATTCAAGCAATGGGCGGAAAAGTACCTGCCTCATCGACAAAATTTGCAAATGCTAATACTTCACTAAATGCTAATAAATTGGTAACAGATGATGAAATTGGTAATGGAGATTCAATATTTGATTTTTAATTCAAGAAAGAGAGGTTAATTTTTATGAAATTATTTATTATTCTCGGTGCTTTAAATGCTTTAATGGCTGTTGGTACTGGTGCATTTGGCGCGCATGGTTTGGAAGGTAAGTTATCGGATAAATATTTATCCGTATGGGAAAAAGCAACTACTTATCAAATGTATCACGGCCTTGGTTTACTATTAATTGGGATTATAAGTGGTACAACGTCAATTAATGTGAATTGGGCAGGATGGCTATTATTCTTAGGTATTGTATTTTTCAGTGGTTCGCTATATATTTTAGCATTAACTCAAATTCGTATACTTGGAGCAATTACACCAATTGGAGGTATTTTATTTATTATAGGTTGGTTAATGTTAGTGATTGGTACGATTAAATTATAAATTTATAATTGTTATAGAATTCATCTTAGGGGTATAATACATCCCATGAGGTGAATTTTATTTATGGGAAAAAATGATAGGAAAGTAGATAGAGGAGATTTAAAACAAAACTTATCTGAGAAATTTGTTTGGGCAATTGCCTATGGTTCATGTATCGGCTGGGGTGCATTTATTTTACCTGGTGATTGGATTGGTCAATCTGGACCTATTCCAGCAGCTATAGGTATTGTCATTGGCGCATTATTAATGATTTTAATTGCGGTAAGCTACGGCGCACTTGTTGAACGCTTCCCAGTTTCTGGTGGGGCTTTTGCGTTTAGCTTTTTAGGTTTTGGTAGATACGTAAGTTTTTTCTCATCTTGGTTTTTAACTTTTGGTTATATTTGTGTGGTAGCCTTAAACGCAACTGCATTCAGTTTATTAATTAAATTTTTATTACCTGATGTTTTAGAAACAGGTAAATTATATACCATCGCAGGATGGGATGTTTATATTACCGAAATATTAATTGCATCATTGTTATTGATTGTATTTATGTTTATTGCGATTAAGGGCACGAGTGTTTCAGGCTCACTACAATTTTATTTCTGTGTGGCAATGGTCATTACAATCTTACTGCTATTTTTCGGCTCGTTCTTTGGTAATAATTTTTCATTGGAAAATTTACAACCATTAGCGAACAAAGAAAAAGGCTGGCTTACATCAATTGTAATGATAGTTGCAGTAGCACCGTGGGCTTATGTAGGTTTTGATAATATCCCACAAACTGCCGAAGAATTTGATTTTTCTCCAAATAAAACGTTTAAACTGATTGTGTATAGTTTGTTAGCAGCAGCATTCACATATGTGTTAATGATTTTATATACAGGCTGGCTAAGTAGCTCAGAAACGAGTTTGAACGGGCAATTATGGTTAACAGGTGCCGTCACGAGTGGTGCATTCGGCTATATAGGTTTAGCAATTTTAGCGATTGCTATTATCATGGGTATTTTTACTGGTTTAAATGGATTTTTAATGAGTTCAAGTCGTCTATTATTCTCAATGGGACGTTCAGGTATTATGCCTTCAGTATTTAGTAAACTGCATAGTAAATATAAAACACCATATGTGGCAATCATATTCCTTGTAGCTATCACATTGATTGCACCTTGGTTAGGTCGTACAGCATTGACATGGATCGTTGATATGTCATCTACAGGTGTTTCAATCGCTTACTTTATTACATGTTTATCAGCAGCGCGTTTATTTAGCTATGACAAAACAAGTAACACTTATGGTCCGGTATATAAGACATTTGCGATTATAGGTACAGTAGTATCATTTGTTTTCTTATTACTATTATTAATTCCTGTTTCACCAGCTGGACTATCAATGCCATCTTATATTGCATTATTTGGTTGGTTAATTATAGGATTAATCTTTTTCGTAATTCGTTATCCTAAATTAAAACAAATGGATAATGATAAACTAAGTAAATTGATATTAAATCGTTCTGAAGATGAAGTAGTGAATCTGATTAATGAGAATAAAGTGACGAACCAAACACATAAATAGAAGTTAATCATTGATTATTTATGAAATAAACATATAAATCATTGGAAACGGATTTTCTGAAAAATTTTGAATATGAAACGACTCCTATCAATAGCAGTGGACTTTAAGTTCATATTGATAGGAGTTTTTAAAATCAAATAATGATATTTAATACAAAAAATCTGAGGACTTTAAAGATCCTCAGATTTTTTATGTTCAATGCTCATATGTGTTTTTTGCTAAATTTTGTGCCAGAAACGATGAGTTTAGATATTTGATCAGCAAATAATAAGCCTAAAGCGATTGCGCCGGCAATTAGCGTTACTTCTAGCATCGTGTTAATAGCTTTACTAAAGTCTAACAAAATAAGATTTTTAGTAGCGTCAAAGGCTAATCCTCCAGGCACCAATGGTATAATACCTGGTACCATAAATAGAATCACTGGTTCTTTTTTATAGCGAGCCATTACATGACTAAGTAAACCCAATGCTAGACTTCCAAAGAAGCTTGAATAAATTGTATGAAGTTCGAGACCATCATAAAACAATGTATAAACCATCCAACCACATGCACCAACAATTCCAACAGCATTATATAAATATTTTGGAACATCAAATATAATACCGAAGAAGAGTGAAGCGGTATAACTAAATATTAAATTTAAAATCCAAAACATAAGCATTGCTCCTAAGAAATAATAAGTATTGTACCGACACCTGCACCAATACCAAAGGCAGTTACTAGGGCTTCTAATGATTTAGTAGTAAACATTAACATATGCCCGCTAAATAAATCTTGAATTGCATTTGTAATTAAAACACCAGGTACGATTGGCATCACAGCTGATATAATAATTGTTGAAATAGAGCCACCTTGTATGATGGCATTTCCAAACACTGCCACTGCTCCAATAACGAGAGCCCCCATAAATTCTGGAATGAATTTAGTGTGTAAATTTCTATTCAAAAGTTCTACAACTAGATACCCTAAAGCACCTGCAACGAGTGCAGTGAATACATCCACTAAATAACCACCTTGTAAATATAGAAAACTGATTGAGATAATCGCAGCGGCAATAAATTTAAAAAATAAATCATGATTAATGCTTTGTTCATGATATATTTTTTGTAATTCTTGATATGCATCTTCAACGGATAGCGTCCCCTCGGAAAGTTGTCTAGAAACGCGATTGGTTCTTGATATACGATGTAGATTGGTGTCTCTAGTTCGTATTCTATAAATTCTTGGATAAGATTCATTATGTAACATAAAATTAATGACTGTATTTGTAACAAAACTATTACTTTCTGTATAACCTAACGTGAAAGCAATACGCGTCATTGTATCTTCTACACGCGAACCTTCTGCCCCAGACTCAAGTAAGATTCTGCCAGCGAGGATTATGACATCTTTTGCTATTTTTTCTTCATAATTTTCTGAGTATTGAACATTTCTTGTCATTTAATCACCAATTATATTTTATTTAACTAAACTATTCGTAACTGTATTTTCATGGGATATATAAGTAAGTTAATATTTTTTATTGTAACACTTTATTCAAATGATATGTTGGGTAAAAAGACACATATTGTGTTTTAAAAAAATGAGTTTTATACAACTTTAGTAATGCAAATATGTTTCAAATATTTCAAATAGGTTAAAATAGTATTAGTTGACTGTTACAAAATATTGAGTAGCGACAATATTTAACAGTTGACCCTTAAATTAAGTAGTGATTAAAGTTCTCCCAAACACACTACATTCAGACAGGCACACTTGTTTTATTTCAAGTGTGCCTTTTTTTAGTCGCTCTACTTTCTACGAAGTAGAAAGTTAGAGCGACTTATGCATGCGAGGAGCATGCGAACCGCCGAATCAAACGAAGTAGAAAGTTAGAGCGACTTATGCATGCGAGGAGCATGCGAACCGAATCAAACGAAGTAGAAAGTTAGAGCGACTAATGCATGTAACTTATGACAATAGCTATCTTTTGAGATTTAGTAGTCAAATTCAAACATAGGTATTGAATGATTTATTGTGATTGTACCTAAAAGTGCAAAATATAAATGGCAGTGCGTCTAAAATATATACGTTTGAGACGTAATTGTAGTTATATATGAATGCAAAAAATGATATATAAAAAGCCCCTCCATTATTAAATGAAGGGGTTGATCATAGTTTATAAAAAATAAAATTATACTCTAAAACAAGAAAGATTGTAATTTGTATTAAAAACAACATTAGTTAAAATATAGTGATAAATTATATTTCAAAAAGTGTTGGTAAACTATCTTTGGTGATAATGTTACCCACATAGAAACTGCCGAAATCACCGTAACGTGCCGTCGTTTCGTCAAATCTCATTTCAGAAACAATTTTTTTAAATTGAAGTGGGTCATCTGCAAATAGCGTGACACCCCATTCGAAATCATCAAAGCCCATAGAGCCTGTGATAAATTGTTTGATTTTACCAGCATATTGACGACCGATTTTACCGTGATTGTACATTAGTTCTTGTCTTTCTTCTAATGGCAACATATACCAGTTATAAGTTTCATTACGACGTTTGTCCATAGGATAGAAACAAATATATTCGGATTGAGGTAATTCTGGATATAATCTTGGTTTGATATGTGGATTTTCGTATGGATCTTCGTCAGATTTTCCTGCTAAATAATTGCCGAGTTCAATAATCGAAACATATGAGTATGTCGGAATTAAAAAGTCAGTGATTTTCAATTTGTTAAATTCATTTTCAAAAGCATTTAAATCTTTTAATTCAGGACGTAATGCCCATAAAAGAATATCTGCTTTTTGACCAGTAATATTATAAAATGCGTGATCGCCGACATGGTTCGTACGTGCTTCTTTGTGTTTATCTAAAAATGATTGCAACTCTTCAACTAACGTTTGACGTTCATTTTCTGGGACTAGACGTAAACTAGCCCAATCTATAGCATATAATAAATGTAAACTATACCAACCATCTAAAGTTTCTGGCGCTTGTGGCATATTGAATCGCTCCTTTATAAATAATTCTATATCTACACTGAAAATTCTATCATAAAGGTAACTGTAAAACATAAGTAAATGATTACAAATTGGTGACATGGAATTCTATAAAAAAATGACGTATAATAGTAATGGAAAAAATAATAGTATTAAAAATTTGAGGAGGCCCATATGTCTTTATTAGATGTATTACAAGAGAAATTGTCAGGAAAAAATGTGAAAATTGTTTTACCTGAAGGAGAAGATGAACGCGTATTAACTGCGGCAACACAATTACAAAGTACAGATTATGTAACACCAGTTTTATTAGGTAATGAAGCAAATGTTAATGCGTTAGCTAAAGACAAAGGTTTAGATATTTCAAACTTAGAAATTATCGATCCTGAAACGAGTGATTTGAAACAAGAGTTAGTGACAGCTTTTGTTGAACGTCGTAAAGGGAAAGCAACTGAAGCCCAAGCTCAAGAAATGTTAAAAGACGTAAATTACTTTGGTACGATGCTAGTATATACTGGTAAAGCTGAAGGTTTAGTAAGTGGTGCTGCGCACTCTACAGGTGATACCGTTCGTCCAGCCCTACAAATTATAAAAACAAAACCAGGTGTAACTAAAACATCAGGTATATTCTTTATGATCAAAGGTGAAGAACAATATATCTTTGGTGATTGTGCGATTAATCCTACATTAGAAGCACAAGATTTAGCGGAAATTGCAGTAGAAAGTGCAAAATCTGCTCAAAGTTTTGGCATGTCTCCACGTGTAGCAATGTTAAGTTTTTCAACAAAAGGTTCTGCAAAATCGGATGATGTTGAAAAAGTTTCCAATGCGGTAGCGTTAGCACAAGAAAAGGTTGAAACTGATCAACTTAAAGATGTGGTTATTGATGGAGAATTCCAATTTGATGCAGCAATTGTACCTGAAGTTGCTAAGAAAAAGGCACCGGATGCACAAATTCAAGGCGATGCAAATGTATTTATTTTCCCAAGTTTAGAAGCGGGTAATATTGGATATAAAATCGCACAACGCCTTGGTGGTTATGATGCGGTAGGCCCGGTATTACAAGGTCTTAATTCACCAGTAAATGATTTATCTCGTGGTTGTTCAATAGAAGACGTGTATAATTTATCAATCATCACTGCTGCACAAACATTACAATAATGGATTTAGCAAGTAAGTACTTTAATAGTGCCACTTGGCGTTATGTAGATCATTCTTCTGGTTTAGCACCGATGCAGTCATTTGCATTTGATGATACTTTGTCAGAAAGTGTAGGCAAAGATTTATCAAGCAGTGTGGTACGTACTTGGATACATCAACATACAATTATTTTAGGTATCCATGATTCAAGATTACCGCACTTGCAAGATGGTATTCGCTATTTAACTGAAGAACGAGGGTATAATGCGATTGTGAGAAACTCGGGTGGTCTAGGTGTTGTATTAGACCAAGGTGTACTCAATATTTCACTTATTTTTAAAGGCAAGCATGATATTACGATTGATGAAGCATTTTCAGTCATGTACTTATTAGTGTCGAAAATGTTTGAAGACGATGATGTTGAAATTGAGACCTATGAGATTGAACAATCATATTGTCCAGGTAAATTTGATTTAAGTATAAATGGAAAGAAATTTGCCGGTATTTCGCAAAGACGTGTTCGAGGTGGCATAGCTGTCCAAGTATATCTATGCGTTGAAGGCGATGGCAGTGAACGCGCTGCATTGATGAAAGCATTTTATGAACGCGCATTACAAGGCGAGCGTACTAAATTTGAATACCCCGATATTGATCCTCAATGCATGGCATCTTTATCGCAATTATTAGGCAGAACATTAACAGTTCAAGATGTGATGTTCCAGTTACTATATGCGTTAAAAGATTTAGGCGCCAATTTGACGATGGAAGACATTACGGATGATGAGTGGCAACGATATGAAGGTTATTTTGACAAGATGATTGAACGCAATGCTAAAGTTAATCAAAAAATGGACGAATGAGACAAAGACTAGAAACGATACAATATAATGTATTCGTTTTTAGTCTTTTTATTTATAATTGCATAATAGAAAGATGACTATAATTTGTTGAATTATAGTAATTAAATAAGTAATATAGTGAAAGTATACGTTAAAAATCAAAAATAAATTAATAAAATAAAGTGAAGTTTTTGAATAATAGGTCATCGCGTTTTATAATAAATAAGTATTGTTTATAATTAGTAGCAGGTATTAACTTTTTGCTCATTTCGTTCAATTTTGATACAAATTAAAAAACTATGTCTCAAGACGTATGTCAATATATGAAATTTGTGAGATAATATACTTTGATTTGTGTGAAAATCGATTGAGTTGTGTAAAAATGCACGTAATGGTTGCTTGATTAAAAATGAAAAGCATGAATACTATAGCGAAATGCTATTAAACACAAAATTTCCCGGGAAATGTTAATATAACTAGGAATGAAATTGAGATTAATAAAAATCGCGGTGCAAAGCATATATTATTTAAATTTAAAGAAAATACTAAAGGTGATTGAAAATATGGCACAACAAGGTTATGGGGAAGCGAATGGCAAGGTGATTTTAATAGGTGAGCACGCGGTGACATTTGGAGAGCCTGCAATTGCGATTCCATTTACGACAGGGAGAGTGAGTGCATTAATTGAGTCTTTAAATGCATCAGAGTCTTCCTATATTAAAAGTGAAGTGTATGATGGTGAATTGGTTTACGCACCTGAACACTTAAAATCAGTAATAACGAGGTTTATTGATAAATATGATATTGCAACACCCATCAAAGTTTCTATAGATACGAACTTACCACCATCAAGAGGCCTAGGATCAAGTGCTGCAATGGCAGTCGCATTTGTACGTGCGAGTTTCGATTATATAAATAAACCATTAACAGATGCGGTTTTGATAGAAGAAGCGAATTGGGCAGAACGTATTGCGCATGGCAAACCCAGTGGGATAGATACCCAAACCATAGTATCTAACAAGCCAGTTTGGTTTCAAAAAGGAAAGGTTACTACATTAAAGCCTTTAGATTTAAATGGGTATATGGTTGTGATAGACACTGGTATTCGTGGTTCAACAAAACAAGCAGTAGAAGACGTACATAATTTATGTAAAGCAGATAGTGGATACCTTAGCTTTGTCGAACATATCGGCAAATTGGTATATGAGGCGCGAGATTCTATCGAACACCATAACTTTGAACAACTTGCTACGGTATTTAATTTGTGTCAAGAGAATTTAAGAACACTCACTGTTAGTCATGAAAAAATTGAGCAATTGTTAGAGGTTAGTAAAGAGCAAGGTGCTATAGCTGGTAAATTAACTGGAGGAGGTAGAGGCGGAAGTATGATTGTTCTAGCTTCTACTTTAGAAACGGCTGAAAAAATTGTGGAAAGTGCACAATCGTTAGGTGCACATCATACATGGATTGAATATTTAGGAGGTTAGTAAGGTGGTTAGTAGTGGCAAAGCACGTGCACATACAAATATTGCACTGATTAAATATTGGGGGAAAGCTGATGAAGCCTATATTATTCCAATGAATAATAGCTTGTCGGTAACATTAGATCGGTTTTATACAGAGACTAAAGTAACTTTTTCTGAACAATATACTAAAGATTTATTGATTTTAAATGGACAAACAGTAGATGATGCTGAAGCAACTAAAATTCGTCGTTTTATGGATATTGTTAGAGAACTGGGTAAAACAT
This sequence comes from Staphylococcus sp. GDY8P54P, assembly GCF_017892645.1. Taxonomy (NCBI): domain Bacteria; kingdom Bacillati; phylum Bacillota; class Bacilli; order Caryophanales; family Staphylococcaceae; genus Staphylococcus; species Staphylococcus sp. GDY8P54P. The sequence goes on along the minus strand of NZ_JAESLN010000029.1, from coordinate 89,366 downwards.
CTATGTATGCGCATATCGAAAGTGATAATTTCGTACCAACAGCTGCAGGTTTAGCCTCATCAGCAAGTGCTTATGCCGCATTAGCAGCAGCATGTAATGAAGCTTTAAAACTTGGATTAACGGGTAAAGCATTATCTAGACTTGCTCGAAGAGGATCAGGATCAGCTTCTAGAAGTATCTATGGCGGTTTTGTAGAGTGGGAAAAAGGTCATGATGATGCATCATCATATAGTTTCCCGATTGATGCAGATCACTGGGAAGATGATTTGTCAATGATATTTGTCGTGATCAATAATCAAACAAAAAAAGTTTCTAGTCGTGCTGGTATGTCACATACGCGTGATACATCTCGTTTTTACCAATACTGGTTAGATCATGTAGATGAAGACATAGCGTCAGTTAAGCATGCGATTAAAGACAAAGATTTTAAGTACTTAGGAGAAGTTATTGAAGAGAATGGCTTGAGGATGCATGCAACAAATTTAGGTTCACAGCCTCCTTTTACATATATGGTAGAAGATAGTTATTTAGCTATGGATATTGTACATCAATGTCGCGAAGCTGGTTACCCTTGTTATTTCACAATGGATGCAGGACCCAACGTTAAAATTTTAGTAGAAAAGAAAAATCAACAGGCAGTCATTGATGCACTGAAAAAATCATTTAATGATGATCAAATTATTGCAAGTGACATTACACGTACAGGTGTTGAAATTATTGAGTAAGGAAGAGATAACATGATTCAAGTAAAAGCGCCAGGTAAGCTCTATATTGCAGGTGAGTATGCTGTTACTGAACCTGGGTATAAATCTGTGTTAATAGCTGTTAATAGATTTGTAACGGCTTCAATTGAAGACTCTAATGCTTCAGAAGGTACAATCCACTCAAAGACATTACATCATGAGCCAGTTACATTTCAAAGAGAAGAAGATAAGATAGTCTTATCTGATTTATATGCAGCAAAGCAATTAAAATACGTCATCACAGCTATAGAAGTTTTTGAGCAATTTGTGAGTAGTAATCACATTGACCTAAAACATTTTAATTTAACGATAGATAGTAATCTAGATGACGCAAATGGTCATAAATACGGTTTAGGTTCAAGTGCAGCAGTACTTGTATCTGTAGTAAAAGCTTTAAATGAATTTTATGAGATGCATTTATCAAATCTTTATATTTATAAACTTGCAGTGATTGCAAATATGAAATTGCAAAGTTTGAGTTCTTGTGGAGATATCGCAGTTAGTGTATACACAGGATGGCTTGCTTATAGTACATTTGATCATGAGTGGGTTTCACAACAAATTGAAGATACCTCTGTCAACGAAGTACTAAATAAAAACTGGCCAGGTTTACATATTGAGCCACTACAACCACCAGAAAATATGGAAGTCTTAATTGGTTGGACAGGATCGCCTGCGTCTTCACATCACTTAGTGAGTGAAGTGAAACGTTTGAAATCTGACCCTACATTTTACGGGAAATTTTTAGAACGTTCACATGCTTGCGTAGAAAAATTAATTCATGCCTTTAAAACGAATCACATCAAAGGTGTACAGCAAATGATCCGGATGAATCGTGAAATTATTCAATCCATGGATAATGAGGCTACGATTGATATTGAAACTGCACATTTGAAAGTGTTATGCTCTGTAGCTGAAAAATATGGTGGTGCTGCTAAAACATCAGGCGCTGGTGGCGGTGACTGTGGTATCACAATCATTAATAATGAAGTTGATAAACAATCAATTTATAAAGAATGGCTAGAAAATGAAGTGAAACCGTTAGAGTTTAGTATCTATCATGGACAATAAGCTTAGGAAAAATAATTTTTAAATGTTGCGTTGTCTAATCCTAGCAAGGATGAGCAGGGATAATGCTTTAGTTGAGTTGAAACTCATATATAAGTTATACTATCGTAATAATAAATTGAGAAGCGACACGGCTGTGACAATTGATTTGTCCAGCCGATTTTTGATTGAATTATAAAAATCAGACAGAAAAGTATATAGAAAAAAGTAGTATCATGAACGTTAAATGCTATGTTTTCATACACAACTTTTAGATCTAATGGGGCATAACTTGAAAAAAATTAAAAATAGAGTAAAATAATTAGAGTTGTAATTTATCGTTATAAATATATTGATGTGGCTTTGATAGGAAATTGAGCGCATATTTCACATAATTTATCAGTAAAATGAGTGAATCATTCACGTTTGGAAAGATGAGGGGATTGATTTTGCAAAATAAATTTTTAATCTGCGATGATTGTCAGGGCGTTAATTGTAAATCTTTACAGAAAAAACTGACAAAATTAGATCCTTATGCAGAAATAGAAATAGGTTGTCAATCGTATTGTGGTCCTGGTCGACGTAAAACTTTTGCATTTGTTAATAATCGCCCATTAGCAGCCTTAACTGAAGATGAGCTTATGGAAAAAATTGAAAAACAGTTGCAAAAACCTAGAGATCCTGAAGAGGAAGAGCGCCTTAGAAAACGCAATGAGGAACGTAAACGACGTAAAGAAGAACAAGATCGCAAACTGAAAGAAAAATTAGCTAAGAAGAAAAGTAAGTGAAAGACACTCAAGGTGACACATATGAAATGATTGAATTGCACAATGCAGTTTAATCATTTTTGTACTAATGAATATAAAAAAACACTTTTGTTCATGCCGACATAATGTATGTGCATTGAGCAAAAGTGTTTTTTAATTTAATATATTATTGAAACTAGACCATTATATGCTATTAATGTTTATAGTGCTGTGTAACCACCATCAATTGTGAAGACACTACCTTGTGCAAATGAAGATGCATCAGATGCAAGATATACAACGATACCACCGAGTTCATTTGGTGTGCCTGGTCTGCCCATAGGTGTGAATCCCATCCAGTCTTCAATCATTGCTCCACCTTGATCAAAGAAAGGTTTCGTAAGTTCTGTTTTCATATAACCCGGGGCAATTGTGTTTACTTTAATATTGTATTTTGACCATTCCATAGCTAAACTTTTCGTCAACATGATGACACCAGCTTTGGAAGCATTGTACGAACATTGTTCTTGAGGTTTATTAGCAATTAGTCCTGACATAGAGGATGTATTAATGATAGAACCATAGCCTTGTTTAATCATTACACGCCCAACGGATTGTGCAACTAAGAAAATGCCGTTCAGATTTAAATTTATAACTTTATTCCAATCTTCAAATGACATTTCTTCAGCTTTTGCATTAATCGTCATGCCAGCATTATTAACTAAAATATCAATTTTATTAAATTGTTTTGTAACTTCTTCGACCATTTGATTTACAGCATCTGGATTTGTAACATCTACTTTTAGAGCAATCGCTTCTACGCTTTCAGTTTCACGAATTTCTTGTGCAGTATCATTAGCTACCGCTTCATTAATGTCAGCGATAACGATGTTAGCACCAGCTTGTGCTAATGCAGTAGCCATGGCTTTGCCTAAGCCCATCGCACCCCCTGTTACAATTGCTACTTTTCCATCTAATTTAAATTGTTCTAATATATTTGTCATGTTAAAACTCCTGTCCTTTTTAATGATTTGGTTGGTTAACTTTCATAAAGAAAGTTAGTATAAATCCTATGAAATAAATAATTGCATATGTCCAAATAGTTAATACAGGACCTCCTATCGGTACGGTTAACGTTGCGATAGCTGGTCCGACAAAGTTGCTTAAGCCAGCAGATAAATTATGAATAGAAACCGCTGCCCCTTTATGATTTGGTTCTAAAATGGGGAAAATGGCTGACATCGGTACAAATGCCGCGACAGCAAAACCAAATACAATCGCTACTGCACCAGCAACCCAAATGTTGGGTCCAGTCGAGATTGGTAAATAGTAAAATGCTAATGTAGAAATCACCATTCCCATACAGCCAAACCACCGCACTTGTCGTACCCATCCGATTTTATCGCCAACCACACCCCAAAATAGGTTAGTAAAAATAGTTACAATATACATTAATCCCCAAATTCGCAACCATTCTGATGTAGTAAATCCTACGGTATCAGTGAATACGATTGGCATGATAACGACAAGACCAAACAAGGCTAATTGGTTAATGATTCTAACTACGCAAGCAATAGCAACTTGAGGATTTTTTAAAATGGTTATTCCTTTAGCGAATTCAAGTAATATCTCTTTGGGCGTTAATCTATCGGATTCTTTCTCAGAGCCTTTTCTATCTTTAACTAAAAACATGGCCATTAAACCACCGATTAAAATGAATATTATGGAAGACCATAATGTTCCCATAAATCCAATCCAAGGTATTGTAAAACTAGGTAGATAGGTTCCTAAAAACCCGATACCCACGGAATACATTGCCCAGAACCAGCCCATAGCTGAAGCTAGACGATGTTTTGGAGCTGAATACGTAATCCAGACGACGAAGCTATAGATAAACATCGGATAGGCAAAGCCTCTAATACCATACATAATTAACATCATTGGATAGCTATGTTGCTCTAACCCTAAAGTTAAAAAACCGATATGAAAAATAATCCAAATGATAAACGCAAATGCCATTATTTTTCTCGGGCTAAAAATTTCAGCCAAAATACCGGAAAGCCAAGATGCAACTGCTACAATAAGACCATAAAGTGTTAAGACTGCGGATGCTTGATGTGCTTCAAACCCAAGACTAACAATATATTTTGATAAAAAAGCTTGTTCAATACCATCACCAGTCATGAAAATAGCTACTGCGATATAACCCCAAATTAAAGTTAACGGTAAGCCTAAAAATTGCTTAGAGCTATCTGTACTTAGTGTATTCACAAAAATCTCTCCTAATCTTTAAATATGATTTCTAAAATGTTAATCGACTTTAAATATACTCATCTATCTGTCGTTGGAGAGGTAATAATGTTTTAAATTTTTGAATATAATTTCTAAAACTTTCAACATCTTGAGATTTAGGGTTTAAAGTGATTTGGTCAGTGTTATCAAAAGCTTTAACGTTTAAGTAATTGGCCAAATTTGTATACTGTTTTTCTAGTAAATAACGGGATAATATTGCGATACCCCATGCGCCACCTTCACTAGCAGTTTTCATAACACTGACTGGTGTTTCTAATGCTGCAGCTAAATAGGATTGTGCAACTTTGTCTGTTTTAAAAATACCACCGTGGCCTAGCATGCTATCAATTTGAATATCTTCATTTTCTTTTAATAAATCAATACCAATTTTCAAAGTACTAAAGGCACTAAAAATATGTGTTTTCATAAAGTTTTCAATATTGAATTCACTATCAACGTGACGTAGGAACATCGGATAACCTTGATTGACATCCGTTATGAATTCTCCGGAGATATAGCCATAAGATAATAATTTTCCTAAGTCTTCATCTCCATTAAAAGCGCTTTCAAATAACTTGGTAAAAAGTTCATTTTTATCATATTTTACATTCATGAGTTGGAAGACTTCTTCAAACAAATGAACCCAAGCATTGATATCAGATGTACAATTATTAGCATGTATCATCGCAACATCATAACCATCAGGTGTAGTTACAATGTCTACTTCAGGATAAACATAAGTAATCGGTTTCTCTAGTACAATCATTGAAAATATACTAGTTCCTGCAGAAACATTTCCGGTTTTTGGTGCTACGCTATTCGTTGCCACCATGCCTGTTGCAGCATCTGATTCTGGTGCACACATTGGACACCCTGGTTCCAGTTCACCATTTGGGTCGATGAGTTTAGCGCCTGTTTTTGTTAAGTAACCAGCAATTTCTCCAGCTACAATGACATTTGGTAACATATCGTTAATGTCTTGCGAGTAACCTAAATTTTGAAATAATGTATTAAAACGTTTTAATAGATCTTGACGGAATTGCTTACGTTCGCTGTCAACTGGGAACATACCAGATGCGTCTCCAATACCTAATACTTTTTTATCTGTTAAATACCAATGAACATAACCAGCTAGGGTAGTTAGATAACTAACTTGTTTGACGTGTGCTTCGTCATCTATTGCTGATTGGAACAGCTGAGCGATGCTCCAGCGTTCTGGTATATTTACTTTAAAATCTTCGCGTAACAATTTTGCTGCTTTATTCGCATTGTTATTGCGCCAAGTTCTGAAAGGTACTAATAAATCATCATTGTCATCAAATGCTAAGTAACCATGCATCATACCACTAATTCCTAGAGAAGCTAAGGATTTAATTTGAACATGATAGTTATCCTTAATTGATTGTGACATTTCAGCATAACTTTTTTGAATGCCTACCCATACATCATTAATGGAATAAGTCCAATAACCATTTTCATATTTGTTCTCCCATTCAAAAGAACCTGTTGCAATTGTTTCGCAATTAGGTGCGATAGCAATGGTCTTTATACGCGTAGAGCCTAATTCAATGCCTACAGATAGTTGACCTGATTCAACCAAGTGCTTGATATCATCACTTTCCATTTTGTTGCTCCTTTACTTAAAAAATAATGTAAACGTTATCAAAAATGAATATTAATTTAAAAATTATGAAAAGTCAATTAAAGATTATTATACATTTAGTTCATGTGATAAATTATAACTATAAATTAATAATATTATTTAAATTTATTTATAGTTATGAATTATTATTTATGTTATAGGTGTTGCATTGATTGTGTTATCATTCATTAGTATGAAGCGTATGATAAATAATAAGAATTTGAAATTTTAAAGTTATAGATTGATAAAAGGAGTTATGATATGAATTCATTTGCTAAAATTACTGCACAAGGTGCTTATGTACCGGAAAAAAGAATGGATAACCATGATTTCGAGAAGATTGTTGATACTTCTGATGAATGGATCCAACAAAGAACTGGGATTGTTGAAAGAAGAATTGTAGCTGAAGATGAATATACGAGTGATATCAGTTATAAAGCAGTGCTGGATTTGCAAGAGAAATATCAAGTGGAATTAAATGATGTTGATATGATTATCAATGCTACATTGACTCCAGATTATAAAACCCCAAGTGTCGCATCTTATGTGCAAGCGAAACTTGGATTGAAAAATGCAGGGGCCATTGATATTAATGCAGCTTGTGCAGGTTTTGCCTATGGTTTGAATATAGCTAATGGTCTGATTACATCTGGTCAAAATAAAAAAGTGCTAGTTATTGGCGCGGAAACACTATCACGAATTACAGATTACACAGACCGCAATACATGTATTTTGTTTGGTGATGGAGCAGGCGTATTTTTAGTAGAATACAGTGAAGATGAAACGAGCTTTATATCTAGTAGTTCTGGCTCAGACGGTGACAAAGGACATCATTTATATTGTTCAGAACTTTCTCATACTATGTTTGGCGAAGATTTACAAAATCCTGGTTATATTGTTCAAAATGGTCGTGGCGTATATAAATGGGCTGTCGGCAATGTTCCGAATATTATTGAGAATACGTTACGTAACACGAATTATAAAAAAGAGGACATAGATTGGTTTGTGCCACATAGTGCTAATGCCAGAATGATAGAATCAATATGTGAAAAGGCTAACCTCTCTAAAGATAAAGCGCTAATGAGTCTTAAATATTATGGTAATACGTCATCGGCTACGATTCCATTATCGATTGACTTAGCTGTCCAAGCGCATCAACTTAAAAAAGGTGACCTCATGCTATTAGTTGGGTTTGGTGGCGGCTTGTCATATGCGTCGACATTAATTAAATGGACACTTTAAAAATATATTACAATAATTAAATAAAAATGATTCGTAAGTAGGGTGTAACACGCATTGCATCCTACTTTTTTATGTGTATATCTCTGTAATTGATTTGTCCCAGTGCATTTATATTGTAGGTAGATGATTGAACTTAGGTAAATCATTTTATGTTTTTTAAATCAAGTCATCTTTGCAAAGGTGGATGACGAAATAATTTTAATAAAATTAGAATTCTGTCCTACGTCCCATTATGTCTAAATTTTTGAAACGTAATTTTTAAGCATTTTACTTCAAGGTCTCATCAAAAACATGCTAAATTTTGAGTAGTGGTAGAAAAGTTATTTAACAACTTAATATCGATATGTTTCAACATCTCGTGTTAAATCATATGTATTCCGAACGAATTATGCTAGCAATAGTTGAAACAATTGAATTACATGGCAATACTTTTTTAGAGAGACAAGATATTTAAAATAGCGATGATTACTAATGAAGTTAAGTAATTTTTGTTATGTGCATAAATACGATATGTATAACATATTATTAAACTGAGTGAAAAAGGGTAGAGATATATTATATAGTATTCAGCAGTTCATGCGTTTGTTGATGGCATTGTCAAAGTAACTTTCGTAATGAAGGGATACAAAAACAATTTGAGCCAGAGATTCTATAAATATATCAAAATTAATATATAAGGAGTTGGATTGTTTTGACGGAAAAAGTTCAATTAGGAAAATCAAATGTAACGGTATCACCGATTGCTTTAGGTACAAATGCTGTTGGTGGACATAATTTTTATAATGATTTAGACGAAGAAAAAGGTAAAGAAACGGTTCGCACTGCTGTTAGAAATGGTATTACATTGTTAGATACAGCCTATATTTATGGTCCAGAACGTTCGGAAGAATTAGTAGGAGAAGCGGTTAAAGAATTTGCTAGAGACGAGTTTGCAATTGCCACAAAGGGTGCGCATTATTTTGATGAAGATGGTAATGTGAAAATGTCTAATGATCCAGCATTTCTTAAAGATCAAGTAGAAAAAAGCTTAAAACGTCTTCAAGTAGATTATATTGATTTGTATTATATTCATTTTCCAGATGATACTACGCCTAAAGATCAAGCAGTTGCTGCATTAAAAGATTTAAAAGATGAAGGTAAGATTAAAGCGATAGGAGTTTCTAATTTTACATTAGATCAACTAAAAGAAGCGAATAAAGACGGCTATGTTGATGTTGTGCAAATGGAATACAATTTATTAAATCGCGAAAATGAAGATGTATTTGAATATACAAAAGAAAATCAAATTACATTTATTCCATATTTCCCTTTAGTTTCAGGTCTTTTAGCTGGCAAATACACTGAAAATACAAAATTTGATGATATTCGTGCTAAGAATCCAGAATTCCAAGGTGAAAAATTCAAAGAAAATTTAGAGAAAATTGATGAGTTGAGAGGTATTGCAGATAATCATAATGTAGATGTTGCACATATTGTGCTTGCATTCTATTTAACTCAACCTTCATTGGATGTCGTGATTCCAGGCGCAAAGCAACCACATCAAGTCGTGGACAATTTAACAACTTTAGAGGTTAATTTAACTCAAGAAGAGATTGAAAAAATAAATCAACTATTTCCTAGAAAATAATAAATAAGTGAGTGGACTTATGTATAAGTTTTAGCTCAGGCATCACTGTGTACTTTTATTCATTCTAGTTATTATTTCCAGGTTGAGATGACGAAATTTTTAAAAGAAAATTAAGTTTCTATCCTATGCCCATTTTATAAAGTTTTTAAATTTTAGTTGAAATATATAAATATATATAAATTTTCCTACAAATCATTTAATGCTATAATATACTATTGTAAACGCATGTTATATTTATGAACTTTTGTGTAAAATTATTAAGATATCTCTAATGGAATATTTTAATATATGAAAAGGAGATTATTATGATTACAGTTTTGTTCGGGGGCAGTCGTCCGGAGGGAAACACTGCTCGATTGACTAAAATGGCCTTATCAGGACATGACTACAAATGGTTTGATTTAACTCAGTACCAATTGAATCCAGTGAGAGATGTGAGACATGATGGGACAACGATTGATACTTATGAAGATGATTATAAAAAAGTGATAGATCAAGTGTTAGCCAGTGATACAATTGTTTTTGCATCACCCGTGTATTGGTATAGTATATCAGCCTCTTTGAAAGCATTCATTGATCATTGGTCTGAAACTTTAATGGATCCTAATTATAAGGATTTTAAGGCAAAAATGGCTGAAAAAGATTTTAGACTCATTATTGTCGGCGGAGATTTTCCAAAAATAAAAGCGAAGCCATGTATCACTCAAATCAAGTATAGCTTAGAGTTTTTAGGTGCTACGCTATCTGGTTATATTATTGGAACTGCTGAAAAACCAGGAGATATTGATAAAGATTCGTATGCATTAAACCGCGCACGAGAATGGCAAGATACATTAAATAAGTAATATTTAGAGATAGTTTGGGCAATGTTATCTATTGTCCAAGCTATTTTCATATGAATAGATTAAGTATTTTGAACACTAAAATTATGTTATAATATGAGTATTATTACCTACTATAAATAGGGGGAACCAACATGCACAAAGTTAGGAAAGCAGCGCCAGAAGATGTTGTAGGCATCAGAGATGTAGCAACAAAAGCTTGGTATAATACTTATTTAAATATCTATGCAGCTAAAACTGTAAATGAATTATTGGCTGCTTCATATAATGAACAACATTTACTTAAAAGGTTAGAAGAACAATTATTTTTAGTCATCGAAGAAGATGATCAAATCATTGGTTTTGCTAACTTTATATATGGCACTGAATTATTCTTATCAGCCCATTACGTGAGACCTTCGTGGCAACATCATGGATATGGTTCTGATTTACTGAAAGAAGGCTTGGCATATTTCCAAAACGAATATGATGAAATATTTTTAGAAGTGGATAATAAGAATGATGAAGCGGTAGCTTTTTATGAACAAAAAGGGTTTGAGCGTGTGCGCTCGTATATGCACGTGATGTATGGGGAAGAAATGGATTTAGCATTGATGCGTAAAACTTTATCATAGATGCACATTAACAAGGTATGAATAGGAGGACGACATTGACTTTTACAACTTATGCTACACAAAAGTTACCTGAAGAAAAAGTATTTAAAGACCCCATTCATAGATATATTCATGTAAGAGACCAAGTGATTTGGGATTTGATTAAAACGAAAGAATTTCAACGTTTACGACGTATAAAGCAATTGGGTACATTATACTTATCATTTCATACCGCTGAACACAGTAGATTTGGACATTCATTAGGTGTATATGAGATTGTTCGAAGATTAATTGATGACTCGTTTGACGGTCGTGAAGCATGGAATAATGATGATCGTCCACTTGCACTATGTGCCGCATTATTACACGACTTAGGTCATGGACCATTTTCACATAGCTTCGAGAAGATTTTTAATACAGATCATGAACAATTTACGCAAAAAATTATTACTGGCCCGACAGAAGTAAATCGTGTATTACGACGTGTTTCTGAAGATTTTTCACAGCAAGTAGCTGATGTTATTAATAAAACACATGAAAATAAATTGGTCATCTCTATGATTTCTTCACAAATAGATGCTGATAGAATGGATTACTTGCAACGTGATGCATATTTTACGGGTGTTACGTATGGGCAATTTGATATGGAACGTATTTTGAGATTGATGCGACCTTCAAAAGATGAAGTACTTATTAAAGAAAGTGGTATGCATGCAGTAGAGAACTTCATTATGAGCCGTTACCAAATGTATTGGCAAGTTTACTTCCATCCAGTTAGTCGAGGTGGAGAAGTGTTGCTTAATAATTGTTTGAAACGAGCAAAGCAACTTTATAATGAAGGGTACACTTTTAAAAAATATCCTGCCGATTTTATACCGTTCTTTGAAGAATCTATGACGATTGAACAGTATGTAGATTTAGATGAAGCGGTTGTAGTTTATTACTTAAAAGCATGGATTAATGAAGATGACGCTATATTAAGTGATTTATCTCGTAGATTTATTAATCGGGATTTGTTTAAATATATGCCATTTGATGGTTCTATTATTACAATTACAGAATTAACAGATTTGTTTATACAGGCAGGTATAGATCCGAATTATTACTTTGTAAGTGAATCCTTTTCTGATTTACCTTATGATTATGACCGTCCAGGATCAGACAGACAGCCGATTCATTTGTTGAGACGTAATGGTAAAATAAGAGAAATTAGTAGTCAATCCTTAGTTATTCATAGTATAACTGGCATTAACAGACAAGATTATAAATTATATTATCCAAAAGAATTTATTTCTGATATAGAAGATGACCAAGTTAGAAATGCAATTAATAGTATATTAGATGAATTAAATTAAGCACTTAAAAATTGATGACTTTTATCACTTTGTTAAATATGGCAAAATTTTAATATAGACAACTTATGTAGGATTGTAATTTAACAATTGCAGCGCTACTTTTTTTAATAATGGAGGTGGAAGCTGATGGCTGAAAATAAGGGATTTAAATTCAATATTATTAAAAATGATCCGTTGGATGGTCACAAAGGTACCAATATTGGTTCTATAAGTTTAGATAACGTAGCACCAGTGTTTATCGATGTTGCAAACGAAGAGGCATTTATTGATATTGCAGGCATGCATGCGCGTTCTAGTGTTGAAAAAGGTGTCAAATGGATTAAAGATAAGGCGACCGTTGAAGGTGAAGAGGCGAAAGAATATTGGTTGTGTTGGGTTACAACAGAACGTGGTGAAAATGGACCCTACTATGCCGGACTAACAGCATGCTATTTATTAGTAAATAGAAGTATTCGTAGAGGTTACAAAAGTATGCCTGAACATGTAAATATGATGGATAAATCAATGAAACATAATATTGAAATCGATCAAATAGGTGACCAAAATAAAAAAATATTAGCAGCGTTTCTTAAATCGCATGATATAGATATGTGGAATAACTCTGATGCTTCATTGCATGAAGCTTTAGAAACAGTATAATATCATTGGTTTTTAAGAGTTCAACGATATTAAACGAAGAACATAAGAACATCGGTATTTAAATGCATGTAACGTATGCATTGGGATATTTGCGTCATTTGAAAAGAGTAGAAATACGAAATCAGATTTTGATTTTGTTTTTTCTACTTTTTTTATGTGTGGTTTTTGAATATTGTGAAGGTGTTGTAAACGAACTTTGAAAATGGAGATTATTGAATTTAAATTAATTTAGCAACTGTTTTGCATATTTCAAGTATGCTATAATGGTTTGTATTATTTTAAAGATTAGGGTGAAACTTACATTGGAGAACAATGTTGAAATCCAAACGAAACAAGTGGTTAAACAATTCGATAATAAGGAAAAATTCTCATTGTCTACTACAGGATCTTGGCAAAAACGTAAAGCCGATTTTATTCGTTATCAAGAAAAGATAGACGGAGCAATCGTTAATGTGACAGTTAAAATTGAAAGTTCAGGAGTAAAGATTATCCGCAATGGTGATATTAAGTTAAACCTTCATTTTGTAGAAGGTGAGGAAACGATTACTTTGTATGAAATTAGTGGCGGTCGCATACCATTGACCGTTTATACACATTCTATTTTACATTTTGTAAATGATAATGGTGGAAAATTGAAAGTGCATTATGATTTAATTCAAGATGAAGAGAAGATGGGATCTTATCAATATGAAATTACTTACAAGGAGATGCCGTAAATGAACATAATCGAACAAGTCAAACAAAAGTTGGTTGAAGAAATTAAGAAAAGTATTCAACAAGCACAACTTGCCGACGTGAATGAAATACCTGAAATTAAAATCGAAATACCAAAAGATAATAAAAATGGTGACTATTCAACAAACATAGCAATGGTCTTAACAAAAATAGCGAAACGTAATCCACGCGAAATCGCAACAGCAATTGTTGAAAATTTGGATACAACGGCTGCACAAGTTGAAAAAGTTGATATCGCAGGACCTGGTTTTATCAATTTTTATTTAGATAGTGCTTATTTGACTGCGATTATTACTGAAGCAATCAATAATGGTGATCAATTTGGTCATAAAAAAGTTAAAAATGGTGAAAATATTTTATTAGAATATGTATCGGCTAATCCTACAGGTGATTTACATATAGGTCATGCCCGTAATGCCGCAGTTGGCGATACGTTGGCCAATATATTAGAAGCGGCTGGTTATAATGTCACAAGAGAATATTATATTAATGATGCTGGTAATCAAATTACCAATTTAGCTCGTTCAATAGAAGCACGTTATTTTGAAGCGCTTGGTGATGATTCTTTTGAAATGCCAGAAGGTGGCTATCACGGAAAAGATATCATCAATATTGGTAAAGATTTGGCAGAGAAACAACCGGAAATAAAGGATTTAGACGAAGAAGCACGTATTAAAACATTCAGACAACTTGGCGTCGATTACGAAATGCAAAAACTAAGAAAAGACTTAGCTGATTTTAATACACATTATGATAATTGGTTTAGCGAAACAACGCTTTATGAATCTGGTGAAATCAAACAAGTACTTAATAAAATGACTGAACTTGGTTATACTTATGAAGAAGATGGTGCAACATGGTTACGTACAACCGATTTCTCGGATGACAAAGATCGTGTATTGATTAAAAAAGATGGTAATTATACTTACTTTTTACCAGATATTGCATACCATTTTGATAAAATTGAACGTGGTAACGATATATTAATAAACTTATTTGGTGCAGATCACCATGGCTATATACAGCGTTTGAAAGCATCAATGGAAACATTTGGTGTTGATAGCGAGCGTCTTGAAATTCAAATTATGCAAATGGTCCGCTTAATGCAGGACGGTCAAGAAGTGAAAATGAGTAAACGTACTGGAAATGCAATTACTTTACGTGAAATTATGGATGAAGTAGGCGTGGATGCCGCGAGATATTTCTTAACGATGCGCAGTCCTGATACGCATTTTGATTTTGATATGGAATTAGCAAAGCAAGAATCACAAGATAATCCGGTATATTATGCACAATATGCACATGCACGTATTTGTTCAATTTTAAAACAAGCTAAAGAAAAAGGTATTGAACCTTCAACTGACGCAGACTATTCGTTTATCACAAACGATAAAGCGACTGAGCTTATGAAAAAAATTGCTGAATTTGAACCAACGATTGAAAGTGCCGCAACACACAGAGCACCACATAGAATTACAAACTATATTCAAGATTTGGCAGCACATTTCCATAAGTTTTACAATGATGAAAAAGTTTTAACAGATGATTTAGAAAAAACAAAAGCGTTGATTGCATTAATTGATGCAGTGAGAATTACATTACATAATGCATTAAACCTTGTTGGCGTAACAGCGCTAGAGTCAATGTAATTATTATGTAATTAAAGTAGTCCTTTATTTAAGAGCAAGTTTAGGTTTGTTAATCATAGTTTGATGCATTTCCGTCAGTACTATCAACAAACCTTACTTGCTCTTTTTTGATATTGGTTACTTCATCGTAATCACTGGGAGGGTAATGCTAACATGTTAGATATTCAGTCGCTATATAAATTATTATCTTCACATATGGGGTCACAACATTGGTGGCCTGCTGAGTCTAAAATCGAAGTGATATTAGGAGCGATTTTAGTACAAAATACCAATTGGAGAAATGCTGCTTATGCGCTTGAACAATTAAAGGTGAAGACTGAATTTGATCCAGAGCAGATGCTAAATTTGAATTTGGAATCTTTGCAAATGCTTATAAAATCAAGCGGATTTTATAAAAATAAAGCTAAAACGATTTTGAATATACTTGCCTGGTTGAAACGTTTTGATTTTGATTATCAAGCTGTAAGATCATATTATCAACTTCAATTGCGTAATGCTTTATTAGAAATCAAAGGTATTGGTAGTGAAACGGCAGATGTGTGTTTAGTTTATATTTTTGAAGAAGTTGTCTTTATTCCAGATAGTTATACTAGAAGAATTTTTAAAAAACTAGGCTATACCAACACAGAAAGTTATGAGAAATTGAAGCGACATATTGAACTTCCTGAAACATTTACTAATGCAGATGCTAATGAATTTCATGCGTTGTTAGATAATTTTGGGAAAAATTACTTTAATGGAAAAAATGAAAACAAGTATACATTTTTAGATCCTTATTTTGAAAATTAAATTTCATAAAATAGACTTAACGATTGAGATGAGAGTTTGGTAATATAGAATAAAATAACTATTAGGAGATTAAGGTATGAAGAAATGGAATAAATTATTATGTTTGTTACTTGTTTTTGTAGTAGTCTTAACTGCTTGTGGTACGAAGTCAGACCAAAAGCATGATGAAGGGCAATCTGAGGGTCACACTTATAAACGTATTATTTCTCTAATGCCTAGTAATACGGAAATTTTATATGAACTCGGTTTGGGTGACGATGTGATAGGCGTATCAACTGTAGATGATTATCCTAAAGAAGTAAAAGATAAGAAACAATTTGATGCGATGAAACTTAATAAAGAATCATTGATGAAAGCCAAACCAGATTTAATATTGGCACATGAATCTCAAAAAGCGACGAATGATAAAGTACTTAAAGGATTAAAAGATAGTGGTGTGAAAGTTGTTTATGTGAAAGATGCACAATCTATTGATGAAATGTATGAATCATTTATGCAAATTGGTAAGGTAACGCATAAAGAAAAAGCAGCCAAAAAACTCGTTAAAGAAACAAAACAAAATATCGAAAACATAAAAAAATCAGTGCCTAATGATGTAAAAGGGCAAAAAGTTTTCATGGAAATTTCATCTGAACCAGAAATATACACTGCAGGTAAAGAAACATTTTTTGATGATATGCTGACACAATTAAAAGCAGAAAACAGTTTTTCTAATTTAAAAGGTTGGCAGAAGGTGAGTAAAGAAGATATTATTAAGCAAAATCCAGATTTGATGATATCAACAATGGGTATTTCATCATCTGAATATCAAAAAATGATTAACAAACGTGGTGGTTTTAATCAAATTAAAGCGGTACAGCACAATAAAGTTAAAGCTGTTAATGGTGATGAAATATCAAGACCAGGTCCACGTATAGATGATGGATTGAAAAAATTGAAAGAAGCTATTTATGAATAGTAATTTACTAAAACACAAAGATAGATTAGCCTAGGAACTAAATAGCTTTCGCTAACAAATAAACGTCAATTGCTATAGAAATGATATAGAATTGACGTTTTCTTTATGAATTTCTTATCATGTGATATTTACTTTTAGCATAAAAATATATACCATTTTAATAACGAACAATAAATATTTTTATCATTCAATATAACTGAACGATTTTATTGAAAGCGTGGCAAAGACATGAAATATAATAAAGCACTTATTATTTGTATCGTCCTACTCATTATCAGTATGCTACTAAGCATGCTTTGGAATATCGGTAATATTAATGAAGCATTGTCACAATCTATATTATTTCAAGTTAGAGTGCCTAGAACACTTCAAGCATTATTAGCAGGTATTGGTTTAACATTAGCAGGTCATATGTTTCAGACGCTATTAAATAACCCATTAGCCGACAGCTTTACATTAGGTTTAGCAAGTGGGGCAACTTTTGGTTCTGGTACAGCTGTAGTATTAGGGTTATCGTTTTTATGGTTACCAGTTTTTTCTGTTATTTTTAGTGTTATCACATTAATTACAGTGATCTCACTTACTACTGCTATGTCTAAAGGCTATCCGATAAGGACACTCATCTTATCCGGTATTATGATAGGTGCATTGTTTAATGCATTTCTTTATGTATTGATTATTTTTAATCAACAGAAGATGAATAATATTGTGAATTATATGTTTGGCGGTTTCTCATCTGCAGAGTATAACGAGGTAATATATATAGGTATTACGTTATTCATCGGTATTATTGTATTATGTAGTTTAATACCAAAAATTAAGATATTACAGCTAGGCCATTTGAAAGGAACATCTTTAGGTTTAAATGTACAATCATTAACATATTGCGTGTTATTAATTGCTTCATTGATTACTGCAGTAATTGTCGCATATGTAGGCATCATTGGTTTTATAGGCATGATTATTCCACAGCTTGTACGACGCCAGGGTCAGCAGTTCAATCTTGGACAACAAATGGTACTAAATATGTTTATAGGTGGTATAGTGATGGTAATGTCGGATTGGTTAGGAAGTATATTGTTAAGCCCATTTGAAATTCCTGCTAGTATTATTTTAGCATTATTAGGCATACCAGTACTATTTTACATCATGATCACTCAACCACGGAGCATAGAATAAACTTAAGGATTACTATCGTCTCGAGATGGTTTATACGATATAATGATATTTATTAATTAAGGTTAAGTAAAAGGTAAACCTAAGATTGAAGAGGTTATGATTATGGATTTAACTCAGGTAAAAGCTATTGTATTTGATTTAGAAGGGACATTATTAGACAGAAAGAAATCTCGAGAAAAATTTATAGAAGAGCAGTTTGAAAGGTTTCATGACTATTTTGTACGCATACAATTGGAAGACTTCAAACGTAAATTTATAGCACTAGATGATGATGAAGATCACGATAAACCTGAATTATATAAGGCGCTCATTAAAGATTTTCATGTAGATCGACTAACTTGGAAAGATTTGTTTAGTGATTTTGAAATGCATTTTTACAGATATGTATTTCCATATTATGATACACAGTATACTTTAGAAAAATTAACAGAGAATGGTTATTTGACTGGTGTGATTGCAAATGGTAAGTCAAAAATCAAACAATTTCGTCTGCACGCTTTAGGTATCGAAGATAGTATCAATTATTTATCTACATCTGAAACTGTAGGTTACCGCAAGCCCCATCCTAAAATTTTTGAAGATATGTTGTCGCAATTAGGTACCAAACCTGAAGAAACAATATATGTTGGTGATGATCCACTCAATGATGTAGCACCTGCAAGGGCCATGGGTATGATTAGTGTTTGGTTTAATGAAGATAATGAAAATGATCTAACACCTTTACCAGAAGAAGTAGATTTTACGATTAAAACTACGGAAGAATTACTTTCCATTTTATCAATTAATAAGAAAGGGAGATAAATGATGAACCTATTTACAACAAGTGATGGTGTTGCTTTAAATTACAAGACGAGTGGTGAAGGTAAAGCAATAGTCATGATTCATACTGCTTTTGATAACTTTTCAGTATTTAATGATTTAGAAACTAAATTTAATAAAGCATATCAGGTAGTGCTCATTGATCTAAGAGGACATGGCTATTCTGACAAACCGAATGACATCAAATTTAGAACATATGCGAAAGATATTAAGGAATTATTAGATTATTTATATATTAATGAATGCTCTATCATAGCTCACGAATTAGGTGGTTCTATTGCCGCATTATTTGCTACACAATACCCAGAATTAGTGTCATCATTAACGATGGTGAATCCTACACTATTGAATGACATCACGCCTGAAGAGCGATTATATAGAAAGTATTCAGATAAAATTAGAAATTGGGATGATGAGACACAACAAAAATTCCTGGATAAACAATTATATTATTCCAAAAGAAAAGCTAAAAAATTCTTAAAGCAAATTGAAAATACGAACAACATGTCTACGAAAGCAGAAATAGAAGCGGTAAAACAATCATTTATTGACAATAATGTCATGCATTATTTAAAAGCTTTAGATTTACCTACATTAATTATTGTTGGACAGCATGGAGAAAGAACTACAGTATTCGAAGCAAAAGAAGTTGCGGATTATATCGGAAATACCCAATTTGAAGTTTTTGAAGAATCAGGATTATATCCATTCGTAGAAGAAAAAGATAAATTTATCAATGAAGTAAGAAAGTTTATAGAACAACATCTTCAATTAGCATCTTAAATTATTCAGCTTTGATAGATGCCTAGAAAAGATTACAGCAATACACTGTTTTGTAATCTTTTTGTAACATTACTGTTATTTTAGTAATATTTATAGTACAATGTGAATAAGCACAATGAAGGTAAGTTAAATATAAAGGAGAGAGTGCTTATGAAAAAATTATGTGCAGCAGTTTTAGTTACAGGTTTGGCATTTTCTGGTATTTCGGCAGGAAATGTTGAAGCAGCATCAGGGAACTCTATCCAAAGTGTTAATGAATTGCAACATGGAGATCGATCATTAGAAGGTGCGAAATTAGGAAGTTCTATTCAATCAGTATTAAAAAATAATAAAAAACCAATTTATTCATATAAACCTGATGGCACAGAACATTATTATGAATTTAAAAAAGATAATGGTGTGCTAGTGGTAACTGCAGATGGTAAGAAAAATAATGGTAAAATCACACGTGTATCAATGAGTTACAACGATACAAATGGACCATCATATAAAGAAGTGAAAAATGCTGTAAGCAACCAAGCAGTTGCACGTGAACATTATAATAAAGTAACAGGCAACTTTGGATATGTTCAAGATAATCAAGTATCTTATCAATTTAGTTCGCCATCACCTAATGATAAAAATATTAAACTTTATCGCATTGATATTAGTAAATAATCTTCACTTGTAATTATTAAAATGAATCAAAACCGACAAGTTTAAAGCTATATACTTGTCGGTTATTTTATTGTTACAATAAGCGAAAGTCTAATTTTATTAATGAATAAAGCACTTATTTAACAAAAAGGAGCCTATCATGAGAGTTAATGACAAAGTATTAATAGAAAATATCAATGATTATTTCACTCATAAAGGTCTTTCTCCCAATCTTATCGATGATATTAAAGGAAAATTAAAAAAAGAGTTAAAGAAATCAGAAGCACAAGATTTGGATTATATCGAATACAGAAAGAAATCACCAGCTGAAATAATTTTAACGATTCAACGCAATTTATTTACTTTACAATTAAACCCAATTGTATTTTTTATTATCAATTTTATTTTATTATCCTATCTATATGATAAACAGTATGTACCGTTCCAAGCAGCGACTGGATTATCAATTTTTTATTGTTTAATTATTTTACCGATTTCAATCTTCATTTATTTGAGAATTGATTGGAAAAATTATCTCTATAGTAATAAATTTGAAAGAGTGATAGGGCTGAGTGTTGCAGCAGCAGCGCTTATCTTAGTATTTGCACACGCTTTTGGATTTAATTTAGGCATTGTCGCTGTATCATTATATGCACATCAATTTATCTTTTTTGTAGGTATCATATTTAGTATTTCTGGCATCTATTTTAAAAGATTAGAGTTTACTGGTATTGGGTTGTTGTTTTGTCAAAAAACAATAGATGCGATGATTAGTAATCCTGTGATTACACAAATTGCGTCTATTGTCATTTGGGTATTGTTATTAATTGTTATCATTTATTACACAATTAGAATATCTTCCAGAAATTAAAGTTACTTTATGGGTTTCTGATATTGTTGTGTAATCAGTTGTATATACTCAACTTGCATTTAATGTGTCAAAAACATTAATTGTGAGTTGAGTATTTTTTAGTTTTAAAAGGCAAGATTGTAGGGTCAGAGTGAAGCTAAAGATTGCCGTTAAATATTTGAAATTGAGCATATGCGTTATAAAACGAGGGTATATAAATCATATAAGGAGGTGGCCCACAATGGAAAAAGTACAGATTAGTTGTAACACTGAATTGGCATACATCCGTGAGGGTCTAGGCTTTCCTGTAATTTTAATTCATGGTTTAGATGGTAATCTAGCTTCCCTATGTACTTTGAAAGATGAATTAAAAGAAAATTATGATGTTATTACTTATGATGTTAGAGGACATGGTAAATCATCAAAATCGAATGCATATCATTTAAAAGACCACGTAGAAGATTTGAAATTATTAATGAAACAGCTAAATATTGAAAAAGCCCATTTAGTAGGTCATGATATGGGTGGACTGATTGCTAAACATTTTGTCGATAAATATGAATCCAAGGTTGAATCATTAACGTTAATTGCATGTAATCTTATTGATAGTGTATTAGAGTTAAATAAATTAATGATTGAACATGAAGATGAAATAGAAGGCTTTGATAAATCTGAATCTTTAATCTTATTATTACCTTATATGTATAAAGATCAAGAAAAAGCTAAAAAATGGTTTCAGTCCCAGTTGATTTATAATAGACAGTCAGCTGAAGAAAGTGCAGTAGCAACAAGAGCATTAATGGAATTCCCTGTATTTAATCAAAATATTGTACTTGAACAAACCAATATTCCCACATTAATTGTAAATGGAATTTATGATCCATTGATCACTCAAGAAATGAAACGCAAATACGATCAAGTGTTTCACAATTTAGAAATGGTTGAATTTAACCAGTCAGGACATGCACCTCATATAGAAGAACCCATTCACTTTCTAGAGGTATTTTTAGCGTTTGTAAAAACAAATGAATATTCAGAACGCTGATATTGATGAAGCAATGCGATGTTTATTTTTTGATTTCAAACGATAAATATTTAGCGTTAAAAAGTCTAATACATTCAATAACATAAAAGTGCACAAATCAGGTAGGATGAAACATTAAAAATTTTTCAAAACATATATAAAACCACTTCACTGAATTCGTTCAGCGAAGTGGTTTTTGGTGTTGATAGGTATGATATGTGGGAAGCTAAAGTTAGTTATACTTCTTTTTCGTCATTTGCTTCTTGAATACGCTTATTAACACGTGATAATAATTCATTGATTTTTTTGCGTTGTTTAGAATCAACTAATATTAAAACTGTTCTTTCATCATGTTCATTACGTTTCTTATCAAAATAATCTTCTTGAGATAAATTTTTAACTGCTTTAACAACTTGAGGTTGTTTATAATTTAAGTGGTTAATAATATCTTTTAGATAATATTCTTCACTTTCGTGTTCACTAATATATGTTAATACAGCGAATTCTTCGAAACTTACTGAAAACTCTTTTTTGATAATACTTTTTAATTTATCAGCGTACGTTACCATTGCTAATAGTTCAAAACAATCGTTAATTTTGGTGATAGCCATTCTTAATTCCTCCCTAATTTATATGCCCAATCTAATATACATATTAAAAATGTTTTTGTATAATAATTTGTCTTAATTCAAAGTTGAATACAAAGTTTTTGTCATAATTTACAGCTCTAATATATTTGGGTAAAATATATTAAAACTAGCATTATTTAGTTTATTATAACTAAATTAAAATAGCAAGTAAACAAAAAACTGATTAAACGGTACGGTAATGTTTAAATTTATTAATTCAATTATTTAAATACCAATCATTTAATTATAATAATTGCTATACATTTACAATTTACCACTATTTGATAAAAACTGTAAAAAACAAATTATATTTTAAAGATTTAATGTATTTATACTGTGTACATCTAATTTTTGGGCCGTACAGTATCAACATTTTTAGCTATGATATCTCCAGGTTTTATACCGTCAATGATAAGCATAGTTTTTTTATTACCCGATTTTTCTGATTTAATAACTCTTTTAATAAATTTTTTATTGCTGAGTAAATAAACAAATTGTCCATTACCTATTGCAGTACTTGGTATTTCTATCTGTGTAGTTGGTTTTTCGATTTTTACATGTTTACCAAAAAAGTGATCAGAATTTGGTGAAATTTCAAGCAAATATTTAGATGGTTTAGATAAATTTGTTTGATTGATTGGAAGTTTAGCAATATGTGTAATCGTACCAAAACTATTATTTGTAAAATCACTCGTTATCTTCACTTTGTCTTTGATATGTAAGACATTTTTTTCTGTCTCAGAAATTTCTGCTCTTATGACAGGCTTAGGATCATAGATTTGAATAAAGGAAAGATTTTGTGAAAACATACGCGATGGATTTATAATAATAGTGCCAGAAATCGGTGAAAAAATTGTAGTGCGCAATTTAGATTGTAGGTGGGAAATTTCAGTTTTTAAGTTAATAAGTTCTGTTGAAGTAGGTTTACTCGTCTTAGTGAGTTGAGCTAATAGTTTTTGTTTTTGTGTGATGAGTTGTTCAATGTGAGGGTTATAATACTCAAAAAGTGGTTGGTTTTGTGTTACTTTTGATTCGGTTTTTACGAACCAGTCGTGGATAGCGCCTTGAGAAGGATTATAATTGATCGATACTAACTGAGAAGGTTCTTGTCTTCCGATAAGAAGTGGTGATTTTTTATAAGTTACTATTATTGTTTCAATTTGTTTTTCAAAGTTATTACTTTGTGATTTTAAATAAAACCATAGGGACAGGGCGATTGTGCTAAAAAGAGTTAATAATGTGGCTAATATGATAAAGATACGTTTCAAAGATTGGTCACCTCTAGATGTATTATTGTACTGATTATACTGCGTTTATAATGATTGCGCCACAGAAAAAAGAGGCTACAACAAATTAATTGTTTTAGCCTCTCATTATTAAGTTCACCGAACCATTGCTATTATTGCAGGTGGCACGACATAATCATTTTAAACTAAATTAACTACTATCCTTCATCTTAAGCTGTTATGACTTAAAATAATCTTAAAAGCACTATGCCAATCATCATGGCGATGATTCCAACGACTTTTCGTTTCGTAATTTTATTCACATATGTGCCTAATAATCCAAAGTGATCAATAATTATGCCCATTAACATTTGACCTAACATCACAATAATTGTTGTTAAGGCAGCACCGAGATGTGGCATCAATATAATATTAGTAGTGACAAAAATCACGCCAAGAACACCACCAATGAAATAAATTGGTTTTAATTTACCTTTGTGCTGATTGTACGCCGTCATTTTAAGCGTTCTATTAAAGAGCAAAGTTAAAATGAATAATGTTATGGTACCAATCGCAAATGAAATTAAAGATGCTAAAATCGATGAATGTAATTGTTGACCTAATGCGCTGTTAATTGCGGTCTGTATTGGTGGACAAAAACCAAATATGAAACCGATAATCAACCAAATGTATACTTGCGTATTCATGTTTTTATCTTTCGGGTTGCTACGCACATAATTCATAAGTATAATTCCGAGCATTAAAAAGAGAATGCCAAGTACTTTAAAAATAGTAAAAGGTTCAACATCTGCGCCAAACCAACCAAAAGTATCAATTGTAACGCCCATAATAATTTGACCAGCAACTGTCATTACGACGGTTAAAGAGGCACCTAATCTTGGCAACAATAATAAATTTCCTGTAAGAAAAATAACGCCTAATATACCTCCGACAAACCATATGTAACTCAATGACTGATTCGTATAAAAGTTAGTAGTAAAGACATGTGGATTGGTAACTAAATTGATTAAGATTAAAAAGATGGTTCCAGTAGCAAACGAAATTGTAGATGCATAGAATGAAGATTTCGTATAAAGACTTAATCTTGAATTAATCGAAGTTTGAAAAGGAACAACCATCCCAGCTACAATTCCCACTAAATATAAAAAAATCATTAAATCACGCTTTCTCCTAAGATAATTATATTATATAGGAAAGGTGTGGATTTTCCTATGCTCATTTCTATTTATCGAAGAGAAGAAAAGTATAAAATAATGTACACAATTAATGAAATATAATAAAATGCTTATGTTGATGTTATAATAAAAAGAAAATTATTAAATTGAAATTAAACATCAAGACCTATAAAAATTAGTAAGATGAATTTTTGATGGTTTAAAAATATATAGAAGTGGTGACAATTTACATTGAAACAACTTTCGATCATACGCTTATTAGATGAAGAGACTTTTTTTATAGGTGCGGGAAGTAATGAAGGTATTCAAAAAGAACAATTTATTGAAGTATTAAATCCTAGAAAATCATATAAGAATCTTGCTCAAGTGACAGAAGTTTTTGGTCAGTACGCAATGTGTAAAAAATTAGGGAAAAGTAAAATTTTTTTCGGTGATACTGTTAGGCTAAGACCGCTTAGAAACAAAAGTAATCATCGATAATATAGTATATGTGGCAAACAGCGAATACAATTTGATTCGTTGTTTTGTCACTTTTTTTATTTAAAACAAACGAGCAGCCTCATGTATAGGTACATAGGGCTGCTGCTATTGCTTGTGTAATTTGCTTACATCAACTTTTTGTGACTATTCTACTTCACTAGAAAATTGTATATGTTTCAAAAATAATTGATTTAGTTTTCAAAAATTAATTTTGTAGATTTATCTATGATTTGTGCAGCTCGTACTGTTGTAGGGATTCCCGACTTAGGGCGTAAGATATCTAAAGCAATTAATTTATTCATTCCATCTTTAACCGTACTTTCATTGATGAAATGCTCTATTTTGGGTAATTGTAATTTAATGTCTTTGTTAACAGCATCATTGAATATAAGTTCTAACGTTTGACTCATAGTGTTTAACCTCCTTAATTAACTGTTTCAGTTTTGATGATTTCTACTGTTTCAAATTTTTCGCCAGTGATTTGTTCGATGATAGATTTAAAACTTTTAATTTGATCCGTTGTTGCTTGCGTATTCAGATTTGCGAAGTGACGTTTAAACTGTGTGGCTTTTCCATCTTTGTCATATGTTAGACGCGACATAGTGACGGCTAAGTGACTGATTTGATTCATTTGTCCAACCTCCTTTCACTATATATATCGTTGTTTAATTTTAAATAGGTTAAAAAAATTTGAAAAAATTAGACAAAATACTTTCATGTGACAAAAACATGATATATCATTAAATATGCAACATTAATTAATTCAGAGGTGAATTTATGAATCAAGTAGATCCTATTAGGAATACTAATGAGATAAAAGCGATGTATGAGGTTTTAAAAGCCAAATCCATGCGTGATTATCTATTGTTTAAGTTTGCGATACATACTGGTGTGAAACTTTCCTCATTATTAAATTTAAATGTAAGTGATGTAAAAATAGAGGATGATGATATCAAACACTATTGGGTAGAGATGCATGCACCTAAAATTCAAATTAGGTTACCAGAAACTTTGAGAAATGAATTAATGACATATATATCAGAACAACAATTGAAGAATGATGAGTTATTATTTCAGTCTAATAGGACATTGAAAGGTCTATCCCGACAGCAAGCTTATCGTATTATTCATCTTGCTGCAGAAGATTTAGGGATGTTACATATTGGTTTGACGACGTTGCGTAAAACATTTGCATATCATGCTTATCAATCGGGTATTTCAATATCGATTATTCAAAAGTACTTAGGACATCAAACAACTTTTGAAACGATGAAGTTTATAGGTATTTCTACAAAAGCTAGCAAAACAACGATTGCTTTAAATTTGTAAATTATAGTTAAAGGGGGTATAGGATGAGTTTAGTTTATTTAATGAGTGCTATTGTTTTAATTATGATGGTACTTTTGCTCACAATGACGAAACGAAGTTTTCATAAATTTGCTGGGCCAATCGCTTTAATAGCTCCGATCATTTCTTCTGTTTACTTTCTATGGCAATTGCCACAAGTAATGAAAGGGCAATTTGTAGCAATTAAAATCCCTTGGCTTACATTATTGGATATTAATATAGATTTTAGATTAGATGGATTAAGTTTATTTTTTAGTTTGTTAATATCACTCATTGGTCTAGCAGTATTTTATTATGCTACACAATACTTATCAAAAGAACATGATCATTTACCACGTTTTTATATATATATCTTGTTATTTATGTTCAGCATGCTGGGTATTGTTACAGCAAATAATACAATTTTGATGTATGTATTTTGGGAATTGACGAGTGTATCATCTTTCTTACTCATTGCCTATTGGTACGGGAAAGGTGCAAGTCAATTTGGCGCTATCCAATCATTTATGATTACAGTTTTTGGTGGTCTTGCACTATTAACAGGTTTTATCATGATTTATATTGTCACGGGTACAAATTCTATTACATCGATAATCGCACAAAGTGATAAAATAGCGGATAGTCAGTTGTTTATACCGATTATTATCTTGTTGCTTTTAGGTGCATTTACGAAATCAGCACAATTCCCTTTCCATATTTGGTTGCCAAAAGCTATGGAAGCACCGACACCCGTGAGTGCTTATCTACACTCTGCCACAATGGTAAAAGCAGGTATATTTTTACTATTTAGATTCACACCTGTTTTAGGGCTAAGTGACTTTTATATTTATTGTGTTACTTTTGTTGGTTTGATAACGATGATTTTTGGGGCAGTTAATGCTACGCGACAATATGATTTAAAAGGTATTTTAGCTTATTCTACAATCAGTCAACTAGGTATGATTGTTTCTATGGTCGGTCTCGGTGGTGGCTTTGCACAACATACGACAGGTGAACTGTCTAAAGTATATAGCCTTATTCTCTTCGCTGGACTTTTCCATTTAATGAATCACGCATTATTCAAAGGTGCCTTGTTTATGGGTGTCGGCATCATTGATCATGAAACTGGTACAAGGGATATACGTCGATTATCTGGATTAAGAAAAGTACTGCCAATTACGCATGTAGTTATGTTACTTTCAGCTTTATCTATGGCTGGTATTCCATTTCTTAATGGCTTTTTAAGTAAAGAAATGTTTTTTGATGGTTTAGTAAGTTCATATCAATTACCACAATTTAATATCATTTTAACAATTATTATTGCAGTAATAGGCGTGGTTGCTAGTATTTTCACGCTCATTTATGCAGTTTACATGATTAAGGAAGTTTTTTGGGGAGACATTAAACATAATGATTCACCAGTACAAAATCCTCATGAACCATTTCTATTTACGCTACCTTCTGCAATTATGATGATTTTGTTGCCGATAGTGTTTTTTGTGCCAAATTTATTTGGACATCATATTATTTTACCGGCATTACGAAGTATCACAATTGGAGAAAAAGTAGATGCTATTGCACCGCATATTTCACAATGGCACGGATTTAATTTACCGCTATTGTTAAGTTTTATTGTTATTGTTGTAGGTTTTATAGCGGCGCTTAAAATTGATTGGAAAAAACAATCTGAAAAAATTAGAGTCAAATCTATAACAGATGTTTATTTAGACTCATATAAGCAATTTGAAAATTATTCAGGGTACAGTATTCGTACATTGATGAATAACCGTTTGAATCATTATATTATATTAACGTTAGCTGTTTTCATTATAGTTGTTGTTTATGGCATCATCCAAGCTGGTTTTCCTGACGTTAAACAGATACATGTCAGTGAATTCGGGCCGTTAGAAATCATCACGTTAATTGTTGTTTTTATTTTAGGTATTGCTTTAACGTTTATTCGTCAACGTTTAACGATGGTAATATTAAACGGTATTATTGGTTATTGTGTAACGATATTCTTCATTTTAATGAAAGCACCAGACTTAGCATTGACACAATTAGTGGTAGAAACAATAACTACAATATTGTTTATTGTTAGTTTTTCACGCTTACCAAACGTACCACGCTCAAAAGTTCATAAGAAACGAGAAGCTGTTAAAATTATCGTTTCATTGATGATGGCAGTTACTGTAGTCACGCTTGTCTTCATTGCACAACAGGGTGAAACGATGCCAACGATTTCAACTTTTTATCATGATGCATATAAACTGGCAGGCGGTAAAAATATTGTAAATGCGATTCTTGGTGATTTTCGTGCTATGGATACTTTATTTGAAGGTATGGTATTAATCATCGCTGGATTGGGTATCTATACATTACTTAACTTTAAAGAACGGAGGGGTCAAGATGAAAGAGAATGATGTAGTCTTACGAACAATTACTAAAATTGTTGTATTTATATTGTTAACGTTCGGGTTCTACTTATTTTTAGCAGGACATAATAATCCTGGTGGTGGATTTATCGGTGGACTTGTATTCAGTTCTGCATTTTTACTTATGTTCTTGGCCTTCGACGTTAAACAAGTATTAGTCGCCTTACCACTTGATTTTAGGATATTAATGATTATTGGTTCATTAGTATCATTTGCTACTGCTGTGATACCAATGTTTTTTGGTAAACCGTTCCTTTACCAAACCGATGCATATGTCCAATTGCCGATATTAGGTGAAGTACATTTAACGACTGTGACACTTTTTGAAGCGGGTATTGTATTAGCGGTCGTAGGCGTTGTTGTAACAGTGATGCTATCCATAAGTGGTGGTCGCTCATGAATTTGATATTGTTAATGGTGATTGGCTTTTTAATATTTATAGGAACGTATATGATATTATCAGTCAATTTAATCCGTATCGTCATAGGTATTTCAATTTATACACACGCAGGAAATTTAATTATCATGAGCATGGGACGCTATGGTAAGAATATGGTAGAACCGCTTATTGGTGAAGGGAGTAAAAACTTCGTAGATCCGTTATTGCAAGCTATTGTATTGACTGCTATTGTGATAGGTTTTGCTATGACTGCATTTTTACTTGTACTCGTATATAGAACGTATCGAGTAACTAAAGAAGATGAAATTGATGTGTTAAGAGGTGATGACGATAATGATGAGTAATTTGTTAATTCTGCCATTACTTCTTCCAGCAATTTGTGCACTTGTACTCGTGTTTATCCGTACACATAGCAGATTATCAAGAATTTTTTCAATCGGCACAATGTCTATTACGACAATCATATCTTTATTGTTGTTGATTTACGTTATGCAACATAAGCCAATTGCTTTAGATTTTGGTGGTTGGAAAGCGCCTTATGGTATTCAATTTGTTGGTGACTCATTGAGTTTACTCATGGTTACGACATCTAGTTTTGTCGTGACGTTAATTATGGCGTATGGTTTTGGTAGCAGAGAAAAAAGAGCAATTCGCTATTACTTACCGAGTTTTATTCTGTTTTTAACAGTAGGCGTTATTGGTTCATTTTTAACTGCAGATTTATTTAATATATATGTTATGTTTGAAGTAATGTTGCTCGCGTCGTTTGTGTTAATTACGTTAGGACAATCAGTAGAACAATTACGTGCAGCGATTATTTACGTTGTACTTAATATTTTAGGTTCTTGGTTATTATTATTAGGTATCGGCTTACTATATAAACTTACTGGCACCTTAAACTTTGCTTTAGTAGCGCAAAGATTAACTGAGATGCAGGGTGAAAGTTCAGTAGTAATTATTTCAATGGTATTTTTAATTGCATTTGGTGCAAAAGCTGCGCTTGTATTATTCATGTGGCTTCCAAAAGCATATGCTGTTTTAAATACTGAATTAGCAGCATTATTTGCGGCATTAATGACAAAAGTCGGCGCTTATGCCTTGATTCGTTTTTTCACATTGTTATTTGATGATTATAGTGGTATTACACATCCACTATTGGTTGTCTTGTCTTGTATCACGATGTTGATTGGCGCATTTGGTGTCTTAGCTTATCGAGATATTAAAAAAATTGCGGCATATCAAGTGATTCTTTCTATCGGTTTTATTATTTTAGGTCTAGGTTCAAATACAATTTCAGGTGTCAATGGTGCTATTTTTTATCTTACAAATGACATTGTTGTGAAAACTTTACTATTCTTTATTATTGGTAGCTTAGTATATATTACTGGTTATCGACAATATAAAAATTTATATGGTTTAGCTAAAAGAGAACCATTCTTCGGTGTGGCATTTGTGGTAATGATTTTGGCCATTGGCGGTGTTCCTCCATTTAGCGGTTTCCCAGGAAAAGTGTTTATTTTTAAAGGTGCTGTTGAAAATGGTAATTATATAGGCTTAACTTTGATGATTTTAACTAGCCTGATTGGTATGTTTAGCTTGTTTAGAATTTTCTTCACAATGTATTTAGGTAATGCTGATAAAGGTGAACATATAGACTTCAAACCAATTCCTAAATATCGTAAAGGTTTGATTGGTATCCTTGTAGCCGCAATTATTGGTATGGGGCTGGCAGCTCCACTGATTTTCAAAGTAACTGACAATGCTACCCATTTAAACATGGATGATGGATTATATGAAAAAATGGTCAATCCTCATTTAGTGAAGGAGGAGAAATAATGAGACAAGTCTTACTTAATATGGTCATTGCATTTTTATGGGTGTTATTTCAAGATGAAGAATCATTTAAAGCTTCTACCTTCTTCTCAGGTTATCTTATTGGTTTAGTCGTTATTTATATCCTACATCGTTTTTTTGGCCAACAATTTTATTTGAAAAAGGTTTGGGTAGCATTTAAATTTTTAACGGTATACTTATATCAGTTAATTACATCAAGTATGACAACAATCAACTACATTTTATTTAAAACGAAAGACTTAAATCCTGGTTTAGTTAGGTATGAAACGACTTTAGAAACTGATTGGGAAGTTTCATTTTTGACTATTCTAATTATCATTACACCGGGTTCAACGGTAATTAGAATTTCAAAAGAGAGAAAAAAGATTTTTATACATGCAATTGATATCTCTGAAAAAGAAAAACAGAAACTGCTTAAAAGTATAAGACAATATGAAGGACTCATATTGGAGGTGGCAGAATGATCGAATCACTGATAAATTTCTTTATTACAAGTTCAATTATTTTATTTGGGATAGCACTTATCTTAACGTTGTTTCGGTTAGTAAAAGGACCGACGACAGCTGATAGGGTGGTTGCATTTGATACTGCTAGTGCTATATTAATGTCAACTGTCGGTGTGTTAAGTGTTGTCTTTGGTACCTTTTCTTTCTTAGATTCTATCTTATTGATTGCGATCATTTCGTTTGTAAGCACCGTTTCTATTTCAAGATTTATAGAAGGGGGGCATGTCTTTAATGCAAATAACAAGCGAAATCGTTAATTTAATTGCAGCTTTTATGATGTTTTTGGGTAGTATTATCGCTTTAATTAGTGCGATCGGTCTGATTAAGTTCCAAGATGTCTTTTTAAGAAGTCATGCCTCTACGAAAAGTTCAACATTATCAGTATTGTTAACACTTGTAGGTGTTGTCATTTATTTTATTTCTTCACAAGGTTATTTAAGTGTTCGGATGATTTTGGCATTGGTATTTATCAATTTAACATCTCCAGTAGGTGGACACTTGATATCAAGAGCGGCATACCGAACGGGCGCTTATATGTACAGGAAAAGTGATGCACCTAAACAAACAAGTATCTTATTAAGCGCTTCAGAAAATGATACATTTGAACAATTGAAAAAGCGTGCTCAAATACGGGAAGAGCGTAGACGTAAAATGAATGAAAAAGATCAGGATATGTATTAAATTAAATAAATCAGTTATTTAAGCATCTATTTATTTGCTTGAAAATAACTTATTTGGAAATTATGTATTTGACTAAGCGGGTTGGAAATCAAAGTTAAGTTTGATTTCCAACCCGCTGTTGTTTCTATATATGATGTTATTTGATTGGCATCGTGGTGTTTGTAGAATAACAAAATTTTATCATTGTTGAAGTGCAATACATTTTAGCGTCTGCTAAAAAAATGATAAAATTATATATATTTGTAATTGTGTTAATGTTAAAAAGTACATATCTGACAAATATCATTGTTCATACAAACAAAGATATGAAAGAGTTTGAGACACAATATGTTCATAAATAAAACGATTGTATTTTTGTTTCAACCTCAGCAATTATGAAAGTTTAAATGTTGAAAAGAGGTGAAACCATGCAAATATTTGAAACAATACTTATATTTTTAGCTGTAGTAATCGCAAGTTCTTTAGTTCATATTTTATTACCTAAAATCCCTTTAGCTTTTATACAAATTATACTCGGTATGTTACTGTATATTACCCCAGTTCCCGTCGAATTCCATTTTGATTCAGAATTATTTATGGTTGCTCTGATAGCACCGCTATTATTTGTTGAAGGTGTAAAAGTTTCTCGTGTACATTTAAGACGTTATATCAAACCTGTTTTAATGATGGCATTAGGTCTTGTAGTAACCACAGTAATCGTAGTTGGTTTATTTGTGCATTGGATTTGGCCCGAGTTACCGTTAGCTGCTGCGTTTGCGCTAGCCGCAATCTTATGTCCAACTGATGCCGTTGCTGTTCAAGCAATTACGAATGGTAAAGTACTCCCTAAAGGCTCTATGACAATTTTAGAGGGTGAGTCATTATTAAATGATGCTGCTGGTATCATATCTTTTAAAATTGCTGTAGCTGCATTGATTACGGGTGGCTTTTCAATGGTGAATGCTGTTGAACAGTTTTTAATATCTTCTATTGGTGGATTTATTGTAGGTTTAATTATTGGCGTGGCACTTGTTAGGTTTAGAGTATCACTTTCTAGAAGAGGTATAGAAAATATAAATATGTTTACGTTTATACAACTTGTGACGCCTTTTATTACATATCTCGTTGCTGAAATGTTTCATGCGTCAGGCATTATTGCAGCTGTAGTAGCAGGCTTGGTTCATGGGTTTGAACGTGACCGTATTGCACAGGCACGTACTAGATTACAAATGAGTTATAACCATACTTGGAATATATTGGGTTATGCATTAAACGGTTTTGTTTTTTCCATTTTAGGATTTTTAGTTCCAGAACTTGTTGGCAGAATTATAGAAAATGAACCCCATAATTTTATTTTTCTAATTGTAGTCACGGTTTTAATTGCTTTAGCAATTTATTTATTTAGATTTTTATGGGTGTTTGTTTTATATCCTTATTTTTATTTACCAATTAGCCCATTCCAAAAAATACTAACGAATTATGAAGATAATACGAAAGTCACTGAGAAACCACCAAAACGTGGTATGTATGCTTTTATTATGACATTGTGTGGCGTACACGGGACAATATCTTTAGCAATTGCTTTGACATTACCTTATATGTTGGCTGATCATCATTCTTTCGTATTTAGAGATGACTTATTATTTATCGCATCCGGTATGGTCATTATGAGTTTAATTATTGCACAGGTTTTATTACCTATTGTGACACCTAATGCGGTTCAACCGAAGCAACACGGTATGAACTTTAAACAAGCACGGGTGTATATTTTAGAAAAAGTTATAGAACACTTAAATAAATTATCCTCTGAAGAATCAAGTTATTTATATGGAAATGTTATCAAAGAATACCATGACAAATTAGCATTTCTTAAAACTGTTGAGAACGAAGATGAAAATACTAAAGAGTTAGAACGATTACAAAAAATTGCTTTTGATGTTGAAAATAATACGTTGAATAGTTTGGTATCTAATGGCGATATAACAACAAATATCCTAGATAACTATATGCGCTATGCGGAACGTACTCAGGTTTATAAACAATCATCTCTCATTCAACGTATTAAAGTTGAAGTGAAAACGTTTGTCTTAAAAAGTAGAATTAAAACAAAAGTGAGAACAAATGCAGCTTCCTCATTATCAGTGATTGAAAACTTGAGAGAAATTTCTAATGTTATGAGAACAGTGCATTATCGTGTAGTCAGTCGTTTAGGTAAGGAAACAACTGAAGCAAATAAATTAGAAGTTGGTATGATTTGTGATAGTTATTTAATGAGAATAGAAAACTTAACGCCTTCTAATTTCTTTAATCCAAAAAGTGAAACTTCAATTACTAAAATTAAATTAGGTGCACTTAGAGAACAGCGTCGTGTTTTGAATGAACTTTCTGAAGATGAAGAAATTAGTGAAGTTACTGCGCTAAAATTACGTGAAGCGATTAATTATGATGAAATGATTATCGTAGATAGTTTAACAGATTAAAGCGCATAAATTAGCAAGTTTAATTCATGCTTAAATAAAAGAAGTCATGAGTTACCTCTTCTTTTCAAGTTTTAAGGGAATGAGCGACGATATCTAATTTTATTAAACAGATGTCGTCGTTTAACCCGACAACGAGGGTATTAAGGATTACTTGAGCTACTGCTCATGCATAAGTCTTACTAATTCAGCAAAGCTGAAAGTATAAAGAGGAACGCCTGAGGTGCTGCTCATGCATAAGTCTTACTAATTCAGCAAAGCTGAAAGTATAAAGAGGAACGCCTGGGCTACTGCTCATGCATAAGTTTTACTAATTCAGCTATAGCTGAAAGTAAGACTAAAAAAAATCTCCATCAATGGGGGGAGGAGCCAACCATTGATGGAGTTAAGGGAGATAGATGATTTAAGGCTTGAATACCACCATACCGTACGTCATTAGGAGGGAAACGTACGGTATGGGGCTATTCACCTACAATGTAGGTTAAATAGCCTTATTTTATTCCATACTACCGTGAACAGTATTGATATTTTCTTGCATCATATTAAAATATGAATCTCCTTTAGTGCCTTTTTTACCTATAGAATCTGTATATACTTCTCCATAAATATCTAAGTTTGTTTCTTCACTTAGACTTTGCATACTTTTCTTATCTACACTCGTTTCTACAAGTAAATGTTTAAGGTTATTGTCTTGAACAAATTTTACAGCTTGCTTCATCTGTTCAGGGGTACCTTGTTTTTCGGTATTGATTTCCCAAATATAACCAGGTTTAATATCAAACTGTTTTGAGAAATATTTAAAAGCACCTTCACTTGTGATCATTGCACGTTGTTCTTTAGGTATATCATTGAATTTATCATGACTTTCTTTTTTCAAATCTTCTAACTTAGCGATATAATCTTTGGTATTACTTTGAATATCATCTTTATACTTGTCATTTTTCTTAATCAAGGCTTTGCTTATTTCTTCTACATATTTAATACCATTATCTAAACTTAACCAAGCGTGTGGATCTTGTTTTGATTCATCGCCTTCTTTAGCACCGTTTAAGTATAAAGGTTTAACATTTTTTGAAACTTTAACAACAGAACCATCTTCATATGACTTATTAGCTTGTGATAATGCGTTTTTAAACCAACCATTACCTGTTTCTAAGTTTAGCCCGTTATAAAACACAACGTCAGCATCTGTCAATGCTTTAATATCTTTTGGTTTTACTTCATATTCATGTGGATCTTGACCGATTGGGACGATACTATGAATATCTACTTTATCGCCTCCAACATTTTTGACCATGTCATAAAGGATTGAGTTTGTTGTTACAACTTTTATTTTTTCATGTGATTGAGAATTAGAATCGTTGTTTCCTTTACCACATGCACTTAAAAATAATAAAAGAATCATTGTAATTGTTAATAGTTTTTTCATTAAATTGCTCCTTTTTTTGTGAAAAATTGCATTTTATTACAAGTGAAAATAATGATATAAATGATAAACGCACATAAGACGATAGTTGCACCACTTGGAATATTATAAATATAACTAAAATACATACCGACAACTGAACTTATAACACTAATAAGACTAGAAATGATCATCATCGTATGTAATTTTTTAGCGATTAAAAATGCAGCTGAAGCAGGCGTAATCAATAAAGCGACAACTAATATAATACCTACTGTTTGTATGCTTGCTACCGTAACGAGTGAGAGCAATAGCATAACGAAATAGTGTAAAAATGTAGTGTTTAAACCACTCATTCTACTAAAAATTGGGTCGAATGTGGATATCATTAATGGTCTGTAGAAAGTTATAATTAAAATCATAACGATTAAACCAACTACGACTGTTGACCAAAAAGTAGCGTGTGTCACTGCTAATAGGTTACCGAAAAGAATATGATATAAGTCGGTGGTACTATTAATGAGACTAATTAAAATGACCCCGGTAGCTAAAAATGCTGTAAAACTAATACCTATCGCAGCATCAGGTTTGGTCTTACTACTTTTGGTAATGAATCCGATAAAGATACTAGCAATCATACCTGTCACTAACGCTCCAACAAACATAGGAACGCCGAATAAAAATGATAATGCGACCCCAGGTAAAACTGCGTGACTCATTGCGTCTCCCATAAGGGACAGGCCTCTTAATACAATGAGGCAACCTACTGTACCACAAACGATTCCTACAACAATTGAAATAATCAATGCATTGCTTAAAAATTTGTATTCAAATAGGTGTTGAAAAAATTCCATATCGTGTTACTTCCTTTCTATTTATGCCGATTCTGACTTTTGTTGCTCTTCCTGTGTGGGGTTTAAGAAAGTTTCGTTTAAATGGTCAGGTTGCATCGCAACATGACTTTCTCCAAAGAAACGAATTGTTTTGTTTAAAAGAATAACACGATTAAAATACTTTTCTGCTTTAGATAAATCATGGTGTACAATTAAAATTAATTTCCCAGCTTCTTTGAGCTCATTTAATTGAGTCATTATGATTTGTTCACTATGGAAATCGATACCTACAAATGGTTCATCTAAAAGATAGAGTGTACTTTCTGTCATGAGTGCTCTAGCTACTAAAACTCTTTGTAATTGACCTCCACTGAGTGCAGAAATTTGTCGATTTCTTAAATCTTGTAATTCTAATGTTGATAGTAGTTGATTAAGTCTAGCTCTTGTTTTAGGGGTAACAAACCTAAACCAACCAATATCTTTATAGGCACCTGAGAGTACAACATCTTCTACCTTAATTGGAAAGTCTAAGTCAATATGTGCTTTTTGTGGGATGTATGTAACATTTTTAAGTGTTTGTTGTATAGCAATGTTATGTAAATTAGCGATACCTGTTGACTTAAATTCACCAATAATTGATTTGAGTAAGGAAGATTTTCCTGCTCCATTGGGTCCCATAATACCTATAATTTCACCTTTTACGGGAATTTCTAAATTAATGTTTTCCAAGACATGTTTATTCCCTAAAGTGAGATTTAAGTTATTAATTTCTAACATTTTTCTACCTCCTTAAATTAAATTTTAGGCTAACCTAATTTAATTTATAATATAACATTAACTTTTAGCGTGTCAAGTAGATTCGTGATACAATAAAGTGAATGACTTGAGAGGTGAAACCATGCTAACTGAAGAAAAAGAAGATTATTTAAAAGCAATTTTGACTCATAATGGCGATCATTCTTTCGTTTCAAACAAGACGTTATCCCAGTATTTAAATATCAAACCACCATCTGTAAGTGAAATGGTGAATCGTTTAGAAAAATCGGGATTTGTAGAAACGAAGCCATATAAAGGTGTGCAATTGTCAGAAGAAGGTTTGACATATACCTTAGATATCATTAAAAGACATCGATTATTAGAATTATTTTTAATTAAGATATTAGAATATAATTGGGAAGAGGTACATCAGGAAGCTGAGGTGCTAGAACACAAAGTTTCACACTTATTTGTAGAACGTTTAGATAAATTATTAGATTACCCAATCACTTGTCCGCACGGTGGTATTATCCCTAGAGATAATAAATATAAAGAGATATATACTACAAATTTATTGTCGTTTGAAGCCGGTGATATAGTGACGATAAAACGTGTGCGAGATAGAACAGAATTGT
This sequence comes from Staphylococcus sp. GDY8P54P, assembly GCF_017892645.1. Classification (NCBI taxonomy): domain Bacteria; kingdom Bacillati; phylum Bacillota; class Bacilli; order Caryophanales; family Staphylococcaceae; genus Staphylococcus; species Staphylococcus sp. GDY8P54P. The sequence goes on along the minus strand of NZ_JAESLN010000029.1, from coordinate 50,358 downwards.
TAGTTTATTTAACAAGTAAATCCATATTGATTGGGGAACAAATAAAAATATTAGATAAAGATGATACCAATAAAGTGGTAATGGTGCAGAAAGAAGAAAAAGTGACAGTACTGAGTTATGATAATGCAGAACATATTTATGCAGAAAAATAAGAATTTGCATACTGAAGTTTTTTATATGCAACTTAGAAGGATTTAAAAAATTGAAATCGTCTATCTAATAAGCATAAGACAAAGTTTGAAAAGGACATTGTAGTCATATTTAATAGTTAATAGTGATATTGAAAGGAAAAAAGTCTGAGTCATAAATCCTAAAAAATAGCACACAGATGATTTAATTCAATCTATCTGTGTGCTTCTTGTTATTCAATGCTGCGGCGTATTGTTGGCTCGCTTTCTTAGAGGACAGCTTCTGCCCGTCGTCTTCAGTTTGTCCTGTTGTCTCAAGCGTCTTATCAAAATACAACCTATTAAAGCCGATTTTTATATTATTTCAATGGATATTGGCTTTTTCACTTACCCAATAATTTTATGTCCTAGACTCTTTTTGAAGAGGTCTAAGGAATAAAGTAAACTCGGAATAATTGATATACAGTAAATAAATTGATCGCTATCCAAATGAAGCTATAGAGGAAGGTTGGAACACGAGTCAATGCTTTTAAAGTGCTACCATCCCAAGTGATTTCATTTGATGAGAAAGTCAATTTGAATATTGTCCAAGATGATTGAAGAACTTCTCCTAATAAAACACCTAAGATAAAATGTTGTGTAATGGATATAACATAAAGTATCGCTAATTGATTATCACTTTTAAATAAGCAATATAATAAAAAAATTAAAAGTATTACTATGAACATTGGTAATAGCTTTCTAGATGTTAAGCATACAAAATATATAAATATTAATAGGTAAGCAGTGATAAACAAGCTTGGATATTGATATTGCGTAGATAGAAATCCTATATATAACATCAATGGCGGCATAACGTAGCCACCGAATGTAGTGATGGACTGACCAACACTATTTTTTGATTGTGTTATGGCGTAGCCTTGTTGAGATGTTGCTAGACGCTCAGCTGGTCTTGCCACAATCACTAAGTCTCTCGCTCGTCCACCGCTCAATTTATTAAATAATATATGGCCAAACTCATGTGTTAATACAGGGATATAGTTAAAATAGATATCTAAAAATTGGTTGATAGGTTTATTTCGATAAGTATGTATGATGATATAGATTATAGCCACTAAAACAATCCAATAAAGATGTAATTGAATAGAAGAACTGAAAAACGCATTTAGCTTAGACATGAAATACCTCATTTTTAGAATACGAAAATTTAATATTTTACGAGATACGATAATAATCAAACAGTATCTCACATATAATAGTATAAAGTAAGATCATCCATAAATCATTTGGACTTTTGATGTATATTATATTTTAAAGCGGTTTGACCTAGGTTTTATTAATATTGTAATATATGCGAGAGTAACAGTATTCATATTACAAGTAATGTATTATAGGGTAACGAGAAAAAGAATTGAGTTAGGAGATAACCAATTATGACAAGAGCTAATAAATTAGAAAAGGTAAACGTATTATCTGTTTTATTCGATAATGTAACTCTGACAGAAATGCGTGACCGTATAAAGCTTTTTTTTGAATCACAATCTGAAAAGAATTTATTTATTGTAACTGCTAATCCTGAAATAGTTGACTTTTCTACTGAAAATGAAGCATATCGTAAGTTAATTAACAAAGCAGACTATGTCATTCCTGATGGTACAGGTGTAGTTATGGCTTCAAAACTGCTTAAAACCCCTTTGAAAGAACGTGTTCCAGGTATAGAATTAATGGAAGCATGTTTGAAAATTGCTAATGCTAATTATCAAAAAGTCTTTTTATTAGGTGCAAAAGATGAGGTTGTCGTTCAAGCTGTGAAGAAATTAAGTGAAAAATACCCTAATATTCATTTTGATTATCACCATGGCTATTTTAATTTAGAAGATGAAACGGTATTGAAACACGTGAGTTCATTTAATCCAGATTATGTTTTCGTTGGTATGGGTTATCCTAAGCAAGAACAATGGATTGAACGTCATGATCATTATTTTAAACAGACATTACTAATGGGTGTAGGCGGATCTATTGAAGTTTTTAGTGGAACGAAAAAAAGAGCGCCCAAAATATTTCGTAAATTAAATATCGAATGGATTTATCGTTTTATCATTGATTGGAAACGGTTTGGTAGAATGAAAGCCATACCGAAGTTTGTATTTAAAGTGATTAAGCAAAAAGCAAAGCAATAAAAAATCGGCTATAGCATTGTTAAGCTATAGCCGATTTTTTTACTACAATGACTTTGATATATTTAGCAAATATAAGTTTATTTTAGTTATGATTTATTTATTAAAATTGTCATGCAATTGTGCAGTCGTTATCTATGATATTTAACAGTCAATAAAATTATTTCACTTCAAATCTTGAGTTATCCAATTTACTTCTAAAGGCTTTTTGTTCCTCTTTGGAATATTTTTTAAAACCGTTTAAGAATTTTTCATATTCGGGTAAAACCTCGTCTAGTTCACCGAATTTTTTTAATTTACCAGCTTCTATCCACGCGATTTTAGTACAAAATTCACGCACTTGTTTCATATTATGGCTTACGAAGAAAATAGTTTTACCTTGCTTTTTATACTCGTAAATTTTATCTAAACATTTTTGTGCAAAAGTTTGGTCTCCAACTGATAATGCTTCGTCAATGACAAGAATGTCTGGATTTGTCGTGATATTAATTGAGAAACCTAACTTGGCTCGCATACCACTAGAATATTTTTTAACAGGTTGATAAATGAATTCTCCTAGTTCACTGAATTCAATAATATCAGGTGTTAAGGCTTTAATCTGTTTTCTTGTGAATCCCATGCATAACATTTTAAATTCTATGTTTTCAATACCTGTTAACTGTCCATTTAAACCAGCATTAATTGCAATCACACTAACTTCACCGTGGCGATTCACATCTCCAGCAGTAGGGGATAGGGAACCACCAATAATATTACTAAGCGTAGATTTACCTGACCCATTGATGCCTACAAGGCCTATAACATCACCTTCGTATGCTGTTAATGACAAATCATTCAGCGCATAAAATGTCTTGTTTTTATTAAAAGGGACTAAGGCATCTTTTAAACGCTCTTTATTATTGCGATAGATGCGGTATTCTTTAGTTACATGTTCAATGTTAACCGATACATTCATAATTTTACCTTCCTTATTTGCAGATAGTATATAGTATATTATATTATATATGAGTTGTTAAATTTATTAACCTATTGTAAAGTAAGTGAGTACAAATTTTAAGATAACGTTCTTATACAATTGTTAAAGTTTACTGAATTTAAGTTATAAAATCAACTAAAATGAGGTTATTTTAGCTTCGTTGTTTTTCTATTATACAACAATCATATGAGGAAGCACATCCGCTTTTATTACATAAAATATTTAATTTACCCAATTAAATATAGGTTGTTAAGATGAATAACAAAGCGTATATTAGATTTGAATGTAGACTTTTTATAGCATAATTATGATTAGCAAATTGATTGAAAGTGTGGTTTATTTAAATGAGTGCAGTGTGGGTAGTCTTAAAAGAGCATTTTAAAAATTTCTATCTAATTCAAAGGTTAGCACAATTCCAAGTTAAAATTACTAACACCAATAATTACCTTGGTATGGCTTGGGAATTAATTAATCCAGCAATGCAAATTATGGTTTATTGGTTTGTATTTGGTCTAGGAATTAGAACTAATAATCCAATCGAGGGTGTCCCATTTATTTATTGGTTACTCGTTGGTATTAGTATGTGGTTCTTTGTGAACCAAGGTATTTTGGAAGGTACGAAATCAATCGCAAGTAAATATAACCATGTCGCTAAGATGAATTTTCCGTTATCAATTATACCATCATATATAGTGATGAGTAGGTTCTATGGTCATATCGCACTATTAGTTGCTGTTATTTTATTATGTATGTTAGGTGGTTATTATCCATCTATTTTTACATTACAATTATTTTTATATGTACCATTTGCATTAATTTTTACTACAACAGTAGCATTGTTTACTTCTACGTTAGGTGTATTAGTAAAAGATACTCAACCAGCAATTCAAGCATTGATGAGAATGGTATTCTTTGCTTCATCTATTTTAATTGTACCGCCAGAAGGTATTGTTAAAGATGTTATGCAACTGAATCCAATTTATTATCTTGCTGAGGCGTATCGTGCATCGGTTCTATATAACGAATGGTATTTTGTTACACATTGGGAATTAACATTTTACAACTTCTTTATCATTGTGTTTTTATTTGTCATAGGATCTATATTGCATATGCGTTATAGAGATCATTTTGCAGACTTTATGTAATTGAATTCAGACAAAGACGATTTATATTTAATCCTTTGGTGGCTTAAAAGTCATTAAAGGATTTTTCTATAATTTTAAATATAAAATAGCTATAATAAAAGAGAATAAATAATTACCGGCGGTGGAAATTTGAGACAGTTAATAAAAAAACTTTATATGACAATCATTAGTTTTTTAAATTTGATATATATAAAGAAAAAAATAGATCATCATCATATTGTCGTCATGATGACATTTGCTGAAGATGTACTTCCAATCATCGAAGCATTAAATCGAAAATCTTATGAAGTGACAGTGATTGCCAAGGAAAGTAATAGAAAATATGTTGAACAATTAGATAATGTGACATTTATACCTGCGGGCAATAAAAAAGTCTTTAAACATATAAAGGCCTTGAGTACGGCAAAAATTATTGTGATAGATACATATTATTTATTGTTTGGCGGTTTCAAAAAGAAATCGCAACAGACAATCATTCAAACTTGGCACGCAGTTGGTGCACTGAAAAATTTTGGACTTACTGACCACCAAGTAGATTTAAATAATAAAAAAATGGTGAACCAATATAAAAATGTTTATCGCGCTACTGATAAATATTTAGTAGGGGGCGAACCAATGGTGAATTGTTTTAAATCCGCGTTTGGTGCGAAAGATGATCAATTTTTAAGAACTGGATTGCCTCGTCTTGTTCCATATGTAAATTTAGATATCAAACAAAAGCAGCAAGCATTAAAGTTACAATATGGTATCAATGATAAATTAGCGCTTTATGTGCCAACGTATCGCGAGCATCACCAAGCCAATCAGATTATTGATAAGGCGCGTTTTGAAACAGCATTACCTTCATACACATTGATGAGTAAGTTACATCCATCACTACCTCAAGATGAGCAACACAATATTAGTCTACAATCGCTTATGGTTATGGCGGACGTTATCATCACAGATTATAGCTCATTAGCAATAGAAGCAAGTTTGTTAAATAAGCCGACGCTTTTTTATGTCTATGATGAAGCAAATTATGAAAAAGTACGGGGGCTAAATTCATATTATTATGAAATTCCGGAATTTTACAAAGCATATAGCGAAGAAGACATCGTTCATATACTTCAAACACATGCAAGTGCATTAATGCCATTGTTCAAAAATTGGCATGACTATAATGTTCCAAATAGCTTAACTCAGGTTATAAATCATATAGAGAAAATGGTGAAAACATGAAAATATCAATTATCATACCTGTCTATAATGCAGCAAATACACTTCAAAGAGCAATAAGCTCGGTGGATACAAAGCAAGATTATGAAATTATTTGTATCAATGATGGATCAACAGATGAAAGTAAACAAGTTTTAGAAAGACTACAAAAAGCATACAAAAACATTCGTATTATTAATCAAGCAAATCAAGGTGCAGCTGTGAGCAGAAATAATGCATTGGAGTATGTTACTGGTGATGCTTTTATGTTTTTAGATGCAGACGATGAATTTTTGCCAAATAGTATCGATGCTATGGCAGATTACTTTCAACAGGATGAACATGTAGATATTGTACTAGGACAAATTGGAAGACTAAATAAAGGTGCATGGCAAAGTTTTTATACACACCAACCCATACAAAAATTTGATAAAGTGAATTTAGCACAATGTCCTGAAATGATGCAATCTATTGGTCCAGGAGGCAAGTTATTTAGTGCGACATTCAAAGATTTACGCTTCGATGAAGATGTAGTGTTTTGTGAAGAGCATACATTTATGATATCAGCTTATAAGAAAGCTCGAGATGTGCAATTATTACCTTTTATTGTGTATGGTTATCATGAAGAAAAAGGGTCGGTGACAGATCAAAGAGCAGATCGCTTTGTAAATTATATGAGCGATGCGATTAAAGTAAGACATAGAGTGATGCACACATTGTTATTAAGAGAAGAACGGATTTATTACAGTTATCGTATGGATGAACTCATTGTCAGTTACTTGTTGCAAGCATTTCTCACAAATAATAAAAAATTAACAGAATCATTTTTAGATGTTGTAACGTCTTATATGTATAATATGCAAGAAGCAGATTATTCAGGAGAAGCAATGTTTAGAATAATTAGGGTTGTTGAACAATGTGGAAAAAATTGGAATAAAGCGTTATATAAAAAATGGCGAGAAGCATTACTTAATGTAGGCATTGGTAGACCGAATTATTACCGTTTTCAAATGGAAGTGTTACCGAAACGTGTAAAATTCAGAGGTAAAATGAAATTAAAACAAATATTAAAAAAATGAATTTTGGGTATAGTTCGTAAACTTCAAATCAGTGTGCTATACTTTTAAAAAATGTAAATTTTAATTAAATTTTGTTAAGGAGTATGAGCGTATGAAACGTGTTATTACTTATGGAACGTATGATTTATTACATTATGGTCACATTGAATTATTAAGAAGAGCTAGAGAAATGGGCGATTATTTAGTAGTTGCACTATCTACAGATGAATTTAATCGCATTAAAAATAAAAAGTCTTATTATAATTATGAACAACGAAAGATGATGCTAGAGTCTATTCGTTATGTTGATCTTGTAATCCCTGAAAGTGGCTGGGGACAAAAAGAAATCGACGTCGATCGCTATGAAATAGATACTTTTGTAATGGGGCACGACTGGGAAGGTGAATTTGACTTCTTGAAAGATAAATGTGAAGTGATTTACCTTAACCGTACAGAAGGTATTTCTACTACTAAAATCAAGAAAGAACTTTATGGTGATGCTGAAAAATAAATCAGCAGTCATTTGTTGATATTGAATTATAATTTTAATAAATCATATGTTAAATAAATATATTAAGTGAGGCTGGGACATCGTAATGTCTCAGCCTCAACTTGTTTTGTCATCGAACAATCAAGCTCTGAAAAACCCCGAGAAGATTTCTAAGTTAAAGCATCTTTTCGGGGTATCATTTTGGCATTAATAATTCATGACTTTATTTATGATTTTTTCTGTTTTTGAAAGTTTCGATAATAAGATAAATAATAATTGCGATTGCAGCTATGATTAATATCGTACCTAATAAAGTGAGGATCGGATGTTCATCCCACGTCGTTTTCACAACTGTCGTAGTTTGATGCAGAATTGGTTTGCTTACTTTAACAGTTGGTGGGCCGTATTTATCGGAAATAAATTTTCGATCATATTCAATATGCAATTTACCATCTTCAATTACATAGTTATAATCATTTTTATCGAAATCATTTGGAAGTACATCGTATAAGTCTTTTTCTACATAATATGTTTTTCCATTAATTTTGTGATTGCCTTTTGAAATAATTTTTTTATATTTATATTGATCAAAAGACATATTCATTAAGGCATTGCCCATCATATTACGTTGTTTCTCGCCACCTAAGTTGTCGTAGTTACCAGCACCCATTATTGTTTGATTAATTCTAAATTTATCTCTTTTTGTAGTGATAGTGTGATTGTAATCTGCAATATCACTAGAGCCAGTTTTTAAACCATCTGTCCCCTCTAAACTCATATCCGCACCCTCTAAAGAGTGATTGAATGTGTAATATGTAACACCGTGTTGCGTTGGAGCTAATTGTTTAGTGAAATAAATGATTTTTGGTGTATCTTGAATGGTACGTTGAGCTAAAATTGCAAAATCTTTAGCTGTTGATGTATTATTCTCTTCATTTTTATATTTTTTTGGTGCAAAGTCTTTTAATTGTTTATTTTCAGCACCTGTTGGATTAACAAAATGTGTATCTTTCATACCTATTGATTTTGCTTTTTTGTTCATTTCATCTGTAAAATCTGAAAGGTTTCCAGATACTTCTTGACCTAATATAAGCGCTGCGGCATTACTTGAATTTGAAACAGTGATTTGGAGTAACTCTTTAATCGTGTAAGTCTCTCCAGGATAAAGCTTGGTATTACTTAATTCAGGCAAGGTAGACATGCTGTAATGTTTGTCTGTGATTTTAACTTTATCATCTAAAGATAAATCCCCACGATTAACGGCTTCGAGTGTTAAATACATGGTCATCAATTTGCTCATCGAAGCGGGATACCAATCTTTATCAGCGTTATATTGGTAAAGAATTTGACCGGTTTGGGCAATATTTATTGCACCTTCAGGTTGATAATTATCAGTAACATTATAACCATATTGATTTGCCGCCTGTGTAGGTGTGACTGTTTCAGCGTTGGCAAAAGGTGTTATAATTGAACCGACGAAGAGTACAGTTACAATTGCCAGAATTAACTTTCTCATAATTACATTCCCTCTTAATATGTTCTGTTTTATTGCAATAGAGGTATTTTAGCATATTGTATGTAGTTTATAAAATATTAAACAGAAGAATATTTTTTATAACTAATTTATTGAAAATTATTGTGTAAAACATGATAAAATAAATTGAAATTAATTTAACTTAATACTTTAAAATTAATCTGCTCAAAATTAATGTAAGTAAGAGGTAATTTAAAATATTTTTAGAAGAGGTAATTTAGATATGAATCAAGAGAATCCATTATTCTACTTATTTAAAAAATTATCATGGCCTGTTGGACTGATTATCATAGCTGTTTTAATTTCTTCATTAGGTAGTATTACAGGACTAGTAGTTCCTTTTTTTACAGGTAAGCTCGTAGATAAATTTTCTTTTGAAAATATTAATTGGATGTTTATCATAGCATTTATTTCTATATTTATTATGAATGCGTTGCTTAGCGGTATAGGACTGTATTTATTGAGTAAAATTGGTGAGAAAATCATTTATGCAATTCGATCCGTTTTATGGAAACACATCATTCACTTAAAAATGCCCTTTTTTGATAAAAATGAAAGTGGACAATTGATGAGTCGTTTGACAGACGATACAAAAGTAATCAATGAATTTATTTCACAAAAATTGCCCAACTTATTGCCTTCAGTATTGACTATTATCGGCTCTTTAATAATGTTATTTGTGATGGATTGGCAAATGACTTTGCTGACTTTTATCACGATACCTATATTTGTATTAATTATGATTCCATTAGGTAAAATTATGCAAAATATTTCTAAAAAAACACAGGCAGAGATTGCGAATTTCAGTGGCTTACTAGGTCGTGTATTAACAGAAATGCGCTTAGTTAAAGTTTCACGTACTGAAAAAATTGAGTTAAATAATGCTCATAAGAATTTACAAGAAATATACTTTTTAGGACTAAAGCAAGCTAAGATTACAGCTATTATACAACCTATATCTGGTGTAATTATGCTTTTAACGATTGCAGTTATCTTAGGTTTTGGTGCAATTCGAATTTCTACTGGAGCAATCACAGCAGGAACCTTAATTGCAATGATTTTTTATGTTATTCAACTTACGCAACCTATCATTAATTTATCAACTTTGGTTACAGATTATAAAAAGGCTGTAGGGGCAAGTAGTCGTATATATGAAATCATGGAAGAACCTACTGAAGTTTTTGAAATAGAACAAGCAAAACCAATGATTGATGGTAATTTAACATTTGAAAATGTACATTTTAAATACGGTAATAAACCAATTCTTACAAATGTGAGTTTTGATATACCATCTGGTAGTATTACTGCTTTTGTAGGACCTTCTGGTTCAGGTAAGAGTACAATTTTCAATATTATTGAACGAATGTATGACATAGAACAAGGTGATATCACTTATGGCGACCAATCGATTTATGATATAGATCTAGGTCATTGGCGTGAGAAAATAGGTTATGTCATGCAATCTAATTCAATGATGAATGGCTCAATCAGAGACAACATTTTATATGGCATTAATCGTGAAGTCTCAAACGATGAATTAATTTACTATGCAAAATTAGCAAATTGTCACGAATTTATTATAGCGTTTGAAGATGGATATGAAACAATTGTTGGCGAGCGAGGTTTGAAATTGTCAGGTGGCCAACGTCAACGTATAGATATTGCCAGAAGTTTTGTTAAAAATCCAGATATCTTATTATTGGATGAGGCAACCGCTAACTTAGACAGCGAAAGTGAGCGAAAGATTCAAGATGCTTTAGAAGAATTGATGGAAAACAGAACAACAATCGTGATTGCCCACAGACTATCTACAATTAAAAAAGCTGAACAAATTATTTTTATTGATAACGGTAGTGTGACAGGCATAGGCACTCATCAGGATTTGATTGGTAATCATGAAAAATATCAACAATTTGTTCATACACAAAATTTAACGAAGTAATATTGAAAACACGTATGATTGGATGCTGGATAAATATATTTTTTGACTATAAACGAACCATAAAATTTTTATTTTATATAATGTACATACATGGTATAATTATTGTGAATTCATAAGTGACAATCATTTGGGGAATGATAGATTTTTATCAAGAATGAAATTAAATAAATGGATTACAAAATTTAAGATGAGTATATTCGCTGCTATATAATTAAAATTGATAATTAACTTAATGAGCGAGAGCAGATATACTCATCTTAATAATTCTTATACATAATCGAGTGTTGCTTTTAAATATTCAAGTAGTTATTTATTCAATAAGAAATGGTGGGTGTATGATGTTTTTACTTATTAATATTATTGGGTTAATTGTGTTTTTAGGTATTGCTGTACTTTTTTCCAGAAAGAAATCAGATATCCAGTGGAAATCTATTGGCATTTTAGTCGTAATCAACTTATTCTTAGCATGGTTCTTTATGTATTTCCCTTGGGGGAAGTCAGCGGTTCAATTATTGGCAAATGGTATATCATGGGTTATTGAGTCTGCACATGTAGGTACGGGATTTGCTTTTGCCAGTTGGACAAATACAGAAATGATGGATATGGCTGTGAGTGCGCTATTTCCAATTCTATTAGTAGTACCACTTTTTGATATTTTGATGTATTTTAATATTTTACCCAAAGTTATAGGTGGTATTGGTTGGGCTTTAGCTAAAATTACACGTCAGCCAAAATTCGAATCTTTCTTTGGTATAGAAATGATGTTTTTAGGTAATACAGAAGCATTAGCAGTTTCAAATGAACAATTGAAACGCATGAAAGAAACACGTGTGTTAACAGTGGCAATGATGTCCATGAGTTCGATATCTGGTGCAATTGTTGGCGCGTATGTATCGATGATACCAGGTGACTTAGTGCTAACTGCTATTCCATTAAATATCATTAATGCAATTATAGTTTCTTCTATTTTAAATCCTGTTTCTGTGGAAGAAAAAGAAGATATTATTTATAGTATCCGTAATGAAGAAATTGAAAAACAGCCGTTTTTCTCATTTTTAGGAGATTCAGTATTAAATGCAGGTAAATTGATTTTAATCATCATTGCTTTTGTTATCAGTTTTGTTGCACTTTCTGATTTAATTGACCGTTTTATTAATTTAATCACAGGTATTATCGGTGGTTGGGCTGGTATAAAAGGAAGTTTTGGCCTAGATCAAATTCTCGGTACTTTTATGTATCCATTTGCTTTATTACTAGGATTACCGTTTGATGAGGCATGGATAGTGGCACAACAAATGGCGAAAAAAATTGTGACAAACGAATTTGTGGTGATGGGTCAAATTAAAGATGTTATTGATTCATACTCACCACACAGACGTGCAGTTATTGCAACATTTTTAGTATCGTTTGCGAACTTCTCAACAATAGGGATGATTATTGGAACATTGAAAGGTATTGTAGATAAGAAAACATCTGATTTTGTTTCGCAATATGTTCCAATGATGTTGCTTGCAGGAATTTTAGTATCGTTAATGACAGCTGGATTTGTTGGTTTGTTTGCTTGGTAATGATTGGTTGTAAGTGAATGACTCACTTAAAGATGATATATGTCGAAATAATTGTCTAGGTCTATCAATCATGTAAGAAAATTAAATACAGTGAATTTATAATCGATCGTCTTGAAGTAAAAGTTGTATTAATTACTTAGTTGATATCAATAGACGGTAAAAAAAGGAGCGTGAGAAATCAATTGATTATTGATGTCAATAACGCTCCTTTTTTATATTAATGCTTGTTCGTATATGTATTATGATGATTTTAAAATAAAAAATAAAGCCAAGTAATTGACGTGAGGAGACACATGCAATATTACTTGGCTTTTACGGGAAATGAATTAATTGTATATTAATAGTAAGGACTAGGTACTAAAAATATACTCGAGCAAAAATTGTTTTGTATGTTACTATAAACAACACAAAGGAGATGGCTTCTTATTGGCAATCAATAAGAAGATAAATTTTATTATAGCAAAGGAAAGTGTATAAGTAAACCGAAAATTCAGAATTTTTGAACTTTTAAAAGTGTAATAAAAAGAAATCTTATAATATCAAGGTTTTACAAGTAAGTGATTCAGAATTTTTTTCAAATATTGTTGTGGTATGTTCGATAGTTTGCTAATATTCAATTGATTGAAGTTAATATGAGGGGGTCATGTGGGTGAATAAAACAGTACGAGATTTGTTATTCGTTATAATTGGGTCATTTATATTTTCAGCAGGCGTTAATACTTTTATCATATCTGCTGATTTAGGCGAGGGAGGCGTGACCGGTATAGCTATCGTACTTTATTATGCCTTTCACATATCTCCTGGTGTAACAAACTTTGTATTTAATGCAGTACTTATCGCTATAGGTTACAAGTTTCTGAGTAAGAGAAGTATGTATTTAACGATAATAGCGACAATATTAATCTCACTATTTTTAGAACTAACAGTGAGTTGGAAAATTGAGACAGGTAATATTTTAGTTAATGCAGTATTTGGTGGCATGTCTGTAGGTCTAGGTATTGGTATTATCGTACTTGCTGGAGGGACAACTGCAGGAACAACGATTTTAGCTAGAATTGCTAATAAATATTTAGATGTTAGTACACCTTATGCACTGTTGTTCTTTGATTTAATTGTTGTTGCAATTTCATTAACAGTAATTCCTGTTCCGAGTGCGTTGGTTACAGTAATCTCACTTTATATCGGTACAAAAGTAATGGATTATGTCATAGAAGGTTTAAATACGAAAAAAGCAATGACGATTATTTCTAGTAAACCGGATGAAATAGCTAAAGTGATTGATGAACAGGTAGGACGTGGGTTGACAATTTTAAATGGGAGAGGCTATTTCTCTAAACAAGAAAAAGACATATTGTATGTTGTTATTACTAAAACGCAAGTTAGTAAAGCGAAACGTTTAATCAAACGCATTGATAACGAAGCATTCTTAGTGATTCATGATGTTCGTGATGTTTATGGTAATGGTTTCTTAATTGATGAACATTAAAAATGAAAAAATGCTAATTAAAACCTTGGTGTATGGATTAGATCCTACATCAAGGTTTTAATTTGAGTATCGCTACAATAATCCGATAACTAAGAATTTTCTTATATTGCTAAAAAAACTGTATGGCAATTTAAAATATATTCATAAACCATACATTTTGCTTGCTATCATAAAACATTTATTAGTCATCATATCTAAAAAATGATATAATATCATCTGTGATAATGATTATCATTTAAAGGACAAATTAGATTAAAAATGACATAGATATAGATTGTTTTTGGTACATTTTGTATTAGGAAGAAGGGAAATTATGACTCGATTAGAAGGAGAACAAGTTACGATAGGTTATGGGGATAATGTTATTGTAGATAATTTAGATGTTCATATTCCGACTGGTAAAATCACATCTATTATAGGACCCAATGGTTGTGGAAAGTCTACATTACTAAAAGCATTGTCACGTCTTTTACCAATTAAAGATGGTGAAATTAAATTAGATGGTGAAAATCTGCATACACAATCAACAAAAGAAGTTGCCAAAAAAATTGCGATTTTACCACAATCACCAGAAGTGGCCGATGGACTTACGGTTGGAGAGCTTGTTTCTTATGGTCGCTTTCCACATCAAAAAGGATTTGGGAGACTTTCTGCGGAAGATAAAAAGGAAATTGATTGGGCCATGAATGTAACAGGTACTTATGAATTCCGATTACGTTCTATCAACGATTTGAGTGGTGGTCAACGTCAAAGGGTATGGATTGCGATGGCATTGGCTCAAAGAACGGATATTATTTTCTTGGATGAGCCTACAACATATTTAGATATTTCACATCAATTAGAAATTTTAGAATTAATCACCCAATTAAATCAAGAACAAGGTTGTACTATTATTATGGTGTTGCATGATATTAATCAAGCAGTTCGATTCTCAGATCATCTGATTACGATGAAACAAGGAGACATTGTTGCTGCTGGAGGTACAGAAGATGTTTTAACCAAAGAAAACTTAGAAAAAGTATTCAATATAGATGTAGAGATTAGTACAGACCCTAGAACAGGGAAACCTATGCTAGTTACCTATGATTTATGTAGAAAAAGCTATTCAGAAATTTAGGTGTAATCATGGCTACGCAAAAAAAGGGAAAATTAAGCTTCACAACAACATTAATAATTAGTTTGGTTCTATTAGTCATTGCTTTGACGGTATCAATATTGATTGGAGATGCTAAAATTCACATTTCTACAATATTTGATGCGATATTTAATTATGATAATAAGAATCAACAACATAATATTATTAGTGAAATACGGATACCAAGAGATATAGGAGCAATGCTTGTAGGTGTAGCATTAGCGACTTCAGGTGCAGTCATTCAAGGCGTTACTAAAAATGGTTTAGCAGATCCGAGTTTAATCGGATTAAATTCAGGCGCTTCATTTATGTTAGCGCTAACTTTTGCATTTTATCCAACAGCACCATTTATAGTGCTTATGATTGCAGGATTTATCGGAGCAATCATGGGTGGATTTATTGTATTGATGATTGGTAGGTCAAGAAGTGATGGCTTTAATCCGATGAGAATTATACTGGCCGGAGCTGCCGTAAGTGCTTTGCTAACAGCCTTGAGTCAAGGTGTAGCGTTATTGTTTAGATTAAATCAAAGTTTAACGTTTTGGAGCGCTGGTGGAGTTTCTGGTACGACTTGGGGGCAGCTTGTTTGGGCAGCACCATTTATTATTATTGCATTAGTTATCATTATTGCGATGAGTAAACATCTAACTATTTTAAATTTAGGTGAAACTTTAGCAATTGGATTGGGACAAAATGTTGCTTTAACACGTGCAATTGCTTTGATTATATCCATGGTTATGGCAGGTATTGCCGTAGCAATGGTGGGTCAAATAGCATTTGTAGGACTAATGGTTCCACATATTGTACGTTATTTAGTTGGTACAGACTACGCTCGTGTTCTGCCATTAACTGCTGTTATTGGCGGGTTATTGCTACTCGTTGCTGATACGGTAGCGCGCATGTTAGGTGAAGCTCCAGTAGGTGCAATCATTTCATTTATTGGCGTACCTTACTTCTTGTATTTGGTTAAACGAGGAGGACGCTTTTCATGATAGACCCAAAATTAAGATATAAACAGTTCATTACCATGATTATTCTTATAATATTGGTGGTATTCGCATGTGCTTGGAGTATGACTTCAGGTGAATATAAGATGTCTATAGGTACTTTTTTTAAAACGCTTATAGGTCAAGGTGAATATACCGACACACTTATACTTATGGAATTTAGATTTCCGAGAATGGTTATTACTATTTTAGCTGGTGCTGCTTTAGCAATGAGCGGAGCTATCATACAAAGTGTAACTAAAAACCCTTTAGCGGAACCTGGTATTTTAGGTATAAATGCAGGAAGTGGGTTTGCTATAGCACTATTTATTGTAGTTGGTCAAGTGAATGCAGATAATTTTGTATATGTATTACCAATTATAAGTATGATCGGTGGTATACTGACTGCGCTAGTTATTTTTTCATTTAGTTATAATAAAGGAGAAGGTATCACACCAGCAAGTATGGTGTTAGTAGGCGTGGGTATGGCTACTGCTTTAAGTGGTGGGTCCTTGACGTTAATGTCAACATTTGACGAAGATCAATCAGAGTTTATTGCTTCATGGCTTGCGGGTAATATTTGGGGCGATGAATGGGCGTTTGTAATTGCCTTTTTACCTTGGGTCATTGTACTGATACCGTTTTTATTATTAAAAGCGAATGTTTTAAATTTATTAAATACGCATCAACATATTGCTCAAGGTGTAGGTGTGAAAATTGGTAGAGAACGAATTGTATTATTGTTAATAGCAGTAGTTCTGTCGTCAGCTGCAGTATCCGTGGCAGGAGCTATTGGTTTTATAGGTTTGTTAGGTCCACATATTGCTAAATCAATTGTTGGTCCGAGACATCAAATGTTTCTACCAATTTCCATATTTATTGGTGCCTTTTTACTTGTGTTGGCAGACACTGTCGGACAAGTGATATTACAGCCTTCTGGTATGCCAGCTGGTATTGTTGTATCAATCATAGGCGCACCTTATTTTTTATATTTAATGTATAAAACAAAATCAGTTTAAATATGAAAATAGAAATCATTAAATGTTTGTGTGTAATAAATAAGTATGCAATAAAATTTCGTTATAACTAGATAGTCATTTAAGAAAAACTTTACAGATGGGCGGGTTTTAGAATCAATTTTGAAAAAGATTGATTGAGAACCCGCTCTTTTTTTTAAATAAACCCTTTGAGTTGTTAGCGTTTACATTTGTGTGTAGGGTATACTATAAGTGAATAGTGAAAACAGGAGGTCCTCAATATGAAAAAGCTCATTAAAGATAAAACACAATTTTTACCAGATATGTTAGATGGTCTTTCGATTTCAAATAAAAATGTCGAAGTAATTGCTGATACGGTGGTTGTACGTAAACATAAAAAAGAAAAAGGCGTAGCTATTGTATCTGGTGGTGGCAGTGGTCATGAGCCAGCACATGCAGGTTACGTAGCGCAAGGTATGTTAGATGCTGCAGTGTGTGGTGAGGTATTTACATCTCCAACGCCAGATAAAATTTTAAGTGCGATTAAAGCTGTGGACAATGGAGATGGTGTACTGCTTGTTGTTAAAAACTATGCAGGTGATGTCATGAATTTTGAAATGGCACAAGAAATGGCAGAAATGGAAGATATCCAAGTAGAAACCGTTGTGGTCAAAGACGATGTTGCTGTTAGTGATAAAGCACAACGTAGAGGCGTTGCTGGAACAGTATTTGTGCATAAAATAGCTGGATATTTAGCAGAAAACGGAGCCTCACTATCGCAAATTAAAGAAAAATTAAATGAATTATTACCAACTATCAAATCAATAGGTATGGCTTTAACGCCACCATTGGTTCCAACAACAGGTCAATATGGCTTTGATATAGATGATGGATCTATGGAGATTGGTATCGGCATACATGGTGAAAAAGGTCTCTCACGCCAAAAAGTTGAAAGTGTAGATTTAGTCGTTGAACGATTGATTGCCGAACTATTGAAAGAGATAGATGATGAACGACTTATTGTGATGATAAACGGTATGGGAGCTACACCTTTATCTGAACTAAATATTGCAACAAAATACGTGGCACAACAACTCGAAGATAAACAAAAAGATGTGAAATTATGGTTAGTTGGAGACTATATGACTTCATTAGATATGGAAGGTTTATCAATAACATTTTTACCATATACGGAACAAGTTTATGAAGCATTGATTGCACCGACAAGTAGCCCGTACTTTAATGCTTAAATAAAAAATATAGGTTAGGAAGTGAAGCGGAATGAATGTGTCAGAGTTAAAAGAGAGATTGCTTAATTTAGTTGATGTCTTTGAAGAGAAAGAATCATTA
The DNA here is from genome assembly GCF_017892645.1 of Staphylococcus sp. GDY8P54P. NCBI lineage: Bacteria > Bacillati > Bacillota > Bacilli > Caryophanales > Staphylococcaceae > Staphylococcus > Staphylococcus sp. GDY8P54P. The sequence goes on along the minus strand of NZ_JAESLN010000029.1, from coordinate 32,209 downwards.
TTAACAGAATTAGATAGAGCAATTGGTGACGGTGATCATGGCGTAAATATGTTAAGAGGGTTTAAAGCCTTGCCCGAACAGCTAGATGATAGCTCTGTGTCTACATTATTAAAATCTACTGGTATGGCTTTAATGTCTAATATTGGTGGTGCTTCTGGTCCACTTTATGGATTTAGTTTTGTGAAAATGTCTCAAGTTGTTGGTGATGAAATTGATAAAGAGAATTTAAAAACAATGCTTAACACATTTTCGGAGGCAGTTGCGCAACGTGGGAAAGTAGTGTTAAATGAAAAGACAATGTATGACGTTATTGAACGTACCAACAAAGCGATAAATAATGGTGAAACTTTATCATTTGAAGATTTACAATCTTTTGCAGAAGCAACTAAGGATATAGAAGCAACGAAAGGTAGAGCAGCCTATTTTAAAGAAGCGTCAAAAGGGCATGTGGACCCGGGTGCACAAAGCAGTGTATATATTTTAAACGCATTAATAGGAGCTGATTAATATGACACAAATTATTATTGTAAGCCATAGTAAAGAGATAGCAGATGGTACAAAAGCTTTGGTAAATCAAATGGTAGGAGAGAATATTAAGATTACTGCACAAGGTGGTGTGCATGGTGAAATTGGCACATCATATGATGATATCCAAACAATGGTGAATCAAGTAGATGACGACGCATTATGTTTTTATGACATAGGTTCTGCTGAAATGAATACAGATTTAGCGATTGAGATGTATGAGGGAGAGCATCGTTTAGAAAAAATAGATGCCCCGATTGTTGAAGGTACTTTTACTGCAGCAGTAAATCTTTCTGTAGGAAAAACGATAGATGAAGTGTTAGATGAATTGAATACGAAATTTGGCTAAGTCAACGTATTAATCAATGATCTCTTTCAAGTAGTTATAATGATATATATAGCGTATGTCGTTCTAACTGCTTCAATTAACTTGACAAAAATATTCTTTTTTATATGAATATATAATTAAGATATGGTAAAATGAGACTTAACTGTTAAAGAAATCTGGATATCTAGGAGGACATTGCAATGAAAGAATTGATACAAAAGCATGTCTTAAACGGCGAATTTGAATCAGTATACCGTCTTATGTCCCAGACAGATTTTATGGAATTTGAAGAAGCTTATATCTCAAGCGCTCATGAAGTGGAAAGTATCATGTTTTATACGTGTATTTTAGATATGATGAAAACTGAAGAAACAGCAGAAATGCATGACTTAGCTTTTCTACTACTCGTTTATCCATTAAGTGAACTACAAGGTGCTTTAGATTCTGCATATTATCATGCAGAGTCATCCATAAAACTTACTGACGGCAAAGAAGTAAAAAGCTTATTACAGATGTTGTTATTACATGCAGTTCCTGAACCAGTCATTTCTGATAAAAAAGCATTAGAGATTTCTCGTCAAATACTTAAACTAGATCCAACAAATAGCGTTGCGCGTAATGTACTAAAAGAAACAGCAAAACGTTTAGATAATGTTGTCGTTGATTTCAATGAACTTAATCGTTTTAAAAATGCACATTAACTTGAGTAAGTGACAGTTAAATCATAGAATAGTGTTTAATTCTGATGTGAAAACAATTGTATATGAAAATGACTTTTTGAGGCTGAGACAAATTGATTGTCTCAGCCTTTTTCATGAGCATAGTTCAGATATTTATTTTAAATCAGTAAAGTTTCTGCTCCGTTTTCTTTGTTTTATTGTTATAACATTAATAAAAATAAGACTTAAATTTATTTTTTATATTTGTTTGGTACATTAGATGATGATGCAATGAAAATTTTTTCAAAAAATTTTTCATTATAATTTTTGAATTATTATGAAATTTAGAAATGTATAAATTTGCAAAAAGTTATTGGAATTTATTCATATTTATAGTGTATCTTGGAATTGACGATTTATTTTTAAAAGATAAAATGAATGATTAAAAAGAAATATATTGCTTAACTATTATGTTTAATTTTAATGAATTGTGCAAATCTTAATTTTCTCATGTTGCAAATTACAGTCAGTACGTTATAATTACAAAATGTGTTAACTATGAGGAGGTTATTTATCACATGGGGTTGAATAAAGAAGCTATAAAAATTGGTTTCGCTTATGTCGGTATCGTAGTAGGTGCTGGCTTTTCAACAGGACAGGAAGTTATGCAATTCTTCTCGCCATATGGCTTATGGTCATATATTGGTGTTTTACTTTCTGGGCTAATTTTAGGATTTATTGGTAGACAAGTTGCGAAAATTGGTACTGCGTTTGACGCACAAAACCATGAATCAACTTTGGACTACTTATTTGGAAATGCGTTCAGTAAAATCGTAGATTACTTACTAATCTTTTTCTTATTTGGTATTTCAGTTACTATGATTGCTGGAGCAGGATCAACATTTCAAGAAAGTTTCGGTGTACCAACGTGGTTAGGTGCATTGATAATGGTAATTGCAATATATATCACACTATTGATGGACTTTAATAAAATCGTACGAGCTTTAGGTATTGTTACGCCATTTTTAATTATATTAGTAGTTATTATTGCTGCTTACTATCTTTTCAATGGTAGTATTTCATTAGGTAAAGTTAACGAAACTGTACCAAGTGACAGCTTATGGTTAGGTATACTTAAAGGTATTAACTATGGTGGTCTTGCATTTGCGGTAGGATTCAGTACTATTGTCGCTATAGGCGGCGATGCTTCAAGACGTCGTGTTTCAGGCGCTGGTGCGCTATTTGGTGGTATTATTTATACCGTGTTATTAGCGTTAATTAACTTTGCATTACAGTCTGAATTTCCAAAAATCAAAGATGCAGATATTCCGATGTTAACATTAGCAAATGCAATTAATCCTTGGATAGCACTAGTGTTATCAGTAATTATGTTAGCAGTAATGTATAATACAATTCTTGGTTTAATGTATTCATTTGCAGCGAGATTTACAGAACCGTATAGTAAAAAATATCATATCTTTATCATAGTTATGGTATTTGTGGCTTATGGTTTAAGCTTTGTAGGTTTCGCAGGTTTAATCAACTATTTATATCCAATAATGGGATATGTTGGTCTTATTGTTGTTATTGGAGTACTTATTAAGTATTACAGTAGAAAACGACAAAACAAGAAATTTATTGCTTAACTTTTAAAAGTGAAAAATTGTAAATTGATATATGATATAACTCAGCTTGCTAACGTATGCAAGCTGAGTTTTTTAGTTTATTATCCTTGTAATACTATTGTGAATTTATTTATTATGGTACAATGCTTCCGAAAGGAAAGGTAATCTATGAAGAAAAAACATAAATGGACCCTTATCACAACGTTTATCATAGTCACGGTTGTAGTAGTTATGGCAGTACTTTTAAAACTACAGTATGATAGACAAAACTCGAGTAGAGTAAACGAAAAAGTTCAAATTAATAATAAAAATGTGAATGCTTTTACAAATATCACATATGGAAAAGGGGCACCCAATAGTCGACTTGATATATTAACGCCAAATGAATTAGATCAAGATAACAAACTTCCAGTCATTTTTTGGATGCATGGCGGAGGATTTATTGCGGGAGATAAACAATATAAAAACCCATTATTATCTAAAATTGCTGAACAAGGATATATTGTGGTGAATATTAATTATGCACTTGCACCAGATTTTAAATATCCTACCCAGTTACAACAGATTGATCAAGCGGTAAGTTTTATTAAGAGAAATAAACATGAGTTACCAATTGATTTCAATCAAGTTATTTTTGGCGGTGATTCCGCAGGTGCGCAGTTATCAAGCCAATATACAGCAATACAAACGAATAAATCTTTAAGAGAGGATATGAACTTTAAGCAACAATTTGAAGCAGATCAGCTTAAAGCAGCTATCTTTTTTGGTGGCTTTTATGACATGAAGACAGTTAGAGCGACAGAATTCGCAAGAATTCAGCTCTTTATGGAAAGCTATACTGGAAAACGAGATTGGGAACAACAATTTAAGTATATAAGTGAGATGTCTACCATCAATCAAGTTACAGAAGATTATCCGCCAACATTTTTATCAGTGGGCGATGCCGACCCATTTTATAGTCAGAATATTGAATTCTATAAAAAATTAAAGTCAACAGACGTACCGGTGGATACATTATTTTATGACGGTTCTCATAAATTGAGACATCAGTATCAATTTCATATGGAATTGCCAGAATCACAGCAAAATATGAAAGACGTCTTAAGGTTTTTAAGCAGAAATACAACTTCTTCAGGCGTTGAAACGGAATATAAATCTGAAGAAGCGAATCCAAATGGAGTTGAATTAAACCCATATTAGATATCGATGATGTAACTATGTTTGATTTAAATAACATCAATGTTTTAAGGAAATTAAAAAACACTTTCGTTGAATGCAAATGAGATGTATTCATACGGAAGTGTTTTTTTAATAATAATGTATAGACTCGATTTAACTTAGTCGTTCTTTTGACTAAACGATTGAAATTGAAATAGAAGGATATACAGAACATATGGAAGTGATAATATAAAGGTGTAAGCAAGCTAGGTTTGGTTGGTATCATATACACTTCAATAATGGTTTAATTGTTAAAATATAGATGAAGACGAAGTTGTCATTTGGATATTTATCCAAAAACGATTAAACTGCAAATAAGGAACTATTTACTAATTTATTACATTAAAATCATTAAATTAGTAATTTTGCCATGATATATTTATTATAATATCGATGATCAATAAACAATTTATCTTTAAGTTCTCCTTCGACTTGATAGTTTGCACTTTTAAATAAATCAACAGCGGTCGTATTTTCGGGAACTACTTCAACTTCAATACGGTGAATGTCATGGTTTAAGCACCAAGCTTCTATGGAATTAATTAATGATTGTCCTAATCCTTTTTCACGATAATGCCTTATAACTCCCATAGAAAAGTGTGCTTCATGTCGTGTACGTTCGAAACTTTCGGTAGTGACAATTGCAAATCCTACGAGTTCGCCATTGTTTTCTGCAATATAAATTGCATTAGAAGGAGAAGTTATATAATGTTCTAAGGTTGCAATAGCATCCGTATTAGAGGGCGCATACTCACCAGGATTGTATATCAAATAATCAGATTCATCATAGATTGTACTTAATAGTTTTATAAAAGGTTCTATATCGTTGATACCAATTTCTCGAATTTGATGAACCATATATGTCCACTCCTCATTTCTAATTTTTATAACTCAGTTATAGTATAACTTAACATCATTAACATGAATTTACTAGGGAATATTTAAAACAAGAAAAATATATGATAAAGGATGTCGTATAATGAAACCAAATATATTGCTTGCGGGTGTTACAGGTTATATAGGAAAATATCTAATTGAATCCATTAAAGATGAAGGAATCTTATATACATTGTCTAAGTATCCAAAAGAAAAAGAATATCAAGAAATTATTTGGCTTGAAAAAGATATTTATAACTATAATGATGTTTTAACTGCTATGGACGGTATAGATATTGCAATATTTTATTTAGATCCAACCAAGCATTCTGCTAAGCTGACGCATGCAACTGCTAGAGATATCAATTTGATAGCTGCAGATAATTTTGGGAGAGCTGCTGCCAAACAAGGTGTGAGTAAGATAATATATATTAGTGGTAGTCGCTTCGATGTTGAAACGAAGCAGCGTTTATCAGCATACGGTACTGAAGTAGAAGAAACGACGGCAGAAGTCGCCCGCCCTCACGTAGCAGTTGAGTTACAGACTTCGAAATATGATGATGTCAGAAGTGCGTTAAGTATACAACTACCGATGAATTGGACATTAAGCCAAATGGTAACATATTATTTTAAGTGGCTAGATGAAACGAAAGGAACATTGTTGCATACAGCAAAACAAGGGGATAATTTCATTGTGTACATGAAAAACAAACGCAAACCTATACTAGTACTACGCAAAGAGAACACTGAAAAAGACATCATTACGTTGCATCTTGTGAGTGGTAGAATTGTAAAACCTAATTTAAAAAAGCAAGGGAAATTAGAATTTCGCAAATTAAAAGACACACAACAAGTCATCGTTCATTTGTTTGATTATATTCCTAAATTAACTTGGCCTGTTTATTACTTAATGCAATCACCTTTCCAAGATTTAATGATGCGAGGATTTGAAATTGATTGCCGCATTAAACATTACCAAGGTCGAATTAACTCCGGGGAAAATATAAAATATACAAAATAATTGAGGTGAGCTTATGGAAATTTTATTAGTGGAAGATGATATGACTTTATTTAAGGAACTTAGTGAAGAGTTGGAACAGTGGGACTTTAATGTTAATGGTATTGATGATTTTAATCTTGTAATAGAGAAGTTTAAAGCGGTTGATCCGGCAATAGTTATTATGGATGTTAAGCTACCCAAATATGATGGATTTTACTGGACGAGAAAGATTCGCGAAATATCAAACACACCAATTTTATTTTTATCTTCAAGAGATAATCCAATGGATCAGGTAATGAGTATGGAATTAGGCGCAGATGACTATGTTCAAAAACCATTTAATACAAACATTTTAATTGCTAAACTACAAGCGATTTATAGACGCGTTTATCAATTTAGTATAGATGAGAAAAGAGTCATAACTTGGCAACAAGCGACATTGGACCTTACTAAGGATAGTATTAATAAAGACGATCAAGTCATATATTTATCTAAAACAGAAATGATTATTTTAGAGATGTTAGTGAAAAAACAAGATACGATTGTTACTAGAGATACATTAATAACTGCACTTTGGGATGATGAAGCATTTGTCAGCGATAATACATTAACAGTCAATGTGAATCGGTTAAGAAAAAAGCTTGCAGATATTAATATGAAAGATGCAATTGAAACGAAAATCGGTAAGGGATATATGGCTCATGGATAGTATGAAATGGGTATGGTTATTCTTGCGTTCACGTAAAAACTGGATATTTTGGTTGCTCGTTTTACAATTCATCTTTTTAGGTATTGCTTTTTTAGATTATGATTTAAATGTAAATAGTGTTTTATATATAATTATTTTAAATATAGGGTTAAGCTGTATTTTCTTATTATTTACATATTTAAAAGAAGTTAAGTTTTATAAGCACTTAGATGATAATATAGAACCCGAAGCGTTAAAGCATAAATCATTGGCCGATACGCCGTTCCAAGAAGAAATGTTAGCATATTTATATCATCAAATTACGACACAAAAAAGTTTAGTGACTAAGCAAAAACAACAAATCAAATCTACGGAAGCTGCGTTAACAGATTTTGTGCATGATATTAAGACGCCTGTCACTGCTTTAAAATTATTAATTGAAAAAGAAAGCGATGATAATAGAAGACGTGCACTCTTATTTGAATGGACACGTATCAATGACATGCTAGATAAACATCTATTTCTGACTCGATTAGAGTCGCAAAATAAAGATATGTATTATGAAAATGTTTACTTAAAACGTTTAGTTATAGACGAAATACAAATCACTAGATATATTAGCCAAGCGAAAGGTATAGATTTTGAACTTGAATTTGATGACAATTATAAAGTATATACAGATACGAAATGGTGTCGCATGATGATAAGACAAATTCTTTCCAATGCTGTTAAATACAGTGAAAACAGCACGATTCATGTAAGCGGCAAACTACTCGAAAACCATGTGACGTTGGAAATTAAGGATGAAGGTAGAGGAATTAGCAAAAAAGATTTGCCGAGAATTTTTGATAAAGGTTTTACTTCAACGGAAAATCGTAATGAAACGACATCTTCTGGAATTGGTTTATATTTGGTGAAAAATGTAAAAGAGAAATTAGGGATAACTGTTCATATCAATTCTGAAGTTAATAATGGAACGAAAGTGCAATTTGTTTTTCCAAACCAAAATGAAATTGTTAGCATGTTATCTGATTATTGATATTGCTCATGTACGTTGTATAAAAAACTCTATAACCATTAAATAAGCGACATTTGACCCATAAATGATGCGATGAACGATAAGAAGGCAATTTCTAATTTTATGGAGAAATTGTCTTTTTTATTATCAATCTATGATGCAATTAAAATAAAACATATCTACATTTAACTTTATTTAGGATGAAATAGAGCGCAGAATGAAATTTTTGATAGTATCTACAAATTCAAAAAATCAACTTTCTTTTGAACTAATTGTATCTAATTTAAGTTTGATATATAGAAAAATAATTGTTGCTTAAAAATAGTAATTATGCAAATATTGCTATTGTGTGTTTTGATATACGAATTTATAGATTTTAAAATCATTTTTGAAAAATTATAAATTTCGCAGAACAATATACACAAAATTATTAATTTAACGAAAATGTAATGTTAAGAATTTGTAAATTTAATTGTAGGATTGTTAAAATTGTGCTATTTTCAAATAAGGACAAATCAACATTTGTGAGATTTTTTAAACCTAGTAAGCAAAAACTCATTTACATAATTTTAATAAAATTAAAACAGTAATGGGTCTATTGTAAATCTTGCCAATCTTAATTTGTCTAGAAAAGAATGTAATTTTTTAAATTTATTGAAGGTGATTATATTGGTCACTGTAAATGGAGGATTTTTTGAATGTTTAACAAGAAAAAAGATAAGTTCATGGTGAAACTTGAAGAAATGGTTTTCAACTTAGACCGTGCAGCAATTGAATTTGGTAAAATGGATTTTAATACACACTTAGACCTTAAAGCATACTCAGATAATATTAAAACTTACGAATCACATGGTGACGAGCTCATGCATCAAGTGATTTCGGATTTGAACCAAACATTCATTACACCTATTGAACGTGAGGATATCCTCTCTTTATGTAACGCTATTGATGATGTTTTAGATGCAATAGAAGAAACATCAGCAATGTTTGAAATGTACTCTATAGAATATACCGATGAATATATGGCTGAATTTGTTGATAATATCCAAAAAGCTATTGCTGAAATGAAATTAGCAGTAGGCTTACTTGTCGATAAAAAATTATCTCACATGCGCATTCATTCTATTAATATTAAAGAATTTGAAACTAACTGTGATGGTATATTACGTCAGTCAATTAAACATATTTTTAACAGTGAAACTGATCCTATCACGCTTATTAAAATCAAAGAGATTTATGAAAGTTTAGAAGAAATTGCCGATAAATGTCAAGCTGTAGCGAATAACTTTGAAACAATAATAATGAAAAATAGCTAAGGAGTCCTAACTTATGGAATATATTTTGATTATCACAGTAGCTATCGTTATTTTTTCTTTGATATTTGACTTTATCAATGGTTTCCATGATACAGCCAATGCCGTCGCTACTGCTGTTTCAACACGTGCATTAACTCCTAGAACTGCGATTATTTTGGCGTCAGTTATGAACTTTATTGGTGCGTTAACATTTACTGGAGTTGCAAGTACGATAACAAAAGATATTGTAGACCCATTTAAATTAGAAAATGGTCTAGTTGTGGTTTTAGCTGCTATTATGGCAGCAATTATTTGGAATTTAGTAACTTGGTTTTTTGGAATACCTAGTTCTTCTTCACATGCATTAATTGGATCAATTGCTGGTGCAGCAATTGCTTCTCAAGGTACATTTGCTGTACTACATTATCAAGGCTTTACAAAAATAATCATAGTATTACTTTTATCACCAGTTATTGCGTTTTGTGTTGGTTTTATTATGTATTCAATTGTTAAAGTAGTTTTCAAAAATGCAAATCTAACGAAAACGAATCGTAACTTTAGATTTTTCCAAATTTTCACAGCTTCATTACAATCATTTTCACATGGTACAAATGATGCACAAAAATCAATGGGGATTATTACTTTAGCACTCATAGTTGCGAATATCCAAACAGGTACAAGCACTGAGCCTCAATTATGGGTTAAGATTGCCTGTGCTACTGCAATGGGGTTGGGTACAGCTGTTGGTGGTTGGAAAATTATCAAAACAGTTGGTGGAAATATAATGAAAATACGTCCAGCTAATGGTGCAGCAGCGGATTTATCTTCTGCTTTAACTATTTTTGTTGCGTCATCACTACATTTCCCACTTTCAACGACACATGTTGTGTCTTCATCTATATTAGGTGTGGGTTCTTCTAACCGCATTAAAGGTGTGAAATGGAATACAGCACAACGTATGATTGTGACTTGGGTAATTACATTGCCTATTTCAGCATTATTAGCTGCTTTAATATATTTTGTAATTAATATTGTTTTATAAATATTAACAAAAATGAGTGATAAATAGCTGAATGACTTTAAAATAAATACAAGATAAAGATTCTATGACATAAATACTAGAAAAACAGCACTCGGATGATTCAATTCATCTGAGTGCTTCTTTGTTTTATTCCATAATTCGTATTGTTGGTTCGTATTCTTAGGAACGGAGCTTCAACCTGTAGTCTTCAGCTTGTCCTGTTCCTTCAAGCATCTCGTCAAAATATAATGTACACATATATAATTTTATATTGAAATACTTAAAAAAAGCGCTTACGTATATTTAATAAACACTACTATACTAAATTATCAAGATGCTATATCGTATCATCCTAAAATATTTTATACTACCAAGATAATAGGGACTTTATTGGTGGTAGGTAGTGTTTTTGTGTGTGCATTTCTGTGCGCTGCCTTTGCTTGTAGTGTTCGACTAATGCTATGTAGTTGTCATAAATGATTGTCGAGATTAAAAAATATATAAATAAAGTAAGTAAACAAAATAAAGCGTCAATTTCTATAAAAACCTTATAGAAATTGACGCTTATTTATTAATGTTAGAGGTTTAAGATGCTTCCTCTTTTTAATGAATGTAATTATAGCTAGAAGCAGTAGATGCTGGAATTGTACGATAATCTACTGTACCTGGAGGTGTATTATAATTCATTTCTGATATTAAAATACTGCCATCAGGATTTACTTGCTCAACATATGCAACGTGACCAATTGGACCTTCGTAATTTTGCATGATAGAACCAGCAGTTGGTGTGTTGTTTACTGTGTAGCCGTCTGCTGCAGCATTGTTAGCCCAGTGATCAGCATTCCACCAATATGTACTAATTGGTTGTCCAGTTTCTGCTCTACGGTTAAATACATGCCATGTACATTGACCCCAATCATATAAATTAGCGTCACTAGCAGAATTATTACCAGTAGAAGGCGATTGTGTAGCAGTGTTACCAGAACCACCAGAACCACCAACACTTGATCCATTTGGAATCTTAAGTGATTGACCAGGTTGGATTAAATAACCATTTAGATTGTTCGCTGACATTAATGCATCAACTGAAACACCATAATTGTTAGCAATGATATTTAATGATTCACCAGATTTAACTGTATGTGAAGAACCACCTGATGTTTGTGAAGAAGCGTTTGAACTTGAGCTTTGACCACTTCCACCAATTTCGATAACTTGTCCCGGAAATACCATGTTGTTATCGAGGTTATTGTTTTGTTTAATCTCATCTACTGAAACACCATATTGTTCTGAGATTGTCCATAGTGACTCACCTGATTGTACTGTATGCTGTGTTGATGCTTCAGCTTCATGGTTAGCAATAAATGCTGCTGCACCTGAAGCAGCAGTGACTGCAAATGCAAACTTTTTCAAAAGAACTCCTCCTCACACCTATATAAATAACTCATTTTAAATTAAATATATCTGTTTGATTTTCTTTAATTGAATTCATGTTACATACTAACAAAAATTAGGTGACTTGTGTCTATTGTTATAGAGATGTAACATTATTAACATTTTAGAACATTGAGATGTAAACCTAATAAATACTTTTGTTATGGACTTTAAACGAAATTTTGGTTTTGAAATTCATTTAAAAATTTATGACTTTGTAACATTAGAAAACGTGTGGAATTCAATTAACGTTAACATCTTTTTGGAATTGATAGTTAAAATGTTTGATTTTAGGTGGAATAGTGAAAATGAAAGTAATGTATTTTATATAAACAAAACTTTAACAACATTTAAGCACATTAATCAGATATGTTGAGGAATACATTCTAATTAATGTGTAAGATGTTATAACATCTAAGGAGTGAAATGATTGGCTGAATCAACACAACAAATTAATCAAAAACAATCTAAATCAAAGCAGGATAAATCCAATTCTCATGCGTATGGTAAAGTATGGTTATTCTTTATTTATTATTGGATTATTTTTGGCATTGGTTGCTATTTTGGGCAGTTTTTACCCATGGAATGGAGAAAACCACTCTCTATCGTCTTGCTAGTTTTAGTTTTATTTACAGTTTTAACGAATCGTGCACGTAAATATGGATTGGTAATTTCACATATATATGCAATTATTGTCGGCTTATTGTCCTATGCTACATTTACAGCTTATTTGCAAAATTTAGGACCAGAAGTGTTTTATAAGAATGTGTTACTAGCAATAGGTGCTTTTATCGCATTTGGTTTAATTGGCTATTTCATTGTCGATAACGCTTCAGGAATGGGTAAATACTTATTTGTAACATTAGTGGCTCTGATTGTTGCTGGAATTATTGGTATGTTTGTGCATAATCCAATTTTCCATACAATCATTACAGTAGTAGGCTTACTATTATTCTTATTATATACAATATATGATTTTAATCGTATGAAACGTGGTCAGTATTCTCCACGGGAAATGGGATTCAACCTATTTATCAATTTATTACACATTATTAAATATGTACTAAGACTTGCGAATAAATTTAAAAAGTAAATATTAGATTTAAAATTAAAAAATATGAGTTATAAATTCTAATAGAAGCGAGAGCCGTAACTGGATTTTTACAGAAATTCAGTTACGGTTTTTTAGATTATTATTTTGCTTTTAATTTTTATTTGTCTAGTATCTTAAAATGATCATTACACAATATTCAGCTAATATAAGATTGACATGCAACGATGACTTTAATTTATGATTACATAATAATGTTATATAACAACTTATTTTATCAATAATAAAATATAAAAAAGTTAGAATTAAGGACGATGAATGAAAAAATATGTTGACAAATTAAATTATTATATTCAAAATTATGTAATGGTAAAACATGTACTTTGAAACTAAAAAAGTGAATGTTCTATTTTCAAAAGATGAAAATATAAAAGAAATAATCAATTTTATAAAAATGATTTTATATGTATGGTGTATAACAGAATATGAGAGAGGTTGGAATATGGAAGTACAGTGTTTAAATATTATTTCTAATAATTTTTATCCTACTAAACGTGTAACAGATGGCATACTAGTATTACTGCCAATAAAAGGAGTATTAGAAATTCAACAATTTACAGCTAATATAAAAGTTGAAACGGAATTGTTAATCGTAAACCATACAGAAATTTTTAGCATTAAACGCAATGGAGCAACCATTTTATTATATATAGCGAGTGATTGGTTTTTAGAACGAGGTTATCCTTTTTTTGATTATCAATACGCCTCTAAGTTGATTCAGTCTACAGCACAATTAACTAAATCCTTAATTGAGCTGACGAAACACTATTTGAACGATACTTTAAGTTATGATATTTATGAAAATTACATGGTCAAAATTGTTGAAATTATTGCTAATGAAGCTAAAGTAGATTCGGATTATTTATCCCAACAAACTGATCACGCATACTTTGGTATTACTGGAGAAATACTTGATTATGTAAATCGTAATTTGAAGCAACCATTAACATTAAAGTCAATTGCTGACCATATATTTATTTCACAATCAAATATATCTAGTCAATTTTATAGTAAGCTAGATATGAATTTTAAAACTTATGTGGATACATTAAAATTGGCGGCATCTATGAAAGAGCTATTGGATAGTCAACATACCATTGGAGAAATATCTGATTTATACGGTTTTAGTAGTGCAGCACTTTACAGTAAAAAATTCAAACAATATTACGGTTACACACCTAATCAATATCGTAAACTCTCAAAATACAATAAGTATTTATATTTTCCTTATGAAACATTGAATGACACATTTAAAGATCAAGTAAAGGCTCAACTTACTGCAAAATTAGAAGATAGTTATGTACAAAACAATGAAATTAGTATTTGTACTGATCATTTTTTGGATAATCGTAATTCATCCATGATTATTCAAATTTACACAATAGCAGAGTTATACCAATTGTATACTGATTCTAAAATGAGTTATTTGTTTGAAAATGAGGAACAGATTTATATTTATTGCAATATCAACGTAAAAGATATTCAACAATACATTTCTGAACAAAAAACATATAAAGCTTTTGACTTTATCATATCAAATAATGCTAATTTGGTACTTCAAATCTACGAAAGTCAAGATGTTGAAATATATTTGAATCAGATTTGCAAACCCTACGCGGCTTATTTGCAAACTAGCACAAACTTAAACAGAGATTTATTAAAAAAGATAAGCTATTGTTTTGATTTAAGTACAATGTCAATAAAAGAGATATACCGGAACATTATCAAAATTAAACAATTTAGAGAGAATGTAAAATTTGGTATTGATATTACTCGTTTATTTAATGAACCAGATGCTTTTAAAATGATGGAAGTACAATTAAAGAGAATTGGTTTTGATTACTATTTTGTAGATAATCAAAAGTTATCGGTGCCATATTTTAATGAATCACATGAAATGCTGTTGACGAAAGAAATTTTTAAATTTAATTATATAAGGAAAATCATGGCAGAAATGTGTTTGGAGGATAGGTATTATTTTTTATTAAATGTAAGAAATAATTTTTTATTGCATGACGAGTCAATGAATATTATTGAAAGTCCGCCATTGTTAGTCGGTGTGTTTAAAAGAATATTAAAGCATTTTTCGGTTATAGGTGTAGATTTGATACAGCAAATGAACGGTAATGAGGCGTTATACTTATATGATAAAAGTGGTTTCCGTACATTGGTAGGAACTATGTTTCATCGTTTAATAGAAAAAACACGTTATAAAGTTTATGAACATGATTTTTATACTATTATTGATCAAGAGGATAAAATTAGCGTTTATATCAGTGATTGGCAAATTATGGAAAATGAAGTTTCAAAGCACTATACAACAAAAATGTCGGTTAATATCAATTTCAAAGATTTGAAGTTAAGAAAAAAATATTTGATTTTTAAAGAGACATATAATGATGCGCATGGAAATATCAATTGTGTGATACCTTGCAATTTGCGCGAGAAATATCCGTGGTCTGATATATTTATAGAAAAAATTGAATCATATAATCAGCCACGCATAAATGTTTTCGAACATTCATTTAACGACAAATCTTTAAGCGTAGCAATCGATCATAATACTGTACACATTATTGATATTTATAAATAAATGCTTAATCCTAAATTATATAATTAATTTAACATGTTTTGTGATATTCAATTTACTGCTGTTCGTAATAATGACAAAGCTATAAAAATAAATGATAAAGACAGAGTTACTTTTTTTAGAGATAATGAAATTGTATTGCTTACTAGCATTTGGAGGTGTAGCAACAATGAATGATGAAAAAAAGGCGCAGTTATTAAAAATTTATAAAAAATATAATAAAGTAATGTCTTATGTAGAAAATAAATATAAGCTAACAATGAATGACATTGCTATTTTGGAAATAATACAACAAAATTGTCAACAGCAAAACATGCTGATGCAGCCATTTTTAAAAATTGCGACGACTGAACTCGATTTGAGTCGAACAAAAGTGTTGGCATCAATTCGACGATTAATTAACCAAGATCGTGTAAGCAAATTACGTTCGACAAAAGATGAGAGAAAAGTTTATTTATCGATGACTGAAGAAAATGATAGGAAGTATCACACTTTGTTAGATGAAATTGAAACACAGGTAGACTAAAATATTAAAAATTTATGTTTACATAATGACAATAAAGCTTTAATCAGTTACAAATATTAAATAGTATAATGGTACTTCGTGACGAAAGTAGGACAGAAATTTAATTTTATTAAATGGATTTCGTCGTCTCTTCTAATAAGGATTACCTGAGCTTTAGCTCATGCATAAGAACCACTAACCCAACAAGTTGGGAAGTGGTTCTTTATATGTTTCAAAATCACTTTTAATATGTATTTAAGTACTCAAAGAAGCGGTTTTCATATCTTAAAATTACCGATGTATAACGTTAAAAGGGGCTAATTCATTCTATATGGATGATACTCTATGTGACAAACAATCAATGTTTGATACAAACTAATAAGTTGCCAAAAGGTATAGATATTTCGAGAGACGTAATAAAAAATACAAGCAAAGTAGTAGGTTAGTCTATGTGATATAATAAAAATATTGTATAATATGATGTACTGACATACGCATTTAATTAGAAAGTGAGATGACATTATGGGACGTAAGTGGAATAATATTAAAGAGAAAAAGGCCCAAAAAGATAAGAATACGAGTAGAATTTATGCTAAATTTGGTAAAGAAATTTATGTAGCGGCTAAATCTGGTGAGCCCGATCCAGTATCAAACCAAGCATTAAGGTTAACTCTAGAAAGAGCAAAAACATATTCTGTACCAAACCATATTATAGATAGAGCTATTGAAAAAGCTAAAGGTGGCGGAGAAGAAAATTATGATGAGTTGCGATATGAAGGGTTTGGCCCGAATGGCTCTATGATAATCGTAGATGCGCTTACTGATAATGTAAATAGAACTGCATCTGATGTTCGTGCTGCATTTGGTAAAAAAGGAGGTAATATGGGAGTTTCTGGATCTGTTGCTTATATGTTTGAACACACTGCAGTATTTGGTGTTGAAGACAAGTCAGCGGATGATGTCTTGGAAAGCTTAATGGAACAAGAGATAGATGTTAAAGATGTCATTGATGAAGATGGTTTAACCATTGTATATGCTGAGCCTGATCAATTTGCCCAAGTGCAAGATGCATTACGTGCATCAGGTGTTGAAACATTTAAAGTAGCGGAATTTGAAATGTTACCACAGTCAGATATTGAGTTATCAGCAGAAGATCAGGAAACATTTGAACAATTAATTGATGCATTAGAAGAATTAGAAGATGTTCAGAATGTATTCCATAACGTGGATTTGAAATAGCATGAATAAAAATCAAGAAGTACAAAAATGGATTGACCAATTACAATTACATCCGCATCCAGAAGGTGGCTATTATAAAGAGACTATCAAAGCGGTACCGACTAGCTCAAATCAAAGATCGGCTTATTCGAGCATATACTTTCTTTTAACGCACGATAATATATCACATTTTCATCGAATAGATGCTGATGAAATCTGGTATTATCATGCAGGAGATTCTTTGACTGTTCACATGATATACCCTGATGGCAATTATCAAAAAGTAACAGTTGGCCCCAACATCGAAAGTGGTGATGTATTGCAACATGTTGTTCCAAAGGGCACAATTTTTGCATCGTCTATTGAAGGCTGTGCTGGTTATGCGCTTGTTGGTTGCATGTGTCATCCAGCATTTGAATTTAAACATTTTAAGTTATTGAGTAAAGAGTGGCTAAACGAAACATATCCAGCCTTAAAACACATTAATGATCGTTACGCTTTATCAATAATCGACATTAATAGTTAAATATAAAGGAAAACTCGTATTACTTTCTCGTTAAAACAGTTGTGAAAGTAATACGAGTTTTTTAAATATTATTTTGATGTACCAAAAACTTCATTAGCAATTTCAACAATATAAGCTAGCTTTTTCCACTGTTCTTCTTCAGTTAATTTATTGCCTTCTTCAGTAGAAGCAAAGCCACATTGTGGACTTAGACAAATTTGTTCTAAATCTATATAGTTTTGTGCTTCTTTTATACGTTTTAAAATAGTGGTTTTATCTTCTAATTCACCATTTTTTGATGTGAATAATCCCAACACTGCAAATGAACGATCTTCTGGGAAAAATCTTAAAGGTTCGAAATCACCTGAGCGATTATCATCATATTCTAAGAAGAAACCATCTAATTGTTCTTTAAATAGATATGGAGCGATTGGTTCATAACCACCAGAAATAGCCCACGTAGATTGATAATTTCCACGACAAATATGTGTTGTGATCAATAAATCTTCTGGTAAACCACTGATTGCTTCATTGATAACTTTATAAGCGAGTTGACGTGCAACTTCTTTTTCAGATTCACTTCTATCACGCCCACGTGTATTTTGTGTTCCTGATGTTAAATTTGCCCAATACACATCATCTAGTTGTATATAACGTGCACCGAGATCATAGAATTTTAGTAAACTATCGTGATAAGCTTTTGCTACATCATGCGCAAAATCATTGATATCAGGATAAATGTCTTCGTTTAAAATATTAGGATGGAACAATTGATTTGGACTTGGAATAGAAACTTTTGCCGTTGCACGGCCATTTACCTTTTCATATAAAAATTTAAAGTGTTCAAAATGGGGATGATTTGGGTTAAATGTAACTTTATCAACCACCTTGACGTTGTGATTTCTAGTTTCTACACCTTCAAATGTTAAACCACGCTCTGATGTGTAACCTTCAACACCATCTAAGTTTTCTAAGAAATCAAAATGCCACCAACTTCTGCGGAATTCACCATCAGTAATACTATGTAAGCCAATTTCTAGTTGTTTATCTATGATGCGTTCAATTTCCTCATCTTCTATATTTTTTAATGTTTGAGCATTAATAACGTTATTTTGATAATCTTTACGTGCATCTTTTAAACGTTGTGGACGTAGTAAACTTCCTACGTGATCTGCTCTAAATGGTCTTTGTGACGTTGACATATGGCTATCTCCCTTTTTAAAGAATTTTCTGAAAAATATATTAAAAATTTAACAAACTTCTCAACAATTGTCAATTTCGCTTTTACACTATGAAATATAGTACAATAAACATAATTATCTACTCGCTATTAATTAAAAATTTAAATGTAACAAACATAAGATGACATGTAAGGTTCAGTTTTATATAATAATGACAAGGAGTTGGTGGCAGTGAAAGTAAAATATATTGATAAACGTCACTGGCGTCGCATCATTGACCGAGAATATACGGAAGTCAAAGTGAATAATAACAAATTTAAAGGTATTATTGGGTTAGTAACGATGAAAAAGGTACGTGAACCTCTAGAAGTATCGGTCGTAGGACAAAATATTGTTGTGGCTGATGATAACTATCAGTGGTTACAAATATTACCTGAAAAAAAACGTTATAGTATCACAGTGATGTTAGACGACAATGGCAATCCATTAGAATATTACTTTGACATAAATATTAAAAACGTTACGCAAAAAGGAAATGCACGTACGATTGATTTATGCTTGGACGTATTAGCATTACCTAATGGAGAATACGAACTTGTTGATGAAGACGATTTGTTACGCTCGTTAAACCAAGGCCAAATAACCAAGAAGCAATATCACGAAGCTTATATTATCGCGCATCAGTTAATGATTAAAATTGATACAGATTTTACAACTATGCAGAATAAAATTATGTATTGTTTCCATAAAATAAAACAAAAGTCGAAATCTCAAAAGCAATCCTCTTTTAATAAACATAAATTTAAAGGCAAAAAGCATAAAAACGTTGTGTACAATGAGGCTAAACATAAGCCAATAAAAAATTACAATAAGCATCATAATCATTCTAATCAAGATAATAGCAAATCACATCAAAGTAAGATAAAAGATTCTAATGCATCTCAATAATCTTGAAATTGTTATAAAAAATTCCCTATATTAGTCAAGCGTTAACCATGTTATAGTAAACACTGCGAGAATTGAAGAGTATTAAAAGTAATTCATTAGCGCAAAGTAAATAAAAGTAAGGCCACCATAAATAAAGATATTTAGTATTTGTAAAAAATAGGGGGATAATTATGAAGATTGACGATTATCGCTTGTTAACTACATTAGATGAGACGAAAACGCTCAGAAAAGCAGCGGAAATTTTATACATCTCTCAACCAGCAGTAACACAACGATTAAAAGCGATAGAAAATGCATTTGGCGTCGACATATTCATTCGTACAAAAAAACAATTAATAACGACGACTGAAGGCATGATGATTATTGAACATGCACGTGATATGTTGAATAGAGAGCGTCTGTTTTTAGATAAGATGCAAGCACATATCGGTGAAGTAAATGGTACGATTTCTATTGGTTGTTCATCCTTAATAGGGCAAACGTTGTTGCCGGTAGTATTGAATTTGTATACACGACAATTTCCAAATGTAGAAATCCAAGTTCAAGTAGGGTCGAGTGAACAAATTAAAGCTAATCATAGAGATTACCATGTGATGATTATTCGTGGGAATAAAATGATGAATTTAAGCAACACGCATTTATTTAATGACGAACATTATTTTATACATCCTAAAAATCGTAATGATGAAGTAGAAAAGATGCCGTTTATCGAATTTCAGGCTGATCCTATATACATTAATCAAATTAAAGAATGGTATGGCAGCCAAATTGGTCAAGATTATCATGCGATGATTACGGTTGATCAAGTTGCGACATGTAAAGAAATGTTATTAAATGGCGTTGGCGTGACCATATTGCCGGAAATCATGATGAAACACTTAGATAGGGAACAGTTTGCGTTTCAACGCGTAGATATAGACGATAAACCGCTGATTCGTTCTACTTATTTGAGCTATGATCCAAGCATGTTACAGTTGCCGCAAGTTGATTCATTTATTAATTTAATAATGGAATACGTGGAATAACAATTTTAGATAATTGAATATTTTGGTTCATTGATAAATATAACTTTATGAAGAGTTATATGAATTTAATAGGAATAGAGGACGCTAAATGTTTAGTGAATTGTTACATATAAAAAATTACAAATTATTTGTCGTTAATATGATGATGTTAGGTATGGGCATCGCCATTACTGTACCGTATCTGGTATTATTTGCTACAAATGATTTAGGTATGACTTCTAGCCAATATGGGTTGCTATTAGCATTAGCTGCAATTAGCCAATTTACAATGAATACAATTGTAGCACGCTTTTCTGATACACATAGTATCAACAGAAAGACAATTATTATTACTGCACTTTTTATGGGGGCAGTCAGCTTTTCAATTTATTTTTACATTCATGAAATCTGGGTTTTTATAGTAATGTATGCCATTTTCCAAGGTTGTTTTGCCCCAGCCATGCCTCAAATGTATGCGTCAGCAAGAGAATCAATCAATACTTCTACATCAAAGGACAGAGCGAAATTTGCTAACGCTGTATTACGTTCAATGTTTTCATTCGGTTTCTTGTTCGGTCCACTTATTGGTGCATTGTTACTCAGTTTTAAAGGATATGCGGGTTTATTTGGCGGAACGATAACAATCATATTATTCACACTATTATTACAAGTTTTTTTCTTTAAAGATATTCAAACAAAGCATACAGTAGCAGATAGTACACATGTTGAAGCGGCGGCACCTAATATGTTGCGTGACAAGGTCTTATTTGTACCCTTTTTAGCTTTTATTTTATTACATATAGGACAATGGATGTACACGTTGAATATGCCATTGTATGTGACGAACTTTTTGAAAGAACCAGAAAGTCGAGTAGGTGTGCTAGCTAGTATTTGTGCAGGACTTGAAGTACCTTTCATGGTCATATTAGGCATTTTATCTGCTAAATTGTCGACACGTACGCTATTGATACTTGGGGGATTATTCGGAGGATTATTTTATTTTAGTATTGGCGTATTTAATAGTCTGATCATGATGATAATAGGACAGGTGTTTCTAGCTATTTTTCTAGCTATTTTACTTGGATTAGGGATTAGTTATTTCCAAGATATTTTACCTGATTTTCCTGGTTATGCATCTACATTATTTGCGAATGCGATGGTTATCGGACAATTATGTGGTAATCTTCTCGGTGGTATAATGAGTCACTGGGTAGGCTTAGGTAATGTGTTCTTTGTTTCTGCAGGTTCAATATTTTTAGGTATGATTTTAATATATTTTACAAAAGAACAAAAATTTACAGAAGAAAGTATGGAGTAGATAGAAATGACATTGATTTTATGGTTATGCATTATAGCATCATTTATTTTAGCGTTTATTGGTTTAATAAAGCCAATCATACCGTCAGTACTTGTATTATGGATTGGTTTCTTAATTTATCAATTCGGCTTTGACAATCATCATCTGTCTTGGATATTTTATGTATCGATGGCATTGTTCACAATATTTATCATTATTGCAGATTTCATTATGAATAAATATTTTGTCAGCAAGTTCGGCGGATCAAAATTAAGTGAGTATGCAGCGTTGATTGGTGTTATTGTAGGCTGTTTTGTCTTTCCACCATTTGGAATAATTATTATTCCATTTATAGCTGTGTTAGTAGTTGAATTTATACAAGAGCCGCATTTTTCTAAAGCTTTAAAGGCAAGTTTTGGCTCAGTAATAGCGTTTTTAGCAAGTTCCATCGCTCAAGCGATAATAATGATTATTATGGTTGTTTGGTTTTTCATAGATGCATTATTAATCAATTAATCAATGTGATGAAAGATATTACAAACGGTGTACAATCATGGTGAGCGCACTTATAGCATAAATAAAGTGAAATTTAAGCAATCTTCTTGTTTTCGTAATTACTACTTTAGTATAATCACTCACATGTGTTAAAAAGTGGAAAAGGAAGGGAGTCTTAAATGAAATATCCAATTGCTATATGGATGCTTGCAATCGGTGCTTTTGCAATCGGAATGACAGAGTTTGTAATTATGGGATTATTGCCAAACATCGCTAGGGATTTTGATGTCAGTGTAAGCCAAGCAGGGCAACTGATTACAGGTTATGCTTTAGGTGTAGCTATCGGTGGGCCTATCATTGTGATGTTAACAATTAAATGGAATAGAAAATATTTATTGTTGGCATTAATGGCGATATTTATTGTAGGAAATATTGCAGCCTCATTTAGCCCAAATTATGGCTTTATGATGACGAGTCGAATTATTACTTCATTAGCTCACGGTTCATTTTTTGGTATAGGTTCAATATTAGCAGCGAGTATGGTTAAGCCAGAAAAGCGTGCGAGTGCGATGGCATTAATGTTTATGGGCTTAAGCATGAGTAATATTTTAGGCGTGCCGTTTGGAACTTTAATCGGACAAAACTTTGGTTGGCCAATGACATTTATTATTATATCAGTCATCGGAGCTTTAGCATTAATAGGTATTATCATATTTGTACCGATGAAAAAAGAAACAGTTAAATCATCTGTATTAAATGAACTGAAAATTTTAAAAGAAAAACGTTTATGGTTAACCTTAGCTGTTACATTATTCGGATTTAGTAGTGTATTTGCTTACTTTACTTATATATCAACAGTGCTCATTGATGTGTCACATGTACAAGAAAATTTAATCTCATATTTATTGATTATATTTGGTATTGGAGTCACATTAGGTAATGTTGTAGGTGGAAAGCTTGCAGATTGGAATTTAAATAAGGCATTAAAAATAATATTTAGTGTATTTATTTTATATTTCATTTTATTATACTTTGTGCAAATGAATGGATTATTAATGGTAGCAGGTATTTTCTTTTTCGGTCTCATCGGTTTCAGTATGAGTCCGTCACTACAATATAAAAGTACGTTAATTTCACAAGATGCACCAACACTTGCGAGTACACTTAACCAATCAGCATTTAATTTAGGTAATGCTTTGGGTGCATTTATCGGAGGTGTCGTGGTAACAAATTTACCAGTTGCATCGTTAAGTTTAATTGCGCCGATTCTAACAGTGATTGGTCTTATTTTCTTATTTATCAATATTGCAATAGAAAAGAAAGAAAATATAACAACATAGGTGAAACATAAACTAAAAACACGTCAGCCACTTCTCGAATTTTAGAAGCTTGTGCTAACGTGTTTTTTAATAGTATTTATAATGAAGCATTGGTGTTTTTATTAGTAAAATGATGATCGATATATAATGCGATTGGAATGAATATAAATGAAATGATAATAAAAGTCCAATTGCTAATTAATAAATAAGGGCCTACAGTTAAAAACATCTGTGGAATGAAAAAGACATAAAATATTCCACATACAGATAAAAGTAAAACGAGATATGTTAATAACCAAGATAAGTGTGATGTATTAAAACAACGTATTTGTACAGTTTTAAATAACATCCAAATAAAGAAAAATATGATAGCAATACCTACGATTAAAGTAAGCGGGAAAGTATATAAATATAGTCGTTTTGCACCAATAAAAAATCCAGCAAACCCTTTGAGAAAACAAAAAATACCCACAAAAAGCATAATATGACGCATAATGTATTTGAAAATGTTTCTTATTGTTTCATTTGGTAAACGTCTAAGTTCTCTTTTGGCATGGGCTTTAGGATCGTGATCAAAGAATTCCATTGCTAATGTGCCATCCTTTTCAGCTTCTAATAACTGATTTAAAACACGGTTTAACATTTTTTCAGAATCATGTGGGTTGACACTCAAATCAGCTCTGACATAAGTCATGTAGTTTTCAAACGTATCTCTGTCTGTATTATTTAAGCGTAATGCTTTCACATTGTTTTCACGCATTAATTTATCAGTAGATTTCATTGGCATTTGGCATTCCTTCTTATGTATAAAATATATTTATAATGCTAATTATGACGAAAATAGTATTATAAATCAATAACACTTTCAAAGGAGTAATAATGGAGTATTTAAAACAATCACATCAACAATATTTAAATGAAATTGCGGAAATTCATGAACAACAACTTAACCAACAGTATGAGCATTATCAAAACACTACTATTTCTGTTGCATTACGCAAAGAAATGATTGAAAATGGATTATTAGCCAATACTGATGTTGTGATTACCGAAATACAAGAACAACAAATGATTGCTTTTATTTGGGCAAGATATATAAAGCAATATCAAAAGGTTATTATTGAAATGATGTATGTTTCGGAAGACAATCGAAATCAAGGTATCGCGAAAGCATTAAAAAAAGAGGTTGAAATATGGGCATATAGGAGGGGTGCTTCAGAAATTGAGAGCACGGTAGTCAATCACAACCATGCCATGAAAGATTTGAATTTTAAACTTGGATATTATATAAGTACGGTGACTATGAATAAAAGATTAAGAATAAATAATGAAGATGAGTAAAAATAATGATAAAATTATATTATTATTATGAAATTAACAAAAGGAGTTCTTACATGAAGAAATGTTTAGCACTCATACTAGCATCCACTGTCTTATTGACTGCATGTGGGAAAAATGATGAAAAAGCAACGTTAGAGAAAGATATTGATAAATTGGAAAAACAAAATAAAGATTTGAAAAAACAAAAAGAAGACTTAGAAAAAGAGAAAGATAAACTGAAAGATAAGTCGAAGAATTTGGAAAAAGATGTTAATGCTGAAACATAGGCTTCTATACTAATTGCGTTACAAATGGATTTCATGCAATATTTCCCAGGAAATTATTGTACTATCGTTTTACAAATTGTTATAATGGGTATCATTAACGTAATGAATATAAAAAGTTTCTAAAAAATAGATTTGAAATTATGAGTCAGTTGCTTAGTATTACTTTATATTAAGTGTGACTTTATAATGAATCATTTATTATCCGCAGTTTATAAATAATCATTTTTCATTAGGAGAAAGAGGGAATAACGATGCATGAAAAAGATTTTGTATTATTAGAAGGGCGTTCAATTACGCTCCCAGAATTAGGTAGAGAAATTGAAAGTATTACTGGTAGAGAAATCAAAGATTCGACTGGTGAAATTAAACGTGTTATTGCACATTTACCCAATTTTGAATCTGATACAGATACATTTGTAGCTACTTACAAATTAAATCATAAAAATGATTTCATAGATGCAACATTTACGGCGCCCAAAAGTGAACGTGGTCGGTTGAAAGAAGTAGCTGTAAACGTTGAATTGATTAGCTATATTTCAAGAGCATAAGCAATGTTTAATCCATGTGATAGCGCGGTATGAGAATAATCATAACGCGTTATTTTCTATAGAAATTTAATTTCCAGTTTAGAGGTGTAACAGTATGACAGTTTACATAGAAACTGAGCGTTTAAGGTTACGGGACTGGCAAGCAGAAGATTTACTTCCATTTCAGCAGATGAACGCGAATCACCAAGTCCGTAGATATTTTCCAAGTTTATTAAGTTTTCGACGTTCAGAACATGATATGAAAAAGATGAATGATATTATTATCAATCATGATATAGGCCTTTTTGCTGTTGAATTAAAAGAAACAAATGGATGGCTTGGTTTTATCGGATTGAACTATGTACCTAAAGCCAGCAAGTATACGTTTGATGAGCTACCATTCTATGAAATCGGTTGGCGTTTGATCCCCGAAGTGTGGGGGAATGGTTTCGCTACTGAAGGTGCAGAAGCGGTACTCGAATATGCAAAACAGCTGGGGATTAACGAGGTCTATGCATTTACTTCAGAAAATAATGAACCTTCACGTAAGGTTATGGAAAAAATAGGTATGAAATTATATGATTTCTTTGAATATCCAGAATTAAGTAAGTATCATCCACTTAAAAGACATGTTAGATATTATAAAAATTTAACAAAACAAGCAAAATAAAATTGTAAATAAGTAATGGGGTATAAATCCTATTCTTATGAAGAAGACTAATCCAATTTTTAATATATGGATTAGTCTTTTTGTTTACTATGATTTTGTATCGTCCATGCCTGCCTGGGAATGTGATTCAAGCCATTAGTCTCTCATTCATATCATTTCCCTAGGCGTCAGCATGACATAAAAGCGGTATGGTGACTGTGTTTTAAAGTGTTTTGCTTGATGTTAGTTTTTTAATAAGTTGGCTTAATTTTTGTAATGCGAATTCTATATCTTCAATGTTTATATAGGAATAAGAAAATCTTATATGATATTGTGCGTTTTTATCATAAATTTCGCCTGGATTAATTAAAATTTGATTTTGTATCGCTAAATCGAACAGTACTTTCATGTTTATTGGTACATTTAATTTGAACCAAATATAATAAGAACCTTTAGGTATGGACCAAGTACCTAAATCTTGAAAATGTTGATTTAAAGATGCTAAAAATTTATCACGTCTCTCTATAAGTGCTTGTTTTAAATAATTTAAATGTTGCTCATGGTAAAAAGAGTTATTTAGCCATTCAGTTGCGATAAATTGTGATAATGAACTGGCACCATAATCATTTTGCATTTTCAAATCCGCTAAGTGCATAACAACTGATGGTTTACCTATAATCCATCCTACCCTTAAACCAGGGCTTACCGTTTTAGATAAACTACTAATATATAGGATATTATCATTCTCTTCTAATGACTTTAAAGGTTGAGGACGATCTCCTTCGAACCACAAGTCGCCATAAACGTCATCTTCTACTATAGGGATTCCTGTTTGTTGGCATTGTTGAATTAATTTATATTTTTCTGTTTGCGTATATGCGTGTTGTGTAGGGTTATGTAAAGTCGGTATACAATAAAAAATGCTATTTTTATATAGTGTTTTAGCATTGAAAATAGTGTTAATTTGTTGTTTGATTTTAGATATTGTCAAAAACCTAAGATCTGCTCGAATGTTATGCCATGTATGCACAGAATTTATATATGAGGGCGTTTCTATAATTATCTTTGAATTTGGAATCAGTAAACCATCAGCGATGAGTTTTAATCCTTGCAATGCACCTGAAGTGACGCAAATGTTTGCTTCATCACATTCAATCCCCAATTTTTTAACATGATTTACAATTGCTTTTCTTAAATTTAAATTACCTAAGGGGTGTTCATAATTAGTTTTAAGCGCAGTAGTCGTTTGTTTTGAAAAAATATCTTGAAATTGCTTGTTTGGGATTAATTGTGGACTGAGTTCACCAGTACTTAAACGTAAGATATGCGCATCGAATTCTAATTCGTTAATTCGTTGTATAAAGTATTGATTATTTTTAGAAGCGCTATTTTTAATGTAGTCATGCCAATTCATATTTTGATTAATATAAGTATTCCAATTACTTTTTGAAACGTAAAACCCTTTACGTGCTTTGCTTTCTAAAATTCCATAACTTTGTAGTATTTCTAAGGACTGAATAACAGTTGAACGATTGACGCGATATTGAGCTGCCAAATTTCTCTGAGAAGGTAATTTCATACCTGCTTCTAAATCACCATTTTTAATCTTCGAAAGTATATCATCAATAATTGCTTTATATTTTGGCATGAACATGCTAAATCTCCTTTAAGTAATTGGTGGGTTTTTAAAATTATAACTGGTTGGTAAAAATCAATTAAATATATTGTATCATGATTATATATAGAAAAATGGTCGTAACTCATATTTGAATATTTAATGCTTATGGTTAGTGTATAGGATTCATTCATTTATTGACTGCACACGTATCATGCGTCAATAAATACATAATGATAAATAATTCTTATTTATTATGAATATTATATTTTTGCGTTAGTTAAGTTTGAGTGAAAACTGGTACGGTTTAATGATAATTTAGTTTTGAAAAAAGAGGAGATAATATGTTGCAACCAATGATTCATGGTTTGTTTTTAGCTTTGGGTTTAATCTTACCTTTAGGCGCACAAAATGTATTTGTATTTAACCAAGGAGCAAACCAAAAACAATTAATTAAGACTATACCAGTAATTATAGCTGCAGGGTTATGTGATACATTATTAATAGTATTAGCTGTATTAGGGGTGTCAGTCTTATTACTATCACTACCGATGTTACAAATCGTAATTTATTGTGTCGGCTTTATCTTTCTTAGTTACATGGCTTGGTCATTATGGCATGAAAAACCACAAACGCTTGAACGTTATCAATCAATGTCCGCGCGAAAGCAAATTGGATTTGCCATGTCAGTCTCATTATTAAATCCTCATGCAATTATGGATACTATTGGTGTTATAGGAACGAATGCAGCAATATATGAAGGCGTGGATAAAATGGTTTTTACGATGACGACAATTGCTGTTTCTTGGATCTGGTTTATATTTTTGGCAATTGCAGGTAAAGTCGTAGGTAATATTGATAAAAGAGGCAAATATATTTTAATATTAAATAAATTTTCAGCAATAATTATTGTGATTGTTGCATTAATAATATTAAAACAATTACTGGCAATACTAGTTTAAGCATAAGAAAAGCAGAGGTAGTGGCATTTGTAGTGCACACATATCTCTGCTTTTAAAATTTAGTCGTAACTTCTAATACCTAATGGTTCATAGTTATGAATCGCTTCGAACAGTGCTTCAGGATTGTTACATAGCGGTGCCAGCGATTGATATTTTTTATCGATAAAGCCTTCATGAATCATATGGTCAATCAATGTTTGCAAAGGCTCAAAAAAGCCGTTGATATTATAGATAGCGATTGGTTTTTCATGAATACCGATTTGCGACCAACTATACATTTCAAAGAATTCTTCTAAAGAACCAGCGCCTCCTGGAGCCATGACAAACGCATCTGCCAATTCTGCCATTTTGTTTTTTCTTTCATGCATAGAATCAACTAAAATGAGTTCGCTTAGTCTCGTACTAGTAATTTCTCGTTCATTTAACATATTTGGCATCACGCCAATAGCACTACCTCCGTGATCTAATACGCCATCTTGAATAGCTCCCATAATTCCAACAGAACCAGCACCAAATACTAATTCATAGTTATGTTTAGCCATATAAGTGCCTAATTGGTAAGCTTGTTTCATGTAAGATTCATCTTTACCTTTACTAGCACCGCAATAAACAGCAATTTTTTTCATACTTTATTCCTCCGTAAATAATGACACATCATTAATTATAGACAAAAATTTTTGTTCAAATATCGCAATGTCATCTGTTGTAAAAGAAGATGGGCCTTTAGTGCGCCCGCCACTTTTTCGAAATTGTGCACTCGCATGTCGTTGTTCTAACAAAGTGTTGATATTATTTTGATCAAATATAAATCCTTTATGGTGCATCACAACTTTAGCTTTGTTTAATAATAAACTTGCAAGTCCATAATCCTGTGTTATTACAATATCTTCTGATCGCGTGATTTTAACAATTTTATAGTCGACTGCATCCGGGCCATCATCAACATAAATGACATTGACGTGATCAGGT
The DNA here is from genome assembly GCF_017892645.1 of Staphylococcus sp. GDY8P54P. Lineage (NCBI taxonomy): Bacteria > Bacillati > Bacillota > Bacilli > Caryophanales > Staphylococcaceae > Staphylococcus > Staphylococcus sp. GDY8P54P. Next base: position 2,020 of record NZ_JAESLN010000029.1, on the reverse strand, counting down.
TGCATTTTTGAAGAAAAATGACTAAAGCTTCGGACAATGGTAGCAAAGATGCTTGTCCCTTTTGTCAATTCAACAACAGAATTGGTAACAGGACAAGCATCTCCATCAATGATGACTTGAGTCATAATAATTATTTACCTTTTTCTTCATTGTTTTGCTTTACAATGCTTTTAGCAACATAATTTTTGTATTTTTTGAACTCCGCTAAACGGTCTTTTTTATTTTTTTCGCGAGCTTTGTCTTCTTCTTTATGACGTTTATCAATATTTTTTTGTAATTTTTTATTGAATTTATTTATTTCTTTGCGGTTTTCTTTTTCTAGCTTTTCGCCTTTTTGTTCTGTCTCTTTGTCTAATTTTCCTGGTGTCATGCCAACTTTTTCCATATGTTTATTAGATTTTTTCATAGATTGAATGCGTTGTTTTTCATTATCTTGACGTTTTTTTTCTTCTTCATTGTGGCGTTTATCAATATTTTTTTGTAATTTCTTCTTCATTTTGTCTGCTTCTTTACGATTCTCTTTTTCAAGTTTTTCGCCTTTTTTCTCAATGTAAGCAGGATCATGTTCTTTAGCAATACGTTTTAATTCACGTTTTTGATCCATATTATGTTTTTTATCAATAACATAATCTTTTGCATTTGCAGATTTATCTACTACTGTATCTTTAATTTGAACAGATTTGTTTGCTACGGTTTTTGAAGCTTTAGCAGTTGCATCACTAGCTTTTTTAACATCTGGATGATCTTTAATACGTTTACGTTCAACGATTAACGGTACTAAAAACACAGGCGCTACTGTGATGATTGTTTTAATTAATTGCTTTTTGTCCATACTCGTTGCCTCCAATAATTTTATACTATCTACTTATTACCCCATAATACATCATAATAAACGGTAAATACACGTACTTTCATGGAAATTATTTCTGCAATTTTAGACATGAAATTTAAGAAGAGGCTGGACAAATTACTTGTCTCAGCCTCTAACTGTTTTATTGTCCACTGATTCCTTGACCTATACCAAAACCAAAGTAAAGGATTGCAATAATAATGACTAATATAATTCTATAAATAGCAAATGGAATCAATTTTATTTTACTAATTAAGAATAAGAATGTTTTAATGGCAATTAAACCAACGATAAATGCTGTGATAAACCCTAGGAAGTAAAAACCGATGTGATTTAAATGAATATATTCAAAGTTTTTGACTAGAGATAAACCACTTGCTGCTAACATTACAGGAACTGCCATAATAAATGTGAAATCAGAAGCAGATTTATGGTTCATTTTCATGAGCACACCTGTAGAAATTGTAGAACCAGATCTACTGAAACCAGGCCACATAGCGATAGCTTGGGATAAACCAATTACAAAAGCTTGGAAATAATTAATTTGGTCTACAGTTTGTGGATTCGTAACTTTTTTACTGTATATATCTGCAATAATCATATATATTGCACCGATAAATAATCCAATCATGACTGTTGGGACACTAAATAAATATTTTTCAATAACATCATCAAACATTAAACCAAGTATACCTGCTGGAATCATACCAACGATAATATGTAGTAAGTTTAAGCGTTTAGGTTTTTGACCGATGCCATCGATAGGTTCAGATCTATATTTCCCTATATGTAACATTTCAAAATAACGTTCACGGAATACCCAGGCACCTGCGAATACAGAACCGAGTTGAATTACAATTTTAAAGGTAAACGCAGATTCTGAACCTAAAAATTGAGTTGATTTTAACCACATATCATCTACAAGAATCATATGTCCAGTAGAAGATACAGGTGCAAACTCAGTTAATCCTTCGACAATTCCTAGAATGATTCCTTTTATCAATTCAAGCAATATCATAATTAACCTACTTTCATAATATGGATTATAGTTTATTCATTTTCATTTTATAATAATAGCACATTAAAATTATAAAGTGCCATAGATAAATAAGATTTTGGACTAAAGACTGAGAGAAAAAGTACTTACTTCAGATAAAGTCCGTATAATTG